>CAZSUA010000182.1:9126-11121 GCA_964609655.1 uncultured Polyangiaceae bacterium | reverse complement strand
GCCGCGGCTAGCCGCGGCATCCATGAGCTTCCAGCTGAAACGCGGTGCCCGTGTATCGAGCCCGAGCGGCTCAGGAGTGTATTCGCAACGGAGATCTTGAACAGCAACTACAGGATTCATTGCGGCGTCTCGTAGCACACCCCACCCTGTTGCTCACGGGCTTTTGGCTAGTCGGAGCCTTCGCCTTTCAGAAACTCAACAGTGGCCCGCGCCACACGTCGGTCATTCAGCATGAGTTGATGCAAGGCGACAGAGACCTTTCTGACTTGGCCCAGCCCCAGCTCCGAACTCCGCGCGGGGAGAATCATCAGATCGTAGGGCGTGTACAGCGACAAACACGGAAGCGTCGCGAGCTCAATGAGATCGCGATTGAGCTCGGTGAGTAACTCGCTGTCGCTGCGCATTTCCGCGATGCCTGGTTTCTTTGAAAAGCGCGCCCAAAACGTGCCGTGATGGGGAGCCGCGATACTCACGAATTTCTGAACCCGACGCGCGCCATGGAGGCGTTGCAAATAGATCCGAGACACCATGCCACCCATGCTGAAACCAACCAGCGAGAATGGCCGCTTTTGGCCCAACGCGCTGTCGATGCGCTCCGCCAATTGCTCCGCCAACTTGCCGAGCGACGCTGAACCATTGCTGGGCGTTGCATTCCAAGCGTGCACCTCGAATCCCGCTTGCTCAAGCCTCCTCGAGAATTTGCCAAACACCCGCGCCGTATTCCAAATCCCGTGCACCAACACTACAGGTTCACGCTTGCTCTCTGGGGGGCTATTCACTTGAGTGCTCGCTCTTAACCGGGGTGCCGCCACTGGCCGAAACTCATAGCGCACCTCCGACCGGGGCGTGAAGCACGGATTCGCCCCATCAAAGCCAGGAATCCCGCGATTTCCCCGCCCATCTTGCGCAAGTGATGGCCATCTTAGAGGACTCGCTCTAGGTTTCGTACATGTCGCTTGCTGCCGCCTCTCCGTCCGTCGATCTCCCGCTGGCTCAACTGGTCGAAGAGATCAAACGCCTCAAGCGCGATCGAAATGCAGTATTCTTGGCGCACTTCTATCAAGAAGGGCAAATTCAAGATTTGGCGGACTTCATCGGCGATTCGCTGCAGTTAGCGCAAGAGGCCAAACGCACGCAAGCCGATGTGATTCTTTTCGCGGGTGTGCATTTTATGGCGGAGACGGCCAAAATTCTGAATCCCGAGAAGATCGTGCTCGTGCCGGATATGGCGGCGGGCTGTTCACTGGCTGATGGTTGCCCGGTGGGGCCGTTTCGCGAATGGAAAGCACAATTCCCGGGCTCGGTGGTGGTGAGTTACATCAATTGCTCTGCGGAAGTAAAAGCCGAGAGCGATTACATCTGCACCTCGAGCAACGCTGAAAAGGTGATCCGTGCCATTCCTGCCGATCGCACGATCCTGTTTGCGCCCGATAAGAACCTTGGCCGTTACCTGGTGAAGCAAACGGGGCGTGCCATGCAGATTTGGCCAGGAAGCTGCATCGTTCACGAAACCTTCAGCCTGAAGAAGGTGGTAGATCTGCAGCGCCAGCATCCCGAAGCCCAGCTGATTGCCCATCCGGAATGCGAAGAGCCACTCTTAGAACTGGCAGAATTCATTGGCTCCACGGCAGCGCTTCTCAAACACGTTCAGAACGACAACGCGCGCACGTTTATTGTGGCCACCGAGTCTGGCATTTTGCACCAAATGGAGAAGGCGGCGCCCGCCAAGCTCTTTATCCCGGCGCCACCCGAGGCTAACTGCCACTGCAATGAATGCCCGTTCATGCGTTTGAATACGCCTGAGAAGGTTTATTTGGCGCTCCGCGATTTGCGCCCCGAACTTCAGATGGCAGAAGAGCTACGGCAACGCGCACTCTTGCCCATCGAACGCATGCTGGCGCTCTCCTAACTGCGTTGGCCTCCCTACCGAGGGTACCCGTCGGTCGCGGCAAGTCAGATTTCAAGACCCTTATCGCTGTGTTCTTCAATTGGGCA
>CAZSUA010000182.1:0-9026 GCA_964609655.1 uncultured Polyangiaceae bacterium | reverse complement strand
CGGTCGCGGCAAGTCAGATTTCAAGACCCTTATCGCTGTGTTCTTCAATTGGGCATCACGCCGCGCTGTGATAAATTCCTAGCTCTCCACCTTTTTCCTCTCGAACGGGGGATCCATTAGAGTTGCCCCGCGTTAACCCAAAGCCGCAATCGCGACAAACTCCTTGTTCAGTTTGAACGAGCATGGTTCAATGGCATTCATGCACCTTCGCGAAGGCATCTTCTTCACTGCTGTTTCTATGTCGATGATCTTGGGGTGCGGAAACGCCACCAACACCTCGGAAGGAAAGCAGAGCACCGGCGGCACAACCACAGGAAGCTTCGCGAGTGGAGGCGCCGGCGGTACAGCCACAGCTTCTAGCTTCGCGAGTGGAGGCACGGGCGGCGCGGCACAGGGACAAGGATCGGGGCAAGGATCGGGAGGTGCGCTTGCTGCGACGGGTCCCGATGGCTTCCCGGCAGTTTGTGTCAACAGCCTGCCGCTGATCCCCGGTGAGCGCGAGCCCGTAGCCTTCTCGCTCAAGCTCGAGTTGAACGGGAAGCCGCTCATTTACGGGGAAAACAACGCCCTCGCTGGCGGGGGGACTTTGCTGCTCAGCAATCTGAGGTTCTATATTTCCGAAGTCACCCTGGTAGATGCATCGAGTCAAAGGGTACCGGTCGACCTGGTGGACTCGGGTGGCCATCGAGAGCCGTACAATGTCCAGTTCGTGAATGCCGAAGCTCCCGAGTCGCTTGGGCTCCGAGTTCGAGCGCCCGTGGGTACGTACAGCGGGGTGGAGTTCTTGTTAGGTCTAACCGATGGTTGCAACAACACCTTCTCGCCGCTGGACGCTCCGCTCGATGAGGCCTCTCAGTTGAAGTGGCCGCACACGTTTGGCTATCTCTTTTTACGCTACGAGGGAATGGTGACGGAGCCTCTGACCATCATGCCATCAACCGCGCAAAAGGTTCACATGGGCGGCGGCGTTCATGAACGCATGGCACCCAAGATCTCGGTTCTGGGCGCTATCACGGTCGCCAAGGTCAACGCCGAGCTCCCGCTCAAATTTGCGTTAGATGAGGTGCTCAAGGGCGCGACGATGCCGGCAGATCTAGCGAACTTCGCGCTACCGCCACCGGCGCCCCCTGGGCCCCCGGGAGCCGAGATCCTGGCAGGCGAACACCTCCGTCAGAATGTCCCCAAGCTCACGATCTTTTCGCTAGGCGGTCCGTGAAAGAAACACCGCGTTTGCTTGTGAAAGACCGATCTGTGCATGGTTGGAGCTGGCAACCTGCACTCGGATTTCTAGTGTTCGCCTGTAGCGCAACACCCGATGCCGTTAATCTAAAACCCACGCCCAACTTGACGGAAGTATCGAGTCCGTTCGGCTTCACCGGCAGCCTCGCTTCGACTGCCCCGGCCGAGAATGAGCTCACTGAGAGTCGGGCCAAGCTTGGGCGACGGCTGTTTTTTGAAACAGCCTTGTCACGCACGCGCGAAGTTTCGTGTTCGAGCTGCCACGAGCAGAGTCACGCTTTTGCTGACCCGCGACCCGTGAGCGTTGGGATTGAGGGGAAAATGGGCAAAAGGAATGCACCGGGCTTGGCCAATTTGGCTTGGGTGCGTACGGGGTTGTTCTGGGACGGCCGAGTCGCGTCGCTCGAGGAGCAGGCAGGAAAGCCCATCGAAGACGCCAACGAGATGGACTTACCCCTCGCCGAGGCCGTCGCGCGTTTGAACAGTGATGCGTCGTACGTGGCCGAGTTTCAGGCTGCCTACGCCGAGCCCCCAAGTGAGCTCAGCCTGCGGCAAGCGTTGGCCAGCTTTGTGCGCGCGCTAGTCAGCAGCAACAGCCGCTACGATGCGTTTCTCGCGGGTGACAGTCTTGCACTCAACGACAGCGAAAAGCGCGGCTCCGATCTCTTCTTCAGCAGCAGAACGGGCTGCTTTCATTGCCACACCGAGCGCACCCTCACCAACGATGGCTTCTTCAACAATGGAAGCTACGAGCCTGGGGGCGACATCGGCAGAAAGGGCCTCACTGGACGCACCGGTGATCTCGGAAAATTCAGAGTCCCCGGTCTCCGCAACATCGCGCTAACGGCACCCTACCTGCATGATGGCTCCCTCCCCACCTTGTCGGACGTGATCGATCACTACGCCAAAGGTGGACGCGGCGATCCGAGCACGGACGTCCAGATTGAGCCGTTTGAGCTGAACGCGGCTGAAAAAGCGGATCTTTTGGCTTTCTTGGGCGCCCTCACTGACCAGAAATTTCTGACGGATCCGAAGTTTGTCGAGCGCTAGGACGGATCGGTGATGGCGCTCTCCTAGCGCTCATTCGCTTTCCTATCACCGCGCCCAGGCAGCCGCTTGAAGCGTTCAAGCGCTACTTTCTCGAGCGATGCGCAGCGGCTTGCACCCAAGTTCGTGAGCTCCAAAGGATCGCTCAGCAGATCATAGCAGCGATAATCCCCATCCCAGGCCCGGGCTGCGAGCTTCAGATTACCTTGCATAACGCCCCAATTCTCGAAAGCACAGCCCCAGACTGCCGCACAGTTCGTCATCGGTAAGGCGGCGAGCGTGGGCTCGGGCCGGAGCCAACTGGTGCCAGGCATACGGGAGCGGTAGCGGGTGATGGCGGGCGCATCCCACACCCCCATCAAATCGAGAAGAGTGGGCAGCATGTCGACATGAAAGGCGAACGTGTCCGACTTCGTTTTCAGGCTCCTGGCTTCTTCGGGCGAGAGTGTTCCAGGCGGTGCATCGACCCAGCCTGGGACTTTGATCTCTTCGTCGAAGATGCTGAACGTGTGCCCCATTTGGTAGTGCTCGCGGAAGGCTTCTCCGTGGTCACTCGTGTAGAGGAGAACGGTGCGCGAGCCGAAGCCCGAGTGACGAATGCCTTCGATCATACGCGCGACATGGCGGTCCTGCTGGTAGATCGAATTCTGGTAGTAGTTCTTGAACGCACTGTTATTTGCCGGAGCCTTGCTCGTGGTGGCGGGCTGAAAGGGTTGCGCCACGGATTCGTCAATGCGGTACGGATAGTGCGTGTTCGATAGCTGAATCACGGCCAAAAATGGCTCTTTGAGCTGATGGATCTCGGCCAGCGCGCGGGTCGCGAGCAGTGCTTCGTCCGCACCTGTGTCCAGATCCGCGGTGGGGTCCAAGTCCGTGGCGGAAGCGAATCTATCCGCGCCGAGGTTTTCAACCCAAAGCCGCGCGTTGCCAAAAAGCATGTTTTGGCTGGTCCAAAATGCGGTACTGAAACCTGCCGCCTTGGCGTAGTCAAAGACCAGCGGCCAGGTGTGCAAGACCTCACGCGATTCTTCGGGGCCCACTCCCGTCCAAAGCACGGCCAACGAAATGGCGGTGGTTGAAGCCATGGATCGCAACTGCCTGAGCGGCGCACGATTTGGCAGCAACGCGTTCGAAAAAGGCGTCTTTTTGCAGTCTGCACGATATTCGCTGCACGCGCTATCGGCGCGCACGCTCTCCAGAATAAAGAGCACCACGTTCCGTTTTATCGCCGTTTCCGGGAAAAGTGGCAACACTGGGAGCGAGGCACGTGAACGCGGCCGCGCAGCATTGGCATCATCGGTTAAACCGAACTCCTGCCCCAAGAGCGCCCCCACAGCATTCAGGTACAAAACATCGGGAGTGCTAGCCTGCGCTTGCCGATGGTTCGTAGGAATGAAAAAGCTCGCCACCAGCACACACGGCGCCAGGATTGCTGTCACTTGCCCTCGCTTGCGAGCCGGACGCACGGTGCGGCGCGCCAGGAACACCCACAGCACAGCCACCGTGATCGCGGGCGCCAAAACGCGAAGATAGCTGCCAATGTCGGCCAAAAACTGATTCAGAACACTCGCGCCGAAATCGCTCGCGAAGCGCGAAACGTCGGAGTTCAGGTACACGTTGTTCTGCTCGAAAAAATACGACTGCCCGGCGTGCGCCAAGGTGGCAAAGCCCACGAACAGTGCGGCCATGACATGCCGCCAGGGCCCCCGCCGGCGCGAGGCCGCGTGCAAGAGCAACGCCCACACCACTCCGCTCTCAATCAGCGCGCTGAAATAGGTCAGGATATTGACCCCACTCAAACCCCAAATCCGCGGCGCTCGCCGCCACAGATCGAATCCGAGAGCGAGCCACGCCGGCGCCAACAACAGCGGCCACACCAAACGCTGGCGCCACACGGCAAGCCTGCGCAGCTCTGCAAGGCGCCCTTGGGAGCGCGGCAGAGTATTGGATTCGTCAGTCAGGTCGGAGTCATCCAATTAGTGATCACGTAGTTCGCGATGAGGATCGCCACCGAACTGTGCACAACGGCTCGGGTCGTTGCTTCGCCGACCCCTTTGGCGCCGCCCTTGGCATAGAAGCCTTGCCGACAGGAAATTGCGGAGACTAAGAATCCAAAGACCCCGGCCTTCACAAGACCCATAAAAAGGTCGTTGAAAGTTAGGTATTTCTCGATGTTGGCGATAAACAACCCCGGATCGACGCCCAGCCAACTGACGGCTACGAGCCAGCCTCCGCTCATCCCAACACAGGTATAGAGGATGCAGAGCAGTGGCATCATTAAAACACTGGCTAACAGCCGAGGCGACAACAAATACTGGATGGGGCTTACGCCCATGGTCGTTAAGGCGTCAATCTGTTCGGTGACACGCATGTTCCCGAGCTCTGCCGCCATGGCGCTACCTGCTCTGGCGGTTACCATGAGCGCGGTAAACACCGGACTTATCTCCCGCGTGAGGGAAATGGCGACCACGGAGCCCACCACGCCCTGAGCGGAAAATTGCTTTAAGCTGTACACCGTCTGCAGTGACAGAACCATTCCGCTAAAAATCCCGGTGAGCGAGACGATGAAGATAGACTGGACGCCAATGAAGTCCATCCCGAGGAGCAGCTGCGCAATGCGAAACGGTGGTCGAAATCCCCAAGTGACACTCTTCCAGGTCAACTCCAAGAGCTGACCCAGGCTCTCAAGAATCCCAAGCGCATAGGAGAGCGGGTTCAGCGCTTGCAATCCTGAATTCTCGCTCTCGCTAGGTTCTCCCACGGGGACGTCCTAGCATTGATCTCGGCACTTTTGGAGCGCGCCCTCGAGCTCGGTCAAGAGTGCCTCGCTTCGTGGCCCAACGGCGCAGAATTGGAGGGTCCGCGGCATGAAGCCCAAACGTACGGTCAGGGCATCGCCGCCGAGCGCGTCGATGTAAGGCGTGCCCCATTCAACCAGCAAAAGCCATCCCGCATCGCGGCGCGCCGACAGATCAAGCTCAAGGACTTCGCGGTCTGAAGCGAGGCGGTAGAGATCGGCGTGGCAGACCGGCGGCTCCGTTTCGTGTTCGTGCACGAGCGTGTAGGTTGGGCTCGTTACCGAGAGCGCCTTCCCATTCGGCAGACTGGTGCAAAAACTTTGGGCGAAAAATGTTTTCCCTGCACCTAGTGTTCCTTCCAACACAATCAGATCCGAGGCCGCCGCGACCTTTGCCAATTGGCGTGCTAGGGCGCGTGTCCGGGCTTTGTTGCTGAGCGGATAGATCCGGCCTTCTTTCATCGGAGTATCCGAAACGTTCGCGGCAGCTTTTGGCTTCCTTCAAACCCATGTGCCCCGCTCGACCACAACTCGCCCTTGGCGTGGCTGAGGCCCTTGCGAGCCAGCGCATGCAGCCGGCTCGCCTCCTTTCGGTCCTCGACCAATACCGACGCCGGTAAGCCGAGGAGCGCTTCTGCACCCAGGACTCCGGCATCGTGACCGAGAACGTGAAACCAAGACTTGCCCGGAGCGCTAGCGTCGGGAAATTTCCCGGCTCCCAGAGTCACGCGCGTCCATGCCGAGAGATTGTTGAGATTCGAACTTTCGAGACCCAAGAACAACACGGGCCTGGGCTTCAATCCTGCGAGCCCCGCTACCACCTGCCCGCTGCACACGGCATCCCCCAACAGCAACAGCGCTTGAACCTTGGAGCGCTGCCATTCTTCAACTGGGAACAGGGGAGCACCATTCTCAAGCGGCTCAGCGCCACACGACACCAACCCCGGCCCCACGCGCGCTGTCCTCACGAACCCTGCCTGAGCGGCTGCTTCCTCTAACTTCTGAGCGGCTGCTTCCGGATCAGCGCCCATCCTAAAAACATACTCGGAGCTCCCCACTTCTGCCGGGGTATCCAAGAGCAGCACGGGCAAGCGCTCTCGTTCGGCGTAGCTTGCGGCGACAGCCGCGCTTTCTTGATCGATACCTGCCACCACGAGCGCAACGCCGTCACTCGCCAGCGACTCTAGCGCTGCCAACGTTGCGCCCGGAGCGCCTGTGTCCGTTTCAGTTTTTAGTTCCACTGCGGAGCTGCGTGTTTCTGAGGTTAAATCCAGCGAAGCAAGCAATCCCGACACCACGCTCGCCGAGCGATCGCGTGCCTTTCGCGTCCCGGCTCCCAAAAGGAGTCCCAAGCGACGCCCAATCACCCTGACTTTCGGCGGCGCACCGGTCGTGGCAAGCCGCGAGAGTTCTGTAGTGACATCGCTCAGGCGTTCCCGTGCGGCCGGCGCGCTAAGGAGCCAGCGTGCCAAAATCGGATCTTTCTTGGCAAGTGCACGTGTCGTCAGCGTTTGGCGGAGCGCTCTTAGGAACCACTTGCGAGCCCGCACTTCGCTCGCTTCGGCCCGCGTCGGAACCGCGCTCCGCTCCAATCTGCTGAGCGCGCTTTGGAGTTCGGGCGTTGGCACCGCTTCAACCAGACGCTCCACAGCGGAATGGTTGGACTCGGGCAACAGCAGGCTACCGCTAGTAACCCATTCGTAGGCGAATTGGACGGCCTGAGCGTAACTCCGGGCGTGCAGGGCTGCGCGCGTGATCTCTTCATAGAAGAGCTGTCGCTCGTCAGCATCAATCACCTTGCTCTGTAGGGGAACGAGCAGCCCGAGTGCCGTCTTGGGTTTCGCTTCGGCCGTCAACGAGGCGGCCAACGCCACCGTAGCAAGATCCTGAACGCTGCCCTCGGTTCCCGCACGGACGCGTGCCGCAAGCTCGGCGCCCTGCCGGCTCCTGCCGGCGTCCAGCTCATTGAACGCCAGATAGAGCCGAGCCCACTCGGTGCTTGGGTCTGCCGGATACCGGTTAATCAATGCAACGAGCTCACGCGTGAGCCGGCTACGCTCGGCGCGGTGCAAAGCAAAGTAGCGGCTTCTGAGCGCTCGGAGCTCGCGCTGCGCCGTCTCGTTCTCCGCAAGGGCCGAGGTCCCAGCGACGCGTCCCGATCCCTCGCCCGCATGTGCACAGCCCGAGAACTCGGCGAGGGCCAGCAACCCAACCAGCCAAGCCTGGCTTGACGGCATCCATCTCGTCCCGTAACTCAATTTCGCTCGCGGATGGCTTGGCTCAAACACCACGTACAGGTGACCGATTGACTGAGGAGCCGTCAAGTATTCCCCGACTTACCGTTGACGCTGCGGCAGCGACCTTTGCCGCATTCCTGCTGCTTCGGCTCGGCTGCGAGTCGCCTCTCACTCAGACCGAACCGCAAACGCTGGCGCGTGGTTCGGAGCTTCCCTGGGCTTTCATGCTACTCGCCCCGAGCGTGCTGGTCGGCTTCCTCGCCCTGCTGGGCCTCGGACTCGCACCATTTCTCTCGGATCACCGAGCGAGCCCCGGTTGGCATCAGCGCTTCGGGCGGCTGCGCGTGGCCAGGCTCGCTTGGCTCGCACTCACAGTCGCCTTTATCGGTTACCATCTGCTGACGATCAGCTGGCCCGTCCTCCGCGGGGAACTCTATCTCGAAGATCTCAACGGCAAACTGAGCGCAAGACTTTCCAGCGTGGATAGTCTGGGCGTGCCCGTTCAGGCATTCGTTTACCTAGTCGGACTCGCGGGCGTCTGCTTTCATTTGAGCCAGAGTTTGAGCGATGTCGGGCTCCGTCCTGGCCTCCGCCTTCCGCTCTGGGGTCAGCGGGCGCTTCCCAGCGTCACGCGCGTGCTTAGCGCTGGGCTGTTTCTGCTGAGCGCCAGTCAGGTCCTCTATTTTGCAACGGGCGCGACCCTTTTTGACCATTTGCTGCCCGCCTGGTGAAGGACTAGGCTCCGTCCGTGCCGCATTGTTACCTTCTCACCGTTTGTGGCGGTTCAAGTTTGGATCAGCAGTCTAACAACGTGACTCTTTGGAATTTGGTGGAGCAGGTGAGCTTGCCTCCGGGCACCCATCCCGTGGGTGCCATCCTCCCTCTCGAAATCCACGCGTACTTCCAGATTGCTCCGCAAGAACTGAAGCAGAGCCTTCAGTTTCGCTTCTCGCTCGTCGCGCACACCGGCCTCGAAACCACCACGGATGTTTTCGACCACCGTGCGCTTTCGCTCCGCTATCGAACCCGCACCGCGGGTCTGCCCTTGCCACCGGTGACGGGCAGCTACGAGATCCGCGTCGATTGGCGGCATGCTGGCGCCGAAGGCTGGACACGCGAAGACATCGCCTGGCCGCTGACTATCACTGAAACGGATCCGCGCCCGGTCACGACCCACTGAACGCTTCCTATGGACTTCATTCGCATCAACGAACTTGAGATCGAGTGCATCGTCGGGATGCGGCCGCGTGAACGCCATCAAAAGCAGCCCGTGCGGTTGAGTTTGGCGCTGGGCCTCAATCTGTCGAAAGCGGGGCGCACCGGCCGAATTTTGGATACCATCGACTACTCGCGCGTCGCCGACGACGTGGCTTCGCTGTTGAAGTTCCGGCAATATCGCTTGATCGAAATGGCCACCGAAGAGATGAGCGCGATGCTGTTTGGTTGTTACCCAGCGTTGGAGCAGATTCGCATTCGCCTGGAGAAGCCCGAGGCGCTCAAGGGACGAGCACTCGGCACTTCGGTTGAGATCGAACGCTCGCGCGCGGCGTTTTCGGGAGCCAACAGCAACGCCGGTCACGCGCCCGTCGAGACGCTGCTTGAGACAGAAGAAGCCGGGCTCTATCTGCTCCGGATCGCCGCAGGCCAACGGCTGGAATTTGATGATCCACGCTGGGAGCGCCGCATTCAATGGCTCATCTCAGGAG
>CAZSUA010000181.1:0-11220 GCA_964609655.1 uncultured Polyangiaceae bacterium | reverse complement strand
GAACAAACCGACATCTGCGGAACAAACCTACCTGTCAGATGGCGCGCCCGCCCTAGCGTTAGATCAGCGTTAGATCCAGGGATGCTGCTCCCTTTGCTGGTCTATCGGTGCCTGCATAACGTGGGCTCTTGGCCCCCAATTGGGTCGAATTCACCGCCTATTATGCTTCGTTGACCTGGTTCCGAGGGTGCAGAGCGCCTTCGGCTGGATCGCCTGCTCTTGGCGCTGCCCCTGCTTACCGACCGACTCTCACTTCGAATGTCTTATGCTCCAGCGTACCCCTCTAGCTCCACTGACGCTTCACGCCGTACCGGTCGAACTGCGTATCTCGACTCACGAGAGTAAGCCCCCGCGATAGGCATTGAACCGCGAGCAGGCGATCAAACGGGTCTCGATGGTGCCAGGGGAGCTTGGCGACACCCACCACATCGGCGGCCTCGGGCGCCAGCAGCTCAAAGCTATTCCGGGCGCAGAGCTCGGGGAGGCGCTCAATGGCGTACGGAAGCCTCAGCTTACCGACGCTCACTTTGATGGCCGCCTCCCAAAGCGAGACCACGCTGACGGTGTTGCTCGCGGCTTCAATGAGCTCGCGTACAGGCTCCGCCTCCTTAGCACCTTGGAGAAACCACAAGACCGTATGGGTGTCGAGGAGCAGCCTCAAGGCATGTACTCCTCGAAGTCACTAAGAGGGTCGTCAAAGTGAGCATCGAGCTTAAAGCCCTTGCCCTTGGCGGACCCAAAGCGAGGTCGCTCCGCTTTGCGAAGAGGCCTGAGCTCGGCAATCGGCGTTCCATGGCGGGTGATCCGGACCACGACGCCTTTCTCCACCTCGTCCAGCAAAGCCGACAGCTGGGTTTTCGCCTCGAACGCACCCACCTGCTTAATTTTCATGAACTTAGACTAGTTCAACTAGTTGAAGTAGTCGAGCGAAAGGTTTTGTAGGGGTCTCGTCTGTCTCCTGCGACCAATGAGATTGCACAGGGGACTCCCGTTCCACAACAAGGGCTCCCAGGAGGAGTGGTGCCTGAGAAGGCGACGTTCGCATCCCAGGAGCCGCGTCGTGGTTTCTCCTCTGGCCAGGGCGAGCATGGGGCCATGGTGACGATGAAGGCGTCGATCGGCGGTGCGCCGGGCGTAGGCGGCAGGGCAACGTGCGATCGTCTCCGTTCAATGGCTAGCACGACCGTGGGCAAGAGTGCCAAGGTCGAAGTACCGCTGCGACCACTACCTAAAACGTCCCCACCCAGGACACACTTCGAGCGCCCGGCGCGAAGGCGAGCCCCTGCGGACTGCCTTTTGGGCCATCAAACGCCCAGAGCACCAACCCCGCTCCCACGAAGGCAGTTGCTGAACCCGCGAGGAAGATCGTGCGTGTGTCGGCTGGGTGTGCGTCGAGAGTGCTCAGCAGGGTGGCGGAAGTGAGCGCTGCGCCGAGGCCAAGAGTGACGTAAAGCAGAGTCTTCGAGGATCCTAACTCGCGGGATGGTTCAGCCACTTTGAGCGGTGCGTCCAGCAGCAACAGTTCGCGTTTTTCTCCCGCACGCACCTCCACTTCACGCACCACAGTAGCCTGACCAGGCAGCTTGATGCTCACACTCAACTTGCCGGGAGCCGCATAAAATACACCGTTTCGCGCCGGCGCTTGGCCGTTCACTCTAAACTGTGCCTTTTCAACGAGCCGCGCATCCAGGCGGAGCTCAGCTGATTGGCGACGCGCCACCTCGAGCTGCTCACGTGTCCGTCGCAGGAATTCGGCCGTGCTCTCCTTATCGGTGAGCACGGCCCTCAAGTGCGCTATTCCTGCGTCATAATCCCCCAGCCCAAGTTCAGACAGCGCCAGATTAAAAAGAATCGTGGGATGCGAGCGCAGTTTCAACGAAACGCGAAACAAACTGCGGGCTTCCTTCAAATGCCCCTTCTCAAAAGCAGCGACACCCGCCTCAAAGGCGATTCGACCACACAGCGTGGGGTCATCCTTACACGTGGTGCTCTCAGCAAACAGCGGCCGAGCCAGCAAGAGGAGCGCGAGACCAAATGTGAGAACGCGAGCGCGCATGGCTATCCGGTCTAGAACGGATAGCTTTTAATGAGCGGCGAGCGTTTCGGCAAGTGCGTCTTCTCTTCACGGCCGGCTGCGCCCGCAAACTCAGCTTGGCTTGGTGGCTCGCCTGGGGGGCCAGTTAGCCGCATGCTTGCGCTAGGCATGGGCTCCACAGCGGCGGAGGCGCCGCTAAAACCTGGAGCTGCAGCAGGCGGAATGTTCCCCGCCTGAGCGGCTCCTGACTCGGCTAAAATGCGCTGGAGCAGAATGATGCCCCCCAGCAAAAGCAACGCCGCTCCGAGCCCGAATGCAAGATAATTCGGCGACTTTCTTGGCGCGATACCCGTGTTCGAAGCCAGCCCAAAGTGTGCGTCCGTCTCGACTTTGAAGGTGCCTGGCTCGCCGGCCTTCAAGGCTTGGATCGCGAGCAACTGTTGTTCACGTTCAGCGCCAAATTGCTCACTCATCAGCGCCGCTAAACGTTCCGCCACGGGCTCTTGCTCCGTTTGTTCCACGAACGCGTCAAGCGCCTCTTGCATCTCTTTTGCGGACTGAAAACGGCGCTCTGGATCACCCTCGATCGCACGCAGAATGATCCGGCGAAGCTCTTCTGGAAAGCCTGAAACACGCGTGCCGGGATCGGGAATTTCTCCCATCACGATCTTGTGCAACGCCTCCACCCGATCGAGCTCCGGGAACAGCCGCGCACCCACAGCCGCCTCATACAGTGTCACCCCGAGCGAAAAAATATCTGCCCGATGATCGTATTGCTGCGAGAGCGCCTGCTCCGGAGCCATATACGCAAATTTCCCCTTCACCTGCCCGAGCTCCGTCTGTTGCAGCCGACCTTCTGCGCGCGCGATGCCAAAATCAATAATCTTCGCGTGGCCTGAATACGTAATAAAAATATTCTGTGGGCTCACATCGCGATGCACCACCTGCGCACGCTGGCCGCGTTCATCCAAGAGTTGATGCGCGTGATGTAGACCTTCGAGTGCGCGAGCTGCGATCCACGCCACCACAGCATAGGGGAGCCTTTCCTCTCGCTGCCGCACTCGCGCCACCAACCGTGAAAGAGGTTGCCCTGCCAAATATTCCATGCTCAAGACGAGGCGCCCCTCTTCCTGCAAGAGATCGTAGACGTGCACCACGTTGGGGTGATTGAGGCGCACCGCCAGATTGGCTTCGTCGAGAAACATATCCACGAATGCCTTCTCTCCGAGCAGATGTTCATGGATCACTTTGAGCGCCACGACGCGCCCAAAGTTGTGGGGGCCGTCGCTCACCGCTAAATACACGGAGGCTGTTCCCCCTGCCCCGAGCCTGCCTCCCAACCGATAGCGGCCAAGGCGAAGTCCCGTGAGCGGGCCGTTGCTTTCGATGGTTGCTCTCACCTCGCCCATTGATCTGGCAAAGCTATCACGCATAAAGAAGACTTCAGATGCCTCTTCTGAGTGCGAGCCCTTTCTGCCTCATCCTTTGCTATTCCCTGCGGTTTGGAGGCGAATTTTGACCCGGAACGTCCGCTCAGTTGTTTTGCCGCTCGGGCTTGAGCGTTCGCTCGCGGAGGGCCACCGCTGGATCTACCGCGAGCATGTTCCGCCTGGGTTTCAGGCAGAGGCTGGCAGCTGGGTAGAGGTAACCTGTGGTGCCTTTCGAGGCTTTGCACTCTGGGAGCCAGGCTCCGCCATCGCGCTCAGGATCTACTCGGAGAGCGGAGTGCCTGATGCACGCTGGTTTCAAGCGGCCACACGGCGCGCCTGGGAGTTGCGTGCAGCTGTGCGTTCCGTCGAGACGGACGCGTTTCGTTTGCTCAACGGCGAAGGTGACGGCGTGCCTGGGATTGTGGCGGACGTTTACGGTCCGTTCTGCGTGCTTTTGGCTTACTCGCCTGCCAGCGAAACGCTCTTGCCGGAGATTGCGCGAGCTATCAGTAAGCTCCAACGCTTCAAGGGTATCGTTGGGAGAGGCTCCGAGGAGCCGGGGCTGCGCGCGCTCATTGGCGATCTGCCTCCGGAATCCTTCCCTATCCGTGAGCACGGAATCAAACACCGAGTGGAGCTGCACGTGGGCCAAAAGACGGGCCTTTTTCTCGACCATCGTGAAAATCGCGCGTGGCTTGGCGCGCGCTGCCAAGGCCAGACGCTGCTGAATCTGTTTTCGTACACCGGAGCGTTTAGTCTGCATGCACTCAAAGGGGGCGCCTCAAGCGTCACGAGTGTGGATCTTGCAGCGCCAGCCTGTGAAGCCGCCCGCGAGAATTTTCGCTTGAACGGCTTTGACCCGGAAACTCATCCCATCGTGGCTGAAGACGTCAACAAGTTCTTGGTAGCCTCTGAAAAAAGCTTCGACATCGTCGTGAGCGATCCGCCAAGCTTTGCCAAAGAAAAGAAGCATCGCGAAGGCGCACTCCGTGCCTACACCCGCTTGCACACGCTGGCGTTGCGGCGCGTGAAGCCTGGCGGGCTGTTCTGTGCTGCGAGCTGCACCGCGCAAATCGGAGAGGATGATTTCTTGGAGACGCTCGCGCGTGCAGGAAGAGAAGCTGGCGTCAGCCTGCAGGTGATCCATCGGGGCGGGCAAGCCACCGATCATCCTTGGCAAATAGGCCATCTTGAAAGCCGTTATCTAAAATTCTACGGCCTCCGCGTGTCGCGCCGGGCTTAGGCCAGAGGCTCAGTGCTTGGCGCGGCCGAGCCGTGCGAGGCGCCCAGGGTCCACGAGGTAGTCACCGTAGGTCATCCCGAGATCGTAGTATTCGGTGGGGCCAATTTCGATCACGCGCGTGGCCAAGGTTTCCATGAACTGCACATCGTGTGAGGTGAAGAGCATCGTGCTCTCGAACTTCAGGAGGCCGTTATTGAGCGCTGTGATCGATTCGAGATCGAGATGGTTGGTGGGCCCATCAAACATCAGAAGATTGGGGTCTTGCAGCATCATGCGCGACAGCATGCAACGCACTTTCTCGCCGCCGGAAAGCACCCGCGTGTTCTTTTTAACGTCATCGCCACTGAACAGCATGCGCCCCAAAAACCCACGCACAAAGCTCTCTTCTTGCTCCTTGGTGTACTGCTTCAGCCAATCGATGAGTGAAAGCTCGGTATCGAAGAAGGCGGCGTTGTCCTTGGGGAAGTAGCCCGCGTTCACCGTGCGGCCCCAGGTCACCTCACCGGTATCCGGTGTCATTTGTCCGCCGAGGATCTCGAACAGGGCCGTGACGGCGCGATCTTCACCGACGATCGCCACGCGATCACCCTTCCCCACGCTGAAGCGCAAATTCTTGAACAGACAGACTCCATCCAGCATTTTCCCTAAACCATTCACCGCGAGCACTTCACGCCCCAGCTCTTTCGTGGGCTTGAACTCGATGTAGGGATATTTGCGCGAAGACGGTCGAATATCATCCAGCGTGATCTTTTCGAGCTGGGCTCGGCGCGAGGTGGCTTGGCTCGATTTTGATGCGTTGGCGCTGAAGCGTTGGATGAAGGCTTTGAGCTCCTTCATCTTATCTTCTTTCTTGCGGTTAGATTCTTGGCGCTGCGAAAGCGCGAGCTGGCTGCTTTGATACCAAAACGTGTAATTCCCCGTATAAACTTGGATCTTTTGGAAATCCACGTCGGCCACGTGCGAGCAAACACGGTCCAAGAAGTGGCGATCATGCGAGACCACAATCACAGTATTCTTGAAATTCGCGAGGAATTCTTCAAGCCACAGAATAGAATCCACATCGAGATGATTGGTGGGCTCATCGAGCAATAGAATATCCGGCGTGCCAAACAGCGCTTGCGCCAACAGCACCCGCACCTTCTCATCATCGGCCAGCTCTTTAACCAGCTTCTGCTGGCGATCCGGACCCAGCCCGAGTGCACCGAGCAGCTGGGCCGCATTCGCCTCGGCGTTCCAGCCATCTAGATCGGAGAAATCACTCTCGAGCACGGCAGCGCGAAGACCATCTTCGTCATTGAAGTCTGGCTTCGCATAGATCGTGTCCTTTTCCTGCATGATCTGATACAGGCGCTGATGCCCTCGGATCACCGTTTCAAGGGCGGGAACCTCATCGAAAGCGAAGTGGTTTTGCCGCAACGTACTTAACCGTAGGCCTGGGGGCACGATGACCGAGCCCGAGGTAGGCTCTTGCTCTCCCGAAAGGCAGCGCAGAAAGGTCGATTTCCCCGCGCCATTCGCGCCGATCAAGCCGTAGCAATTCCCGGGGATGAACCGGATATCGACGTTTTCAAACAGGGTTTTCGCGCCGAAACTCAGCGACAGTTGTTCGGTTGAAATCATAAGAAGCTAGGCCTAAAGCTCGGGGATCGGCGGGGCTCGTGTAGCCGCTCTTCGGGCCCCCCGCAAGCTTGGCTCTAGCTCGGTTTTGCTCGCCTACAGCGCGGCGTCTGAGATTCTATACAAAACACGCCCACCTTTTCGGAGGGCGCTGCACGAATGCTCTGCTGCTAGCTGCTGGAGCAACCGATGCGCGGTGCGCCGCGGGATCCCGAGCGCCAGCGATGCCTGTTGGGCACTGGCACCACCGAAGGTTCCAAGCACGCGGAGCAATCGATCTGGCATCTCAATCGAAGTGCGCCCATCCGGAATCACGAACGGCTCCTTAACAGACAGCACCAAGTGTGAACCTTCAGTACGTCGAATCTCAGCGCGACCTGAAAGCCGAACTCGCATGCGATGCACGAGCACATCGAGCATGCCCTGGTGCCGTTTTGGAACGAACGCGATTCCGTAAATCGTCCGCACGAAGTCTGTGTAAGCGACGCCCTTTTCCCCAGCGAGCGCCAGCACGGCAATCGCGGAATCGGTGCGCGTGCCGCCCGTGCCGGCTTCGTTGGGACCAGACAAATTGCAGACACCAGCCTGCAGCCCCACGCCAGCAGACATCAAGCGTGTAGCCGAGCGCTCGGGGACGCAGAGCACCCAGGCCTCGGCCTCGGCGCCTTCGGCTGAAACTGTCGGCAAATTGAAACCAAAGGGCAACTGTGCGCGCATTCCCGCACGCCAGGCTAACACTTCTAGATCGGCAGTCTGCTGATCGGGACAGAGAAGTGCACCGAACGCGTCGACCTCTTGCTGAAGACCAGGCCAGCTTGGGCAGGCTCCTTTGAGAGCACCAAGCGAATGCTCAAATGCCACACGATCTGTGCGCTGGATCGCTTCGAGTGCGGCCGAAGCCGCATTCAGCATGCGACTGAAAGGCAACTCGACAACAGCAGGCTCTCCAAGAGTGACGCGCGCGCCGCCCGCCATCAACGTTTCCCAGCCGATCCAAGAGCGCCATTCGGGAGCCAAAGAAGCCGCGAGCCCATGCAGAGTATTCAACGCGACATGTGGGCGTCCCTCCACACGCTGTAGCCGCGCTCGGCAAATCGACAGCAGCGTGCGCAGGGCCTCCGGAACCTCCGAACGGGTCGCATTCAGCGCCTCCTGCAGTTCCCGTAGGAGACCTGCCGCTGCTTCGCCGTTCGTGCACTCGGTGGCGCTCACGGCCAGTGCGGCGAGACGGGCGGCAGCCTGGGAGGTCTGGGGGGCAACAGCTGGCAACCCGCCGGCAAGGAGCAGCTCACTCAGGCTCAAGGTTCGCACCGGTAAAGGCCGCGCCCCGACGCTGAGGACGCTGTCACCGGCAGGAGGAGCCTTGAAATCCCCTGGTATTTGCGAGTCCATCGTTACCAACACGGTGTGGGAACGGCACAAACTGGACCTTACTAAATTGGCCTACCGAAGAATTCGTGGGGGCAAGTGACCCTAGGTGGGCGGTGGCAGACGCGTCTCTCCGGGCTAAATGGCGACTTCCATGACCCTGGCGCTGGCAGATAGGGGTACGCTGCCGCGAGCCGCTCCCATGACGCCCCCCGCCGCCCTACGCGGCTTCCGGATACAGAAGATCAGCGCTGGCCACGCCGTGGAACTCAATGATCAGTTAGCCGTGGAAGCTCCGTTGGAGCTCCGGATCTCCGCCGGCGGGGCTCCCAAGAATGTTTCAATCACCCTGCGTACGCCAGGGCACGATCCGGACTGGGCCTTTGGCTTTCTCTTCAGCGAAGGAATTATCCGCCGTGCAGAAGAGGTGACGCGAATTGACTCAGATGGCACTCGCGTTGACGTCACGCTTGGCGAAGGCCTTACCCCCAACTTCACTCCACTCGAGCGCAACTCGTACACTTCAACAAGCTGCGGAGCTTGCGGCAAGAGCTCGCTGGCTGGCCTAAGGATCGAACTCCCAAACAAAAAAGTCTCGACCTTGGCACGCTTGCCAGCGTCACTCATCCCCGGACTTCCTGCGCGTTTGCGGGAACGGCAGGCTGGCTTCGAGCAAACGGGTGGCATGCATGCTTCAGCCCTCTTCGATCTGGAAGGGAAGCTGTTGCTGCTCCGCGAAGATGTGGGTCGCCACAACGCGCTCGACAAAGTGATCGGAGCGGCTCTCCGCGCGGGTCTCCTGCCCTTGAACCGACACATTTTGCTGTTGAGCGGTAGAATCAGTTTCGAACTGGTGCAGAAGGCAGCGCTGGCCGGCATTCAACTGATCGTAGCAATCGGCGCACCCTCCAGCCTCGCAGTCGAGCTGGCCGAGGAACATAGCGTGACCTTGATTGGCTTTTTGCGCGGGGAGACCTTCAATATTTATTGCGGCGAAGAGCGCATCCTCAGGAACTGAGAAACTGGCTGAAGCATGGCGTCTGGAGATGAAGAGCCCGGCAACGCGGAAAATCCCGAAGAGCTGCTAGAGCTCCGGACTACCAGAACGCCTCAAGCAGCGGCGGGGTTGACGGCGGTCGTTTCAAGTGCGGCACATGTGTTTTCAAGCATGAGCCTCGTGCGCGGCGTGAAGGCGTTGCGCACCCTGAATCAGAAGGGCGGTTTTGATTGTCCGGGATGTGCCTGGCCCGATCCCGACGGTAAGCGTTCGTCGCTTGGCGAATTCTGCGAGAACGGGGCCAAGGCCATCGCTGAAGAAGCCACCCAACAACGCGTGGATGCGGAGTTTTTCCGCCAACACTCCGTGCACGCCCTCGCGGCCCAGAGCGACTACGAAATTGGCAAACACGGTCGGCTCACCGAACCCATGGTGCTGCCCGCAGGCGCGACACACTATCAACCCATCAGTTGGGAAACCGCGTTTGAAAAAGTCGCGGCGCACCTGAATGGGCTCGACACGCCCGATGAAGCCGTCTTCTACACGTCGGGGCGCACCAGCAACGAGGCCGCCTTCCTGTACCAGCTCTTCGTGAGAGAGTTCGGGACCAACAACCTGCCGGATTGCTCCAACATGTGTCACGAATCAAGCGGCGTGGCGCTGAGCGAAAGCTTAGGGAGCGGCAAAGGTAGCGTCACACTCGCAGATTTTGACCAGGCTGAAGTGATCTTGATCTTGGGCCAAAACCCCGGCACCAATCATCCGCGCATGCTAACTGCGCTACAGAGCGCTAAAGCGCGAGGCGCCATCATCATCTCCGTGAATCCACTCCGGGAAACTGGCCTGCTTGGGTTCAAGAATCCGCAAACGATCAAAGGCCTTTTAGGCTTCAGTACCGAACTCACGGATATTTTTCTGCAAGTAAAGATCAACGGGGATCTGCCGCTCTTGCTGGCGCTCGAAGTCCTCCTCTTGGAGGCGGACGCCAAACCCGAAAGTAGAGTTCTCGATCACGAATTCATCGGCCAGCACACGCAAGGTTTCCAAGAATTTTCTCAACATATCCGAGCACAACGGCTAGATGAGCTGATCCGCGCTTCGGGCGTGCCGCGCGAACTCATTCTCGAAGCTGCTACTGTTTTGGCCAAGAAGCAGAGGATCATCGCGTGTTGGGCAATGGGGCTCACCCAACACAAGAATGCCGTTCTCACCATCCAAGAAGTGGTTAATCTATTGCTGATGAAGGGCAGCGTGGGCAAAGCGGGCGCGGGCGTCTGCCCCGTGCGCGGGCACAGCAATGTCCAAGGCGATCGAACCATGGGCATCAACGAGGCCCCTTCCTCAGCTTTTTTGGACAAGATCGAGGCTGTTTTTGGCTTCAAAACACCCCGTGAGCCCGGGCTCGACGTGGTGAATAGCATTTTGGCCATGCACGCGGGGCGCGCCAAAGTGTTCTTTGCCATGGGTGGTAATTTTCTCTCGTCCACTCCTGACACCCTCTTCACCGCCGAAGCACTCAGGCGCTGCCAGCTCACCGTGCACGTGTCCACCAAGCTCAACCGAAGCCATCTGATCCACGGGAAGGAAGCCTTAATCCTGCCCTGCTTGGCTCGCAGTGATCGCGATCTGCAAGCGGGCGAGGCTCAATTCCTCACCACTGAGAATTCAATGAGCGTGGTGCAGATGACCGAAGGGAACCTTTCTCCCCTTTCGGAGCAACTGAGGAGCGAGCCCAACATTGTGTGTGGGTTGGCGAAAGCGACGCTCGGAGTTCGCACGCGCGTTGCCTGGGAGCTCTATGCACAAAGCTACGATGCAATTCGAGATGCCATCGCTGCCACGATTTCAGGCTTTGAACACTATAATCAGCGGGTGCGCGAGCCTGGCGGATTCTATTTGCCAAATGGCGTGAAAGAGCGGCGCTTCGAAACCACGGGCGGGAAAGCCCAATTCTCGCTAGCCGAGCTCAGTGAGCAGCTACTCAAAGCGGGTGAGCTGATGATGATGACCATCCGCAGCCACGATCAATTCAACACCACGATTTATGGCCTCAACGACCGCTATCGTGGCATTCAGAACGAACGGCGCGTTATCTTCATGCACGCCGAGGACATCGCTGAAGCAGGGCTCAATGCTGGAGATTGGGTGGATCTGCACAACGAGCACGGTGGCCGGGCGCGCGTTGCCAGGAAATTTGTGGTGGTGCCCTTTGATATTCCGAAGAAGTGTGCGGCCACATATTTTCCTGAAACCAACGTCCTGGTGCCCATCGATAGCACTGCGGATAGGAGCAACACGCCGACTTCGAAAACAGTGGTGATCCGACTCACCCGGCACCGAGCGCCAAGCGGGGCGGCCCAAGAACTGGCGAGGGGAAGCGACGCCCCAACAATCGACAGAGACCTTCATCCGCAGACAAGACCTTGATGTCATCAAAGCACGTGCCACCCAAGCCGGCGCGCGCCGTAGTCCTCGCAAACTTGTCCGTAACCTCTATCTCAAAGTCGAACACAAGATAGTAAGCATGCTT
>CAZSUA010000180.1:0-11237 GCA_964609655.1 uncultured Polyangiaceae bacterium | reverse complement strand
GGTGTGATCCGTTCAGTGAAGCACTCGCGGTAGCGACCAATCTGAGACGCGATTGCCCAAGTCGGGACATATCAGGTGGGATGTTTCGTGATGTCCCCACCGAGAATGATCATTCGTGAATCGATATCATGGTACCCGCCGGGTCCATCGCGCCATGCCATCCTGGCGGTACTGGTGGCTCCGTCCAGCCAAACAAGAATCGCGCATCCTCGGGCGATAGATTGATGCATCCGTGGCTAAGAGGCGTGCCAAATGCGTCGTGCCAATACGCAGCGTGCAAGGCAAAGCTGCCGTGAAAGTATTGGACATACGGCACATCGGGCAACGCATACTCATCTCCCACGTCGTCGCCACTCATCTTGGCGGTGACGTGCTTGGTGTGAATACGAAACTGTCCTGTAACCGTAGCGCGCGAGGGGGCATCCAGCTTGTCGCTTTCTAGTCCGCTTGAGATGAGCGTCGCAAACACAGCATGCCCGTCTTCGTAGGCGACCAATGCTTGGTCTTTAAGCGAAACATCTATGAAACGTTTCTCTCGTCTTAACCAGGGTGCCGCCGCCGGAGATCCTTCAATCAGCCTGAGTTGATCCACACGTGCGAAGAGCCCTTCGGCTGAACGAACGTATTCGTGCCCTGCTATGAAACGCCGCTCGCGCAACGCCACAAAGCCGTCTCGGAATTCCAGCTTGCGCGCTAAAGTTAGTGACCCGGCTACTTCGTCAAGCCGGTAGAGGTAAGCGACGCGTGATTTCACGAATGCGACCGGGAGAGCCTGGTCTCGTAAGATCCTCACACCACGAAAACGCGGCGGCGTTACCCGTGTCAGCTGATCCAGCGGGAGGAGCAAGAGGTCCGGAGTCATGCCAAAACGCTGCCCTTGCACTTCAAAAACTCTGGCAATCGCGAAGCTACTCTTGGCCAGTGTTCGTTCGGCGAAGAGCGTGCCAGCTGGCCGCGCATAGCCATGTAACGTCGGCGTGGGGCGGCCCAAGGCAAGCGACGACGGCAAGTCCTCAACGTCTGTATCGCGCCACGAACGCTCCAACCCTCGAGTACCTGCGCCCTCCTGCGAGGCGCGTTCATCCGCACTTGGGATTCGAGTATAAAGCGGGACCCCACCGCGCTTGGCCCGCGCATAACTGTAGGGCAAGCTCTCAATGCGTGCTGGCGCGCGAGTGGCTAGTTCAGTCACCGGATGCTTGGGATTGCTCGACACGCGCTCGTCGACACACACGTAGCCGAATGGACTTACGCCATGCCAGCCGCCCGTGCATCCAGAGCCCTTGAGCGATTCCGGTGCAGTACCCAATCGCCCTCCCAAACTGACGTACCCCACCTTGCGTGCCTGCTTGGAGGGAGCAGCGTAGATGGGTGTTTCTCGATCGACGCTGAGTAGTGGGATGGTCAAGGGGATAGCTGACTCGACATGCGCCATCACAGGCTCTGAGCGAGGCACCATATCCACAGCTGCTGAAACCGGAACCCTGGCCTGACCCACCCGCAGCTTGGGAGCCAGGGTGGCTGCCTGAGCCGTTCGCACTGCGATGCTCGAAGCGACCTCAGCCCTCAAGCGTTCGGCTTCACCTTGAAAAACCGCCCATGGGAACCCATTCAGCCCCGGTTGGCAGAGCCGAAATACCCCAGCCGCACCCAACGCGAGAGCGACGAACGCGGTCACTGGACGGACAGGAGGCATACGGGCGGGTAGCCCATTTCCTAAAGATTGGCCCAATTTCTCGCAGTCGGCGACTGCTACTGGGGCGGGCGCACCCACGCAACTTCTGCACCAGGCGCGATCTCGGTAGAGTCTTAGCGCTCAGAATCCAAAAATTGCGCGGCATTCGAAGCTACCCAATCAGCCGGGTAGCCTCGATCATAGTGGGCAAGTTCATCCAATTCGCTCCAGACGGAGGGGTCCATCTCGTAGTTAACAGCACTGCAGCTTTGCAGGAGTTGATCGACGGAGCGCACACCAGCAATTGCCGAGGTCACTCCGGCCGCACCTAGCAGCCAGCTCATCGCCAATAGTTGCGGTGATTCTCCGATCCTTTGAGCAACCTTGGAGAGCTCCGCCGCGACACGAAATCCGCGCTCATGCCAAAAACGCGGCACTTCCATCTTCGCCCGCTGAGCAATACGCGAACCGGCCTCAGGAGTCTTAGCCTCTTGATACTTTCCGCTCAACATTCCTCCAGCCAAAGGGCTCCAGCAAATGACACCCACGCCCAGGTTCTGGCAGGCCGGGACGATTTCGCGTTCTACGTCACGGCTGATAAGATTGTAGAGGTGCTGAGCGGAGCAAAACTCTGACAAGCCGTGTTGTCGCGCTATCAGGTTCGCCTGCACTATCTGCCATGCATACAGATTGCTGCAGCCAATGTAGCGGACCTTCCCCTGATGGACGAGGTCGGTGAGTGCTCGCAATTTTCGGGGCCTAACTGAACCGCACACGTTTTTGGATCCAAGCGGTCAACGCAACACCACCGTGATTGCTGCCCCCTACTTTCTCGACAGCGCGCAAGGAGAGCCCGAGCCCAGCAACTATACAACCTTTTGGATCGACGTGGCGACACCCGCAAAAAGGTATTACGCGAACGCTTTCCACACCACCGACGAGCCTTTTCACCACCGTTTATTTGCGTTGAACTACACGGCCGAGATCATCGTTCAAGGCGGCAGCAGAGTAACGCTGAACCACGCCGACGGCAACGCTAGGCAGGTGAAGAACTTCGAAAACATCGTTGTGGATGGAGTGCCGCCGGCACCCCAAGTATTCGACGGACAGTTCCTCCAGGTGGATGTGGTCTCTGTGGCGGAACAGAACTAGGCCAAGGCCCGTGCGCGAACTTTCAGCCCGCCGCTGGCGATTCGGAGCGTCGAAATCGCTGAGGCAGCACAGGCCGCAAGCGAAATAAGATGCACTCGCCCTGATGGGCGTACCAGATTCGACCCACCCTCGACCGAGGGAGTGGTAACTTGATCAGATGGCTTCGGTCACCGATCCCCTGGGCGCCATCGATTCAGAGCTTACCGACGACGAACGCCTCGTCCGCGACACCGTACGGCGTTTCGTCGCGGAGCGCTACACACCACGCGCTTCCGAGCTGTTCGAGAAGGAACTATTTCCGGTCGATCTAATTCCGGAAATGGCGGAGCTCGGCCTGTTGGGCGCAGCGCTCAGCGGCTACGGCTGTGCGGGCATGAGCGCCGTTCAATACGGCCTTCTCCTTCAGGAACTTGAATACGGAGATAGCGGCCTCCGAAGTTTCGTGAGCGTTCAAGGCTCGCTCGCGATGCAAGCGATTTACTCATTTGGAACCGAGGAACAAAAGCTCCGATTCTTGCCGGAGATGGCGCAAGGCAAACTGATCGGATGCTTTGGACTGACTGAACCCGATAGCGGCTCTGACCCCGCTTCCATGCAGATGCGCGCACGACGTGACGGTGACACTTGGATCCTGAACGGGAGCAAAATGTGGATCACCAATTCGCCCTTCGCGGCGCTTGCCGTGGTGTGGGCCAAGCTGGAGGACAGTGGCGCCGAATCGGTCACAGGTTTCATCGTTGAACGCGGCACTCCAGGTTTCGACACCCCGAAGATCCAGGGGAAAATGAGCCTTCGCGCCAGCGAAACCGGCGAAATTGTGCTGACCGATTGTCGCGTGCCGGAGCGCAATCGTTTGCCCTTGCGCCAAGGGCTCGGCGCTCCTTTATACTGTTTGAATCAAGCGCGCTTCGGGATCGCCTGGGGCGCATTGGGGGCGGCCAAGGCGTGTCTGGACTCCACGCTGGAATACACCAAGCTACGCGTGCAATTTGACGTACCTATCGCTCAGAAGCAGCTCGTGCAAGCGCAGTTGGTGGAGTGCGCCTCAGAAATCGTGAAGGGCGAGCTTCTGGCGTTGCATTTTGGTCGATTGAAAGACAAGCAGGGCAAGCTCCACCCAGCACAAGTCTCACTCTGCAAACGCAACAATGTGTCTAAAGCCTTGGAGATCGCGCGCACCTGCCGCGGGCTGCTCGGGGCCAACGGCATTTTGCTGGAGTACCCAGCCATTCGCCACATGCTGAATCTTGAGAGCGTTTTCACCTACGAGGGCACGCACGAGATCCACACGCTCATCTTGGGCAAGGAGCTGACGGGCCTGAGCGCCTTTTAGCGAGGCCCGGCGCATTTCGCGCAACTCGGGTGAAGGGAGTCCGAAAGGAGAGGGATCAAAAGGATATCTCCCAAGGAACCCCTCATGCTCCAAGCCTCAAAATTCTCAGAAATTTACGCTACAACCGACCAACTCCCGAGCCCGATCGACGCGCTCATCGCACAAGCCTCCGAGCGAACGGCACCCGACTCCCCCCACCTTCAGCTGCTGCCGGCCATTTCCTCGAGTGAGCGCGCGGCTTTCCGGTTGAGCGCTGGTATTATCCTGGCGACAGAAGCCTGGCGCCTCAGTCGGCGGCAGCGTGAGATTCTGGTGCTCGCAACTCAGGGGCTCACGAACAAGCAGATGGCCTTTGAGTTGGGCTGCTGCCCGAAAACGATCGAAGTGCACGTCACGGGGCTCTTGAAGAAAGCTGGCGTTGCTCGCAGAAACGAACTCGTCGCCAAGCTCATCCACACGTACACCTGAGGCGCCAATGGCGGGGGCCGTGTGAGGGTGCTAAACCCGCTTGCTGAACCCCACGATGAAGACCTCGGAGCTGGGCTTTCGGGTGCCTTGGGGGCGGATCGTGGTGGCTTCCGAAAACAGCTTCTGAACGGCCGATTTTGCCTCAGAAAACTGGTTGCTCATGAAAAGCTTCGCCACAAAATGCGACCCCGGCCGGCCAATTTCGGCGGCGAACTCAAGCGCCCGCATGAACAGGTCGAAGCTGACGGTTTGGTCGTGAACCTTTGAACCACTCGTGCTCGGGGCCATGTCGCTCATCACCACATCGTACGGGCCCGGTGGACAGAGCGAGGCGGGAGCGACCTTAAAAATATCATCTGCTTGGCTTGTAACCCACGGCGGGAAAGCTTCGTTGATAACTTTAAGGTCCAGCGCGACCACGCGACCGTTCGGGCCCACCTTCTTAGCCGCATACAGGCTCCAGGAGCCCGGCGCTGCACCCAGATCCAAGACGCGATTGCCGCCCTTGAGAAGCTTCACGCGCTGGTCGATCTCTTCGAGCTTGAAGATACTGCGCGCTGGGTATCCCTGAGCACGGGCGGCTAAGGTACGCGGGTCCACACGACCGTAAGGATTCCGATGCGCCACTTACTTCAGCCTAACCAAGACGCTCTTGCTCGGGTAGGGCTCGCTGGGCAAGTCCGGGCAATCGCTGGAAGAGCGCAGATCCTTCAGCTGAACGACGCTGCGGCCTGCGACTTCCGCGGCTCCCCGCAGCAACGTCCGCAGCTTGCTGAGCGGTGTTTTCCGGTGGTTAGTGATGGCCAGGAGCTGGCCCCCCGGCGCCAAGAGCGCGCAACAAATGGCGGCTGTTTCCTGGTAATCCCGCGCCACACTGAAGGTGCCCCGCTTGCCGGCTGTCGAGAAGCTGGGAGGATCGAGCACGATCAAATCGAAGCGTAGCTTCTGGCGCTTGGCTTGTTCGAGCCAGGCGGTGGCGTCGACTTGAATGAACTCATGCCGCTCGGGTGAAATCCCGTTCAACTCAAAGTTACGCTTGGCCCAGTCCAGGTAGTTCCCCGAGAGATCGACACTCACAACTTTTTTCGCTCCACCAAGCGCCGCGGCCACACTGAAAGAACCGGTGTAACAAAACAGATTGAGCAGCCTCGCCCCCTTGGACCAAGCTCGCACTTTCTGGCGATTCTCGCGCTGATCCAAAAAGAGCCCCACCGACGTGTCGCCGCCAAGCCGGATCTCGAACTTGGCGCCATGCTCCACCACCGTCAACGCGCTCGGCCCCGCCGCAACGACCGGAGCCATGCCGCGACCGCGTTGCTCGACCCGGACTCCGCGAAAGCCAAGCCGAAGGAGCAGCTGCACGAGCAAAGGCTGAGCCCGTGTCGCCACTTCGTCAAACAGGTGAAGAACGGCGAAATCGCCGTATTTATCCACACAAATCCCAGGCAATTGGTCCCCGAGCTCGTTCACCAGCCGGTACGCTTCGGTTTGTCCGAACAGGGGAACACGCCGGATGCAAGCATCGGACAGGCGTCGCCACAGCTCCTCGGCGCCAAAAACGAACGGCGTCTGATTCAAGCACTCCGTGAACACGCCCGGCATGGCCGCGAAGTAAGCTGGCGCGTTCGGCAGCTTGAGTTCCTGTGCGTGCAACATCAAGCGCGAGGCTGGTTCGCCGCCATACAGGCGATCGCCCACAATCGGCACACCCCGAGCGCTCGCCTGCACACGCAGCTGGTGCGTGCGCCCAGTGATCGGTGATAGTTCCAAAAGGGCTCGACGTCCTCGCTGCTCAACAACTCGACAGCGTGTGACGGCGTGCTGCCCACCTGCCCTGACAACACTGACCTTACCGTTCAGTGGACGGCTCAGGTTGTCTTCCCAGGTTGCGCCGAGCCGCCCCAGATTGTTTTGACTCCCCCGCGAATCCAGGGCAACGACCGCCAGGTACTTTTTCTGAGCGGTGTGAGATTCGAACGCCTGGGCAACATCCGCGTTCCGTTGCGGATCCCGTGTGAATAAAAGAACGCCTGAGGTCTCCTTATCGAGACGCTGGTGGACCCCCAAGTAATCCGCCTCCCCGCGCGCACGGAACATGGCCCGCAGACGCTCGACGACGTCGTCCTTCAAACCTTCATCACCGCCGTGCACGGCAATGCCCGAGGGCTTATCCACGACAATCAAGCCATGATCGTCGTTCAATACTCGAGTGCGCGGCCACCAATCGTGGAGCGGCGCGAGCATGTCAGGAGGCTCTCCCGACGACGCTTCCAAGTGCGAGCCTTAGGGCTTGGGTGTCCGCGCTTTGACGGCGCTTCGGACGAACACAATGCCATTTTTCGACCCTGGAATCGCACCACGGATCAACAGCAACCCCTGCTCGACCATCACTTTTACGACGGGCTGATTCAAAACGGTCACCTGCTCGTTGCCGTATTGGCCCGGCATTTTCTTGCCTGCCATGACGCGACCCGGCGTCATGTTGGTACCGATCGCACCACCATGGCGCTGGTACTCGTGGGCACCGTGACTGCGCTTAGCGCCCTTGAAGTTGTAGCGGCGCATCACACCCGTGAAGCCACGGCCGCGCGTGATGCCTCGAACATCGACGGATTGGCCTTCAGTAAACACCTGGTCGAGTGCCACTTCCTGCCCGACCTCAAACTTGGACGCGAAATCCGCGGCACAGCGGAGCTCTCGCAGAATTGCAGCCGGCGCGGCGCTCTTGCCTTTGTAGAAACCGGCGAGCGGCTTGTTCACGTGCTTAGCGGTGCGCTGCCCAAGGCCGAGGAGCAGGGCATCGTACCCATCCTTTTCCTTAGTTCGCTTGCCAACTACGATAGGCTTCGACTCAACAACCGTACACGGGACGACGGTGCCGTCCTCCGTGAAGATCTGTGTCATGCCAACTTTGCGACCAACAACGCCCGGGAACTGATTCATGGCTATTATTTCCTGCGATTCTTAAAACGGGCGGCGGGGATACCCCCCAGGGCCGGGTACGTCAAGCCGACTTAGCCCGGCTGTTCGAAAATTCAGCGGCTTTCGGTTGACGACACCGAAAGTTGCGCCTAGATAGCCCAGCCTTCAACTCGGCCACGGAGTTTTTTGAAAGTCATGCCCCCCACTGCCTCACTGATTGCGCCCATCGAGGCCCAGTTCCTCCGAACCGACCTGCCCAACTTCAAGGTTGGCGATACGGTTGCTGTCCACTACAAAATTGTCGAAGGCGACAAATTGCGTGTGCAGGTCTTCAAAGGGATTGTCCTGAAGCGCCATCGCGCCGGCAGCCGCTCCACTTTCACCGTGCGCAAGGTGAGCTTTGGCGTTGGCGTCGAACGCGCCTTTGCTTCGCATTCGCCCCGCATCGAGAAGATCGAAGTGCTTTCTCACGGCGTGGTGCGCCGCGGCCGTCTGTTCTACTTACGTGACCTGGTCGGCAAGGCAGCCCGCGTGCGGGACGAAAAAGACCGCTGAGTCCCACTCTCGGTCAGCCGCCCAAATAGACGGCAAATCCCGAAAAAAGCCCGCCTCACGTTGCGGGCTTTTTTGCGTTTGCAGGGCTGGCTCACGGCAGCCCCAAAAATCATCTAGAGTCACCGGTCGTATGTTACCCAAAGACTCTGCATCTCGCAGCCACCGTCGCCTAGCAACGTGGTCTCTGCTCCTATTGGTTTCGTGCCTCTGCCTACTAGCTGGGCGGGCCGAGGCAGCTCCGCAAGCACACATTCTAAGAATTGATCCGCGCGCCTCGCAGGCGGGCGGTAACCCCGTGCTCACAACATTGGTCGAAGTGGTGCAGAGCGAGCGGGTGAGTAGCGCCATTGCACCGTGCGCGATGCTGACCGGGAATTCTCAGTTTTCCTGCATGAGCAACGCGCTTGAAAAGCCGTACGCTCTCTACAAGCCCTTCCCGTTCCCGGAGAGCAACGCGCTCTTCACGGTGCTGGTTGAAGGCTCCGAGCGTCCAGCCACCCATGTGAGTCACGCCAAATGGGGAGATAGCCTGGGGCAGCCTGGCGTTGGCACGGCCTGGCTCATCTTGGTGGACGCAGATAAGCGCATGGGGCGCAGCCTGGATGATGCCCGGCAAGTCGCGCGCCAATTCGTCGCGAGCATGGGCCAGAACGACATCGTGAACGTGATGTTCTTCAACGACCGCCAGGTCGTTCAAGATTCCAAGTGGGTCGCTGCAGCGGCCAAGAATAAGGTCCTCGCCTTCGTGGACGGCGTGACCACCACCTATCCGAGTCAGGGGCGCACCCGGAGCCTGCTCAGCATTATCAAACAGGCCGCAACGGACGGCTTTGGCGCGCTCGGTAACGTCGGTGAGAACCTGACAGTGCCGCTGCATCAGGCCATGGTCGTGCTCTCCAATGGATATGGGGGAGCGGATGCTGCAACGAGCGGGCCGGGAGCGATGCAACTCCAAAATTATATGACCCAAGGGCGCTTCCCCGAGAACAATACCGCGGCGCCCAAGGTCCCGGTGCCGGTGATTAGCGTGCTGTTCCCGTATCGCAGCATCGACGAATTTCGGCAGAACTCGCTCGAGTTCATGCAAAACCTGTCAAACCCTGAAATCGGCGGATTCTTCACCGTGGTTCAAGAGGGTCAGGGAGCTCGGGCGAGCGCTGTGGTGAACGCGGTGCGCTCGCGCTTCGCCAAAATGTACATCGTCAAATGGAAAGTCTCCTGCCTGGCGCCTACTGTCACCCAAACATTCGCCCTGAATTTCGCTGACGTGAAGCCACCCATCCTGGGTGATAGTACCTTCAAAGATGTGCCGATCGGCATCGACCCCACGTCGTGGCCACTCGATGTGAACGTGCAATACACCAAGGATGCTGCGAGTCGCCAAAACGGCGTGTATGCGGGAGGGAAATTCAAGGTGTTCGGGGATTTTTGTTGGGGCGGGGACCAGTCCCGAGCCGAAGTTTACTTTCTCCCCACCGGCCAGGCAGTGCCCAAGGAGTTAACCGGCAGCAATCTAGAAGCCGCGAAACGCGCCCAACAGCAGCTTATCCAAAACGGTATGAAGGGGACGACGCTCCAGACCAGCGATACGTTTGCTGAATTCCAAGCCCCCGACAAAGACAAGCTGCTCCAGGGCTCCGGCAAGAGCGCGCTCGTTCGCCTCGTGCTCTACGACAACAAAGCGCGGCGCGTGAGTGGCGTCACCGCCGATACCATCCTTGAGCTGCAGGGCACCGAACCGCCGTTTCCTCTGCTCTATGCACTGGGTGGCGCGTTCGCACTGGTGGTGATTCTGTTGCTCGTGATTGTGATCGCACGAGGCGGCAACAAAAACCGACCTGCAGGCCCTCCGGGACCCGGACCCGGCTACGGCGGCCCACCTGGCGGCGGCTACGGCGGCCCACCTGGCGGCGGCTATGCTGGACCACCAGCCCAGGGAGGCTACGGCGCCCCACCCGGATACGGCGGCGGCCAACCACCTCCGGGGCAAGGCCCCGGCTATCGTGCAGCCCCGCTTCAACAGCAGCTACTCGACACGTCGCGCGCCATCCTCGAAGGGGCACCGGGCGTCTTCACGGTCCTGCCTGGTTCGGAGTTTCGCGTAGGGAGTGACCGGCAAGGCTGCAACATTGTGCTCGATGAGAGCCAGGCGCTCGCGCTTCAAGCATCCCTCAAACTCGAAGCTGGAATGCTCTATGTGCGCAACGAGCAGCGCGAGGGTGGGACGCATGTGAACGGACACGCGGCCCCCCTGGGCGCTTGGATGCCAGTGGTAGATGAGTCGCTGCTTCGCATCGGGCGCGCTGAATTTGGCGTTAGCCTTCACTAACGCCGTCAACTTCCTTCAATCAAGGTACGCCAACTTATGATACCCGGTTTTGGCAAACGATCGATCACGCTTGGGAGCGCCCCCGGTTGCGACATTCGGCTGGGCGCAGAGCAAGTAGCCCCGGAGCATGCTCGCATCAGCTTCGGCGAAGCCGGTCAGCTCTTCTTTCAGGATCTTGGGGCCGGCCCGAGTTTCATGAATGGCGCGGCGCTGGCCAGCGGTTCACAGGTTCCGTTCGACTTTCGGGCGCAGTTCATGCTGGGCACGGCTCCCGTCCCCAATGCACATCCGGCACTCGCACTGATGCTCTTGAGCCGCGGGCAAGCTCCGATCGTAGCCGGGGTGCTGAGCTTTGGCCGCGATCCGGCACGCTCCAACATCGCCATCGCCAATTCCAACGTTTCGGGGCTGCACGCGTCGTTTGCGCTCCATCCCTTGTCGGTTACCGACCAGGGCTCCACAAGCGGCAGTTGGCTCTCCGGGCAGCGCCTTGCACCTCACCAATCCCAACCCCTGGAGCCGCATGCGCTCCTGGCGCTCGGCCCTGTGCCACTGCCTGTGGAGTTGGTACGCCAACTGGCTCAAACCTTAGGTGCCATCGCCGCCCCTGAACCTGCGCGTGCTCCCCAGCCGAGCGCAGACGCTGGCGACAGTCCTCGCCCCCGGCACAAGACGGTTGTCGGCCAGATCACCATGGGGGCCTCAGCGCCTGCCAGTGTGCAATCGATCGGTCGCACACCAGAAAACAACATCGTGCTCGCTAGCCCGCAAGTTTCGAGCCGACACGCCTCCTTGCACAGCAT
>CAZSUA010000179.1:8519-11303 GCA_964609655.1 uncultured Polyangiaceae bacterium | reverse complement strand
CAGGACCCCCAGGCATGATGGTTCCAACGGGGTCCGGGGATCCGGGTAATGCCGCCTCAGAATTACCATTGTTCGAGCCTGAGCTGCAGCCACTCAGAATGGCGAGCAACCCCAACAAGCTTGGCAGCCTGCAAACATTGAACGTCTGGACACGAAACGTCATAGTCCCTCGCTCCCACATTCATCTCACGGATTTAGAACGTCTCGCAAGCCGTGTGAGCCATCTCAAGCCACTTTGAGCAGTCCGAATCGCACCCACTCGCACCCCACCTACAAGGTCGGCAAACAGACAATCCATCATCAACACTCCAAAATTGCCCCGCGAAGTTGGTTGAGCTTGTGGTGGTGCGGGTGACAGGCCAATCGATCTCGTTGGCTTACATGACCTCGCTCGTGGTGGCGCTCGTCACGGCGACTGGCCTATTGGCGACCTTCTATCGCATCGCACTGCGCCGTCCCGGGTTTCAGCGTCGTGTCTGGCCTGGTGCGGCGTTGGCGGTAGGGATCGGCGTGATCGCTTCGGTGGCGTTCGGCTACTACGCCGCCCACCTGGCTCAATTCCGCCTCTTTTACGGCAGCCTCGCGGCGGTGGCGATCACACTGGGCGGCTTTGGGGTTGCTGTGTGGCCCTCCTGCTCGGTGCGGAGTTCAATGTCTTGCTCGAACGGTAGACTCCGAGCTACAAGACGCCGGCCAACGACCATGAAATCCTCACCTTCTGAGCTCGTGATGGTTGGCTGGAGCGAGCGTGTCGCCCTGCCCGAATGGGGGGTGAAGCGGCTCAAGGCCAAGATCGATACCGGAGCACGCACTTCCGCCGTGCACGTGGAAAATATTCGACGCATGCGGGGTAACCGAATTGCCTTCGATGTGGTCACCGATAGCGATCCTGAAAAATGGATCCCGGTAGTAACACGTCCGAGCCGCCGCTCCACAGTACGTTCGAGCAACGGCCACGAAACCTTCCGCTATTTCGTCAAGACACAAATGGTGCTTGGAGGGATTCAACTCGACATTGAGCTAAGCCTTGTGGATCGCGGCGACATGCGCTTTCGCATGTTGATCGGGAGAACCGCCCTCGCCGGACAATTCATTGTGAACTGCGCGCATCGTATGATCACCCACAAGCCGAAGTCCGCTAGGCTGAGCCAGCCTGCCGGTGGAAATCCCAAATGAGAATCGCCATCTTATCTCGCAGCAGCAAGCTCTACAGCACGCGTCGCCTCAAGGAAGCTTGCGCGAAGCGTGGGCATCAGCCTGTCGTGTTGGATCCGATGCGCTTCTCGATTGATGTGGAGCAAGGGAGCCCTCAGCTCTATTTTAAGAGCCGCCAGGTGCGCCAGTTCGACGCGGTCATTCCGCGCATTGGAGCTTCCATCACTTTTTTTGGCTGCGCCGTAGTTCGCCAGTTCGAACAAATGGGCGTATTTTGCGTGAACCCAAGCCACAGCATCAGCGTATCCCGCGACAAGCTGCGTAGCATTCAAGTTCTCAGCCGGCACCGAGTGGGCTTCCCACGAACCATCTTCGTGAAGGACAAAGGATCGATTGTTGCCACGTTGGATCGCATCGGAATGCCGAGTGTGATCAAGCTGCTGGAAGGCACTCAGGGGATAGGGGTGATCCTCGCCGAAACCCGCAAGGTTGCCGAGGCTATCGTGGAAGCGCTGCAGGAGGGCGCCAAGCAACATGTGCTCGTTCAACGCTTTATCAGCGAGAGTCGCGGTCGCGATATTCGAGCCATCGTGTGTGGTGATCGGGTGATAGCCGCCATGCGGCGTGTGGCGCAGGGCGATGAATTTCGCAGCAATCTGCATCGCGGTGGGGTTACCGAACCGATCACGCTGGATCCGGAATATGAGCGCACGGCGGTGCATGCGGCCCAAGTCTTAGGGCTGCGCTTCGCAGGTGTCGATATGCTGGAAGGGCATGAGGGGCCTCTGGTGATGGAAGTGAATTCGAGCCCTGGCCTCGAAGGTATTGAACATGCGAGCCAGATCGATGTCGCCGATGCGGTGATCCAGCTCATCGAGGAAGAAGTGTTATTGCCCGAGGTCGATATCCGGCAGCGCCTCACGTTGCGCAATGGCTATGGAGTTACCGAGTTCAAGGTCTCCCCTGAATCCGAGCTGTGCGGACAGAGCATCGATGCCTGCGGTCTTCGCGCGCGCGATGTAGTGGTGCTCAGCATCGCACGCGAGAGCGTCACCATCCCCAATCCCAAAGATGATCATGTTATCGCAGCCGGTGATACGCTGCTTTGCTACGGCAAGGTCCTCACGCTACGCGGTCTGGTTCCTTCTCCACTTTCGCGCCGTCCGAAGCGAGTGCGCAAGCTGAAGGCGCGCGGCGATAGCGTGCCTGCGAAGGCGATCAAAGCAGCAACCTGAGTGTGCTGCTAAAAGTCGAAGAGCCGGCGCTGTCCAGGGATCCCTGAAGGCGGGACGGATTCGGCTTCAGACGCTAAAGGCAGAACGGCTTCTTCAGACGCTGAAGACTCTGAGCTGGGTTCGCCATCGCCACTCGCCTCGCCACTCACCAAAACCTCCGTTTCAGGCTCCTCCACTGCTGGCGGCCACTCCGGCAGGCTCGCACGCCTTCCACTCACCAGAACTTCCTCCTTACCCTCGTCGGAAACACGACGCACCAGCCTGTACGTCGTATTCTTCTCGGAGTGAGCTACTTCGGGGGCAGCAATCAACAACTGCAGATCCAAGTTCGCACAGAGATCAAACAGGATCGAGAGATTGTCTTGTGAGAGCCGATTGGCTTCATCCAAGAATA
>CAZSUA010000179.1:0-8419 GCA_964609655.1 uncultured Polyangiaceae bacterium | reverse complement strand
TGGGCAGTCCCAGAACGCAATGCACTCAGCACCTGATCCATGCGTTCGACGCGCCCCAACTCCACGCGAATAGCAGCAATACTGCCAAAGTGGACCCCCTCGAGATACTGATTCAAGCGCCTCACCTGGCCCGATGCCTTGCGCAACTGCACCTCGATGCTGCGCGCGACGTCTTCAGAAGTCCCTCGTAAATCGGTTTCCTGCCGTTCGAGGCGACTTTCGAGACGGCCGAGATCTGCACCTAGATGGCTCAAGGCCTCGAGCGGCTCCTCCACGTCAGAAACCTGTGGCGGCAAGCGCCGCCGCAGCCACTGTCGCACACTCAGCCAATCCTTCAGGAACTGTTCCCACGGGGCGTCTTTTGAGCTCCGATCGAGCAGGCTCATGCTTTCAGCGAGCTCTTGCCCCCCACGCGCAGCCTTCATGCGTTCCAACAGAAGCTCGCGTTTGCTTTTGGCCTCCGCCCAGAGCGTCACGCTGCTGACCTCAGAAAGTTCACTGGTTTCGCCCGCAGCGAGGGTGTTTCCGAGGATCTGCGCGTTGCCCAACGCTTCGCGGAGCCTTGCCCCTGCAGCCTCCGCAGGCGCGCGCCCGTCCGTCTCCTTCTTTTCGGCGGCCTCTGACAAAGTGAGCGCCCGTGTCGCTTGTTTCAAGTGCTCCTCGCGCAGGGCCACTTCCTTGAGCAAAGCGCGTTCCTCTAGCTCGGCCGATTCCAGCGTTCTTTTGCGCTGTTCTTCGGCCCCAACCGCAGCTCTCAAGGCCTGCTCAGAAAGATCCTCCACTTGCTCAAGCGTGAGTTCATCGGCGGCGCGCTTCTTGTGTGCCGCAACAGCAAGCTTTTCTGCCGTCGCCTTCTGAGAATCCTCCGTAAGACGCTCCCAAACGCTCTCGGCCTCTCCGAATTGCCGTTCGACCTCCGCCAGCCCCAAACGGCTATTTTCGTGCTGGGCTTCTAACTCTGGAACGAGCGCGGAATCGTCTTCCAGACTCCGCGGCGCGTCCCGCCAGGACAGCGCGTGCTTCGATTGCGCGAGCTGTGAGAGGGCTTCCAAAAGGGCGAACAGAGTGTCCCGTTCGCGCTCCCACTGTGGCCTCTCCGCCTCCCAATTCTTGAGCTCGTCGGGTGACGCTGGCGGTGAAGCGAGCGAGTGGAGGTGCTGACGCAGTTTAGCCACTGCTGGCCCACTCTCGGTGATCTTCAACCGCGCTTCGCGCGCCCTGGCCACCCGATTGCGAGCCGTCAAGACATCGGCGGGCTCGGCTGCATTCTCGAGAAGCCAGGCTTCGGCGAGGAGCGGGCGTACACCGTTGGCCTTTAGTTGGAATGTTCGCAATTTTTCGGCAATTTGGATGAGTTCACGCCGACGCAGATCTTTCTGTTCCTCCGCCGTGAGCAGTGCCGCCCTTGCCTCCAACTCCAGCACGCTCGGATCACCGCGGCGCCAGAGATCGATTTCTTTCTCTAGAAACTCAAGCGCGCTCAAGGCGTCTTCGGCACGTGGCAGCCACAACTCCAGGCGTTCGATCTGAGTTCCCAACTCAAGAGCTTCGGCCGCGGCCAACTCAGCTCGACGTTCCCGCGCCCGACGGCTGAGCGTACCGGTGGCTTCGATGCGAGTCACACGAAGGCCAAATTCAGTCTCGACAACCACATCACCCCCGGATTGTCCGGGAATATCCCGAGAAACCAACTCACCGAGATTCGCCCCCGCCTTGACCAGCCACACCGTTGCCAATTCGCGATTTTCAGAGGCTAGCTTGGTGAGCGCTTCCTCTGGGTCCATCACAACTAGAGCGTTGGCGAGGGGCCCGAGCTGAGCTTGAGTTTTGCACGCGGCATCCACGTCGAGATCTTCAAAGCGCTCGGCGAGCAACTCACCATCTATCACATCGCGGAGGCGCAGCAGCTCAACATCGCCTCCACCGGCTTGTCCGACCAGGCTCGCGTCGAACAACGCCCTTTCGCGTTCCGCCAACAACCTTTCCAGCTCGCGGCGAATACGCCGTACCTCAACACGCAGACTCTTCAGTTGCGTGGCGACGCTCTCGGAATGCGCGGGAAGTGTTCCGACAACACTATCGGCTCGTTTTAGCGCTAACGCCACCTGGGCGTAGCGCGCAACCAACTCCTCGAGTTGCTTCAAGGAACGTGCCGTCGTGTCCACAACACGGCCAGCTTCCTCGGCTCGAAGCTCAGCTTCACGCGCTGTTTGTTCAAGGCCCAACAGCTGCTCATCGAGCGACCGCAGCACTCCCGAAAGAGCCGAAGGGTCGAGTGGAAATTCCGGATCGACGTCTTTTAGGCGCGCGTTGAGCAGCTCTTTCTGGCGCAGCTCAGCCGTCTTCCTTTGCTCTTCGTGCAAGAGCTCATCCAACCGTTGACTCAGGCGCTCCTCCGCCTCACAAACAGCCAATTCCTGCTGCGCCAAGGCGTAGAGGTCCACGCCTGCTTGGCCCGCGCTGCTACACAACGCGCCAAGTGCCGTGAGTGCGGCGTCATGTTCGGCCTCGCGACGCTTGGCGTTCTCCATTTCGCGATCTTTTGTCGCTCGTTCCTGATCCAATTCCGCGCAGCGCTGAAGTGCGCTGTCCTTCGCCTCTGCGATCTGGGAGGGCGCGAACGCGGAGTTTCCCGAGAGCGCGCGGCATTTCGCTAGAGCTTCCTCCGCACTTCTAAAGGCATGCGCCCGCCGGTGCAGCTCTTCTAAACCTTGCTGCAAATTGGCGAGCCCTTGCGCGCTGCGTGCCAACGCGGCCTGAGCGTGACTTCGTTCGTCCTTCCAATGTTGCCGCGAATTGCTAGCCACCTGTTGGCTGACTTCCGCCGTATCTGCGGCCGCCGTCAGGCGTTGTAGCTCCCGTTCGAGATCGTCCAAACGAGCCGCGAGCAGGCGAGCGCGTTCTAAACGGCGGAGCTGCTCACGTTGCTGTTCGCTCGAACCCCGTTGCTCTTTAAGTCGAACGACTAATCCTGCGTGACGCACTCGTGCTTCGCTCAGCGCGACTTCCAGCGTCGCGACGCGTGCCGCCTCTTGCTCACGTTCACGCCGAACCCGCTCTACCTTCTCGAAGCTCTCACGAATCTCCTTCTCTGTCGCGAGCACCGCACGGCTGAACATTCCGTGGCCCGCCGAGTAGATCCCGCTGATTTCATTCTCCAGAACTCGCGCCTGACTCACCTCTGCGCGTGTTCGGCGGCAAGCGTCCAGGTTCGAGCGCATGCGCCCGAGCGTGCCCGAGAGGCCATTTTCTTCCTTCAGCAGAAAAGAACGCAACTCGTTCGTCAGCGCGCGGGAAATTCCGCCTGTCATGCTCGTGCGGAGCATGTCGTTGTACTTTCCCTTTTCCTCGTCGCTCGCCAGACGGAGCGGGCTGATCCCGAGTTCGAAGAGCATCGAGAAGTAGTCTTTAAGTGTTGGAAACGTGGCGAAGTGCACACCTCGTCTTCCCGCGTTCTCGCCTACTTCGCGCAGCGTCGGCACTTCTTCGTGATCCTCGGTACTCAGCAAGAGCAGCTCCTGCGTGCTGAGCTCGGGGCGAAGTTCGGTCAGCATGAACGGAGTTAACTCGAGGCTAGGCTCAGTTTTCCGCAGGGCGTGCACGCCTATCAGGACTTCCGAGCCATCCCCACGCTGCAGCCGCAGCGCTGAGTACGAAGGCCGCCCGATCTCCCCCAAACGCCCCCAAATTCCCTTATCTCCAGACGCTCCAGCGCTTTCACCCAGGTTCGTGAAACGCAAGCGCGTGAGATCCGGGAAGAGCACCAAGTAGGCCGCGATCATCACGGTGGTCTTCCCCGCCCCGTTGGCCCCTTCGAGCGCCGTCACGTGCCGATCGAGTCGATAGCTTTCGCAAAACACCCCTTTCCAATTGACGAGGCAAAGCTCAACCGCTCGCGTTCGCGCCACGCTTACTCCTCAGCATCCTGAGCGGCGCCTTCGGGGGACTCAGCGTCTGAATCCGCCTCACCCGCTTCGCCATCGCCCAGCACAGCTTCACCTTTGGCGACCAGCTTGGCCAGAGCCTCCGCAGGTGAATCGGCACCCCGCACCGATTCGGCAAAGCGCAATAAAGCTGGGCGCAACTTGAGCTGTTCCCCGTTCAGCAACTCAACGAACCCAAGAGTCGAGAGCCTGCGCAGCGCATCGTGAACTTTCTGTCGCACAGCTTCCTGCGCCACACGTTCATCCACACGCTTCTTTTTGGAGTGAAGAGCGCGGATCAAGGCTTCGCTACCCATCACGCTGGCCAAATGCCCGAGCACTTCGTCGCGCGTGACGCTGCCTCCTTTTTGAACGGTGAGCGGGTCGAGATAAAGAAGCGCCAGCGTTTGACCGACGAGCATCTCAGGTACGCTCAAGTGGCGTTTGCCCAGGCGATCGCTCGTGGGGAGCAAGTAGAAATAGCCGTCGTTGACATGGACTAACTCCGCGCCAAAACGCCGATAAAACGGCTCCAAAAAGGCTACCGCATCCAGCAAATAGGCGTACCACGGGCCATCCTGCTGATCGATGTGCCGCCCGCGGCGCAGCGCCAGATCAATGTCGGGATAGCTTTCGTCGGAAACAGCATCGCCCAGATCTCTGAACTGGCTCTCACTCATGACCCACGTTCGCCTTCTTGAGGCGCCATTCCTCAATCACTAGGCCACTGTTCACCGGAACCCAAGGACGACGGCTGTTCACCGGAGGCCGCGCCAAGCGCGCCACGAAGTGCGCCACACGGCCCGCCGCCAGGAATTGCTCACTCAGCGGTAAATCTGCCGTCACGCGCGCGGTCAGTTCGGCGAGATCGTTCACCCCCTGGAGCAGCAGCTCGGTAACCTGTGCTTCAAGCTCTCCCAATGGATCTTTTGTGGCCTCTGCGGGCAAATCGTCCTCCTCTTCTTTCTCGCGTTTGGGTCGACGCACCGGCAGAGGAGGCTCGGGTGGCAAAACGCTCCGCAAGAGTCTGAGCGGGGGCGCCGCGGCGACGGTGAGTGCAAACGGGCGGGCGGCGTGTTCAGAAAGCTGTGAACGCAAGCGCTGCGTGAGCGCTCGCGAAGGGTCGAGGCGCACGATGTCCCGGAGATAGCGGTGCACATACTCGTAATATTCCGACCAAGCGCGCTGCCGCGCCGAGCCCCAAGCGGCAATGCGGTCGATTTGCTCCATCACCCGCCGGGTGACCGCCTCCACATCCGGACGTGAACGCTGCAGAGCAACATCGGATACATCCGCCAGGATGCTCAACAACAGGTGCGTGTCGCGCAACAATATCTCGTTCAGTTCGCGCAGTGTCTTGGCCGTACTATCCAATAGTGTCTGGCAACGATCGATCGCGTTGAACCAATCCACCTCCAGCAGCTTGGACATTTCTCGCTGAAACTCCTCCTGCTGCACATCCAACCCTCGCTGTCGCCGCTCGATTCCAGAGATGAGTTCATTCACCGTTACGCGAAGCGGAGCTGTGACTCCGATACGCCAGGAGTCGTCGCTGTCCGCGACTTCGGCAGCCTGCAGGATCTCGGAAAGACTGCCCAACAGCGAACGCGTGAGGAGGGTCAAGCTCTCGCGCGTGAGCACCTCCTCCTCCAGGAAGAATTCAACAATCGCGGAGGCCAACCTGGAAAGTGCAAACTCTCCCGCTCGCACGACACCAGCTCCGTCCACACGCACCAACATCCGCTGTTCGCGCAGACGCCGAATCGCGTGCGTTGCGCGCAACTTCAGATTATCCAGGCTCGGATCCATCGTTTGACAGGTCAGCTCGAAAGCGTCGGTGAGCTGCGCCTCCGTGAATGATGCCAATCCCGCCTGCAAAGCCCGCGCAGCCAACAGTGCCACGAACCCAAGATCGAGCGTGGAAAGCTCAAGCGACACCTTTCGCTCCACCAGCTCGGCCAAGAGGCGTGCGGGATCGGCCGTTCCAACGGTTAGCTTCTCAGACAACGCTGGGCTCCTGGTCAGGCAAGGCCAGTGAGTGGCCCCAGTATCGATGCGGCTAACCCACGATAGCTTCCGTCAAACAAAAGCTCCGCAATTTCGGCTGGATCCATCTCGTCCGTGCAGGCCACCGCTAGCGGATAGACGGGCACCCGGCTCCCGGCTTTGACGAAGACTGGCATGCGCTCCAAAGGCGAGACAATACCGCGCAGCCAACGTTCGCCGACGTGCTTCTCACCGGTCCAAAAATCGATCCACTCACCACCCGGCAGGTAAACGTCTCGCTTGCCGACATCATTCATGATCGGCGCGACGAGAAAGCTGTCTCCCAGGTAATATTGATCGTCAATGTGCCACGCTGTGAGATCCGCCTCGTGTTCGAGCAGCAGCGGGCGCAGAACCGGCTTGCCGTCCTCGACGCAACGTTGCCCGGCCAAAGTGAGATACGGGATCAACGCGTAGCGCAATTTCCACCATTTCCGGGTCAGCTCGGCCACCGCCGGGTACTCATACGGCTCACGGGGCGACGTGCCGTGGTAGCGCAGGTGTGAGGTGAACACACCGAATTGCGTCCAACGCACATACAGATTATCGCTGGGCCAGCTATTCATGAAGTCGGGCAGACCGTGAAAACCTGGGACATCGTGGCTCCAAAACGCAAAACCGGAGAGCCCGAGGTGCAATCCTCCGCGCAACGAACCCGCCATGCCCTCCCACGTGCACGCACAATCGCCCCCCCAGTGGATCGGGTAACGCTGAGCACCGGCCCAGCTAGCGCGTGCCCAAATGATGCCAGCACCAGTTACCTTTTCAGTGATCTCAAACGCCGCGCGTTGATAGAGGAGCGGGTAAAGGTTGCGCAGCTGGTCTGCCGGCAAACCCTGATAATCCGCCCACATGTCGATCGTTTCGCCGAAATCCGTCTTGATGGCGACGGCGCCCATACGGAGGAGCTTCTCAAGCATCCCCTGATACCAAAGAACCGCTTCCGGGTTACTGAAGTCGATCTGACCCGCAAAATCCTGAGTCGAAAAATCCGAACGACTCGATTCCTCAATCTTCCTACGTGGCGCCAAAAACCGCCGCTCTTTGGCGTGGTCCAGCAGCCGATTGCCTTCGCCGATATTGGGCGTTTGCCAGAGCGTCACCCGAAAACCAATGTCGCGTAATTTCTTGAAAAATCCCGGCGGATCAGGAAAACGTGTTTCGCTGAACTCCCACTCGCACACCCAATCCTTGGCGAACCACCCGGTGTCCAGGTGCAGCACATCGCACGGAAAATCTTCAGCTCGCAGCCTCCGCGCGATCTCAGACACTTCCTCGTCCGAGAAGTACGTCATCCGGCTCATCCAGATGCCGTAGCTCCAGAGCGGCACATCACTCGGCTTGCCCGTCAGAGCGCGGTAGTTCTGAAGAACGCGCGTTACCGAGCCCCCACCGATCACGAACAGATCGATAGCAGGCTCGCCTACGGCCGCTTGAGCCGCGCGTGTCGAGAGATCTGCGAGCGAGAGCCGCACGGCAGTGGAGGTATGGATCAGCAGCCCATACGGCCGACTCGAGATATAGAACGGCACATTCTTGTACGTTCTACGATTGTTAACGCCCAAGCCATCGAGATTCTCCAGATCAAAGGTGCGACCGGAAAGATCCATCTTGGCGAAGCGTTCACCCGTCCCGACAAACCGCTCTTGCGCTTCGGCCTCCAAGGAAAACGTGGTCCGCACAGCTTTCCCGCCCTCGGTCACGTAACCGAGCGCAATCGAATCTTGCTGCTTCCTGAAAAAATGATCATGGGCGGCCAACGGGACCGCGATCCTGCCATCGGGAAAGAACGTGATCTCGGGCGCCGCATACGGAGTCGGCAAGAGCTCGCTCCATTTCTGAATCGCAGCATCCGCGGTGTTAATCTGAACGCGGAGAACGCCCAGGCTGTCAAGAATCTCCCAACCAGTGGCAGTGACCTGAACGCGCAAAGCAAGCGCCTTGGGAAGCGTTGCATCCACGAGCATCTCGCTCTGCCGTTGGCAGGCCATGCTGGTGTTCGAGGCATCGGCCAGGAGCGTAACGCGCAGCATCTCCGAACCGAGCGCAACAATGCGCAACTCGTGACGAACCGGCTCAACGCTAAGATCGAGTTTGTACTCGGTGTAGGGCGGAGTGCACGGATGGAATGGGAGCACAATCCGGGCGCCCATCGCATCGGCCTCGACCGCTTCAGGCTTTCCGGCCACCCACAGCACTTCAGTGCTCTCGGCCTCCGATTTTAGGTCCAATAGATCTTGAAGTACGCTGCATGCTTGTTTCACTGGGAAATTCCCTTCTGCTTCGGTTTTCCGGCGTGGCGCGGGCTCCCGCATGCCACGAATTGGGAGCGCTTGCACGAGGGCTTTCAAGCCTTTAGCGTTATGCGCCAGATTGGGTGATTCCGCCCGCGAATGAAGCCCCTCCATGCACCCTCGAATCCCCGATTCCGACCCCCACACTGCCCCATC
>CAZSUA010000178.1:0-11326 GCA_964609655.1 uncultured Polyangiaceae bacterium | reverse complement strand
TTGTTCGTGTGAGGTTTCGGAGCCTACGACTCAAGTCTCATGAGACGCATGAGCTCTGCCCGCTGCCCGCTGGCCACGGCCAAGCTGTCCGCCAGTTCGGTCACCCCTGACCTTGCCCATTTGCCGGATATCGACTGATGTTGTCGTTCTCAAGCGCGCGTTCGAAGAGCGGAGAGTGGTGGTTACCCACGACGGCGATTTTGGAACGCTCGTCGAGCAAGACAACCGGCCTCACATTGGCATCGTCCATCTGCGGCACGGTCACATTTCTCCTGCGTTCGTACTGGAAATGATCTCAGCGCTCGAGGGCACTGCCGCCACCGTTGAACCGCCTTTCATTGTCGTGGCAGAGCGTCGAGGTGACGTTGTTCGCGTCAGGGTGCGTGCGCGCGTGGGAACTTCATAGAAAGCAGGCAAGAAGCAACCGCTCTGGCGCTCTGGCGAGCCTGCCGTCGTGCCGGTATTCGGCCGATTGGTTGGCACGGGCTCCGGCATACGTTCGCCGCTGACCGCTTGACTGGCGCCGCGGCTAACTCGGGCGCGATCTCCTCTGGGGAATTGTGTTCTGGGACCTTGCGGGGGATGACGGCGCGGATTGCTCTCAGCTTTGGGAGCGAGAGCGTGAATGGGCAGGCATGGGCTACTCAGATCTCCGAGTAGAGGGAGGGGGCCGAGGGGGAACCCGCTCCGAATACCCGCAGCGGCGACATGCTAGAGTGACCCATATGGAACTGGGTGGGGATTTCGAGCGGGATGTTGGTATCCGTGTCGTGATCGACACAAACGTTATTAACGCGCGCGGCCGCGACGACAGCATGAATCAACTTGAACACTGGCCGATTGGTTGGCACGGGCTCCGGCATACGTTCGCCGCTGACCGCTTGACTGGCGCCGCGGCTAACTCGGGCGCGATCTCCTCTGGGGAATTGTGTTCTGGGACCTTGCGGGGGATGACGGCGCGGATTGCTCTCAGCTTTGGGAGCGAGAGCGTGAATGGGCAGGCATGGGCTACTCAGATCTCCGAGTAGAGGGAGGGGGCCGAGGGGGAACCCGCTCCGAATACCCGCAGCGGCGACATGCTAGAGTGACCCATATGGAACTGGGTGGGGATTTCGAGCGGGATGTTGGTATCCGTGTCGTGATCGACACAAACGTTATTAACGCGCGCGGCCGCGACGACAGCATGAATCAACTTGAACACTGGAACAGTTCCGGTGTGATCGAGATCCTTCTGCCGGAAACCGCACACCAGGAGGCTGTCGCGGGTGGCGACACCCGCCGTGTCGCAAAGGCCAATGCCCAACTGGTATCGGAGAGTCTCCCACGAACGCCTGAGGAGCATCGCATTCGGGAGCAGATCGCCCAAGCCGTTTTTCCGAGCGTCGCACTGACTCGCAATCAAGCGCACGACGTCGACATTGTCTTCAACTGCTGGAAGTACGGCTCAATCTTGGTAACCAACGATGGCGATTCTCGCAAACAGCCACGAGGTATCCTCGGAAGCCGTGTTCAGCTGGAAGCGCTTTCGATTCGCGTCATGCGACCGGCGGAGGCCGTAACGCTCGTTCGAAGTAGGATCGTAGTCCGGGACGAACAGGCTAGGCAAGTCGCCAGGACGAATGGGTGCGCGTTGCCTTCGTGGATTGGGGAAGACTGACAGCCCGCCCCGCCAACAAGCGCTTAAAGGCCGCGCACCCGAAACAGTGGGATTCAGGGCGGGCTGACGCGAGGGGATCACCAGGAAACCACGGGCAAAGCGAACTGCGGGGAAGACGACAACGGTCAACCTGATGCTTGGACCTGTATCACCGCTTCCGAAGCGTTTCAACTCCGCCAGCACCTGGCAACGGCTTTTCAATGTCCGCATCTGTGAAGCCGGCTTCATGCAACCGAAGCTCCATCTTTCCCCTCCAGTCCGTCCACTCGGTTATCACGTGCATTCCGCTCGGTTCCACTATCTCCCGAACCTTCGCCGCGAGCGCCACAAGTTGAGAGAAAGTGGCGTCGAGCAAATTACCGTCCGGAACCCTGCGCTCGTGCACCGCGGAGCGCGAGCGCATCATTGACTCGATATTGCCATTGAGGCGGGCACCTATGAGCCTCGCCGACATGTGGTAAGCGAGACCCCGGACCTTGAGGCATGGGAAGCAGAAGCGGAAAGGGCTCTTGAGTTGTGAGAGGGTACGTAACCCGACGGCACTTGCGACGAAACGGCAGTGTTTATCGCCGATTTAGCGTATGAATCGTACGGCGGAGCAATCGCACGGGCTGCATCCAGAGCTGAGTGCTCGGAATAGTCAGGCAGCACGTCGGAGTTAACATCTTGCGGACCAGATTCCTTTCGTCAAACATGGCCACGGTGGAAAACGTCATGACCGGCAGGTACCTCAGAGCCCATCTCAGCCCTTACCTATCCACAGAGCTGCGAAGACTTTATGCGTTTTCGGACACACCGGGTAAACTTGCGCTGCTGTCAAGCCTTCAAACGGAAGGGATCCCCCAGGAGCTTCAACGTGCAGCGGCCTCCGACGCTGACCCGCTGATTGGCGATTGGCTTGTGAGCCACGTGCGATTCCTGGACGATGAGGCAGAGGCGCTGCTTCTAAAGAACGATATGGATGGGTACCGCCAGGCGAGACTCATTGAGAACAGCGAGTTCTTTTTCCTCTCCATCAAAAATGGGGGGATGGAGGTATTCACAGGGCTCTCAACGCTCGAACGCTTTGCAGTCGTTCAGTGCAAAAAGGTCGTTTCTAGATGGCGGTTAATCGAAGCCCTCTTTGATCTTGAGTCAACCGAGCTTCAGCTGCCTCTCGCCGAACGGGAAGCGATGATCATCTGTTTCCTGAGAAATCCCCATCTAAGCGAAATTCGCGACCTGCTTTCCGGAGCGCCTCAGGCTGCGCCACGCTACGAGCTTTCTTTGGAGGACTTGGTGAGTCGAGAGTCCTACCACGGAGGGGCCACGAGCACCTTTGGGAAAATTTGGCGCGTAGTCACCGCGTGGCGAGAACCGTACCTGGCGGTTAGGCAGGAGGCGCTAGCGTTTCTGCCGGGGACCGATCAGCAGAAGGCAGAGGCGTACCAAAGCCTGTCCGAGCCGGGCTCGCGCTTTAGGATTCTCCAGACCTGCACGAGCCGAGACAGAAGCACACTAGCATTAGCATTGGCCGACACCGACGAAGAGATTCGAGCGTTGGCCGCGCAGATATCCCCTCCACCGGAACCAGTTGACGAAATTCTCCCTGGTCCTTATGCCCCGCGACTCCGTGGGTACGACGATAAGGGCGATCCGTGGTGGTATCAACGGCGCTCCGAACAGTGGTCGGCGGATCTGCAGAAAGCCTATTTTGGAGTGGCCTCGCTCCTGAGGATTACCATTGTGCTTTGGCTACTCAAACGGTTCTCCGTTGATGCGTTCCAACTGACAGTCTTGTGCGGAGGGATCCTGGTCTTTAATCAGGCTGAGAGACTTCTTTGGGCCACTTGGAGATTTCACCAGCCTACATTGCTCTCAATGAAGGCTTTGCACGACCGACTCGATCGACGCATGCCGCCGAATCCAGACGAGCTTTGGAACGCGCACTACCTGGGGGAAAAGCCCAGACATCTTCTTGATCGAGAAGACAACACGAAGGCCCACTGGGGGACGAGGGCGGCGAACAAGGCCACGTTCGACTTAGCAAATAGTGCATCAGCGTTTGAAATCCTGTGGCGAGGCAGTGGTAGCATTACCACCTGGATCGCCTTGGCGGTCCTGTCCTGGCGACTTGCGGCTGACCAGGATCTTGGTTGGTATTTCGCTTCGGCGGTGGTCGTTCTCTTTGTCTCCTTCCTTGCGTGGTTGGCTGGTTTAGCGCTGTTGGAGATGCTGAACCGCAGCACTGATCCGGATTGGAAAGACCTCATGCGCTTGAAGCGCCGTGCAGGGAAATTGGGTGTCCTCGCGATGGCTCATCACTTCGCCAAACAAGAACAACCTGTTGGTGAGAGGACCTATTTCACGCTCGATTGGGAAAGTTTCCGCGCGGTGTGTGATCTGCACACGCACACCACTCTTGCGAATTCCCCGAATGAGGTTCTTCACAGGAACTTTCGAGTTGAAGTGAAGGAGCGTCAACGAACCGTACTTCTCGTTCACGGGAGCGTGGATCGCGGAGTGTCCCGAGTTGATCAGTTTGTCGAAGGCCCGTGGGTAGATGAGATGGGATCGCGCATCGGCTTTGTTTACAAGAAACCTCCCGTTCGGCGCTGGCAACTGACATTGCTCTGCATGGGTGGAGGAGCATAAGCGATTCGAACTGAGAAATCGGTCGGAAGTGAAGCAGAAGCAAGAGCAGCCAGCTAGGCGGCGACGCTCTGACCCCTGCTAAGCAGGTCACCGAAGTTCAAGGAGCGGTGACCCCGACGCAAAGCGGAGCCTCAGCCTCCGCCACCGCAGATTTCGGTTGGGCAGCGCAGGTGTGAGTTCTGTAGAGCTTCTGACGTGCAAAAGAGCCAAAGCCATTCTCGACCTCCCAAGCGTGGCCGATGCCCACACAGGCGCCATCGCGGCAGTGCAGAGAACTGACAGCGCGCTCCGGCTCAACGTGCACTTCCATGTTCTCGCCCTAGATGGCGTCTATGTCCGCAACGCTACCAATGACGCTCTCGTCTTCCACACTCTTCCTACGCCCACCCATGCAGAAGTCGAGGCGTTCCAGTTTCCTGCCAACTTGGCAAGTCCGTCTTGTCGCCACGTTTCTCCAATCCACGACGCACCACGTTCTACATTTCAGGCGCTGCGTCTTGGACTATCGTAAGCTTGAGGCTGGGCTCTCGTCGAAGTAAGAAGAGTACATCATCGTTCCCATGTCAGGCCGCTCCTCCAGATCGAAGCCAGCCAGCCAGGCGCCCTGGGTCCGCCGCTACGGACATCTGCTTGGCCGTATCTCCGACGATCAGGTTGCCCGCAAGGTCGGAATAACGAGGACCGCGGTCGGCAGCATGCGCCGCCGGTTGGGGATTCCACCGGCCAGCGCGGCCACCCGGGAGCATGACTGGCCCAAACACATCATTCGGCAACTAGGGACGGTGCCCGACAGGGTGCTAGCTGACGAGGTCGGCTGTTCATCAGGTACGATCCGGTACCAACGCTGCATCCGTGGCATTCCGCCGTTTAGCGACCATCAGGCAGACAGGACCTACGAATGGAGCGAGCGCGAGGACGCTGTGCTGGGCACCATGGCAGACGTAGCCGTGGGCGAACTGTTGGGTACCTCAGAGGCGATGGTACGCGTCCGACGTAGGGCTCTCGGGATCCCGCCGTCGAAAGAGCCCCTTGATCCAACGCCAGTCGTGCCGCACCTGGGCAAGACCCACGACACTGCGCTGGCGAAGCGCTTCAGCCTCAGCAAAGGGACGGTCATGAAGTGGCGCCGAGCACGCGGCATCCCGCCGTATCGGGGCGTCGATTGGGACGCCTGGGACTGCCTGCTTGGCACCGAGTTCGACAAGGTCATCGCTGAGCGCATTGGCGTCACCGCAGCGGCGGTCCTGCTTCGGCGGAAGGCGCGCGGCATCCCGCCGAAGCGGTGGAGCACGAAGCCTGACCCCAAGCGACGATGACGTTGGAACGGGGCTGGCGGCTACGTGAATTTACGCGGGCCGCAAGTTTGGGTGGCCTGGCCATAACCGCCATCTCGCGCGCTAAGTCCTGCGCGATGAACCGCTCCAGATGGCGCTCCTCGCCGTCTACCTAGAGGCCGGATGCTTGAACAGCTTGCGTTGCAGGCTACGGCGGTGGAGGCCCAAGAGGCGCGCAGCTTGGCTAATATCCCAGTCGACTCGACCAAGCTAGCAGCGCATGGGCCGAGTACCCGCGTCCAACACAAAACTCACGCGAACTCTTCCCGCTCGCCCGCCATGCGGCCACGTGCTCTGCCCATTCTGATGCTGTTGCCATGGGCACACCTTGGGCCCGCCACCTCTAACTTGCTACACGGCTCCGTGAATCGGATACAAAAAAGTGACATGGCCGAGGAGCGGCCACGACAGGCGTGTAGGCAAAGATCGCGTTCGTGCCGGGCACGTCCGGGCAAGCCCTCGGTCGGACTCCAAGCAGGGGCCCGGGACGTCACGGAAGCGGTAACGATAAGCTGGATTGCAGGTTAGCATCCGGTCGCGAACGCGGCCCTGCATTCATCTGTCAACGTGATGGTAGCTCCCGCAAGCCCGCTTGAGGTGGGTGGCTCCTCCTTGCAATGCTGAGCGCCCCGCTTGATGAACTCTGCTGCCCCTGCGCCGTCGACGAACGCCTTTTTCGCTGGGCAATAGGTGTTCTCGATCAAGAGGGCCCTGTAGGCTCGCATGTTCTCCAGACTCCGACGAACTCGTCCCGGGTCGAAGTGCTTCTGCGCAAAGCTGATCTTGAACGCGAGCTCGGCAAGGCTGTCACCTTTACTGCGGACGTCATCCCAGAGCTGATCGGTCTCCTTCTCGATACGCTCTGCCGATGCGTTGGCCACAGCGAGCCGGTCGAGCTGGCCGATTATGTCCTTGAGCTCTGCCGAGTACTTCGACCGGGGATAGAGCTCGATGAACGCTTCCCAGTCCTTCTGGTCGTCGATCTTGGCCTTGACGAAGAGGGGCCCGTAGTGCGCCTCGAATACGGATAGGCCTTCATCGGCGGCGGCGGCCGTCTCAGAAGAGTGCGCCCGAACGAATCGGACCAGGCTCGCTCCGACGCGGAACTTCTCAGACGTCGGCGTCTCATCTCGTCCGAGCTCAGTGAGGGCGCTACCGATGCGTTCTCCGGTGATTCGGAGAACTTCAGGGTCGCCCGGTAGCGTCCCGATCTTCATGGTCGTGAGCCAGCGTGTCGCGGGGCCAGGTCTTCCACTGAAAGCCCTGGCTCGCGCCACACGGGCTTCCGTGATCTTGACTTTGAGTTCATCCGTTCGTGTCGCCGCCGACAGGTTCTCATAGAGCCTAGCGGCGACATCCTCGCGGTCGAGCGAGAGAGCTGCCAAGGCCTCGGCTGGCACGGGGTCACTGAATTCGTCGATATCGCGTGTCACCTCGCCGAGTTCGAGGTCGGAGCCAGCCTGGAACACCCGGAAGGACAGGCGCTTTTGCCCTCCCGGGAGCTGCAGCGGCTCGCCGAACGGTAGCTTCCGTCGCGGAGATCCGTCGCCGAGGTCGATATCGACGTAGAGCCCCACGGTGAACGGCCCCATGCAGGGCACCTTGCCGTCCACAGTGACGATCGTTTTCAGCGTGCCGTCTTTGCACGTGCTCTCCGCAACGACGCGGGGGCACTCGCCGACTGTAGCGAGCAGAGCGACCTCACCTTGGGGTTGCCCGTAGACGCGCTTGGGGTCCTGAGGCTCTCCGACGGTGAACACCCGGAACCGATGGCCGACGTCACCCTCAGGAACGAAGTCCACCACGTTCAAGTCGTCAACTTGGGTGGATTGCTGTGTGAGGCCCGACGCGAGCTCCAGCGACCGGTGACGCCGTCTATTCGCCTTCGAAAGCCCGACTGCCTCCTTGACCGCGTCCTCCATCAAGAGCGGCTGGTTCGGTGGAACCCAACGCTCAGCACGAAGAGCCCAGAATCCTTGGGCCTTGCGGCGGACGTCGAGTGCTCGACCCGTGCCGAGGTTCCAGGTCTTGTCGTCAGCGTGGGAGCAGGACATGGCGGCGTGCTCCTGACGTTCCTCGGGTGTCATGGCGAACTGCTGGAGGGAAGCGCAGCTTGCCAGGCAGAACACGAGCAACATCCACCACCCGTTCGCAGGGACCACAGACTCCTCAGACCGTTTCATCGACGAAGCTCCTTGCAGGCCGTTGCGTTGCCAAGCTCGGACGCCAGGGTGAGCGAGCGGGCGAGTACAATGAAGCATGTGTGTAGACGCATTTTCCCCAAGTTTATCATAATAGAGGCTACTATAATGGTCGGGTTAAAAACCATGTCAACTGGGACGTTCAGGGCGTGGATTTCACCTCGTTCCAGAAGCTGCTCGGGGCAAACGTTCGTCACGCTCGACACCTGGCTGGGAAGACCCAGGAGGAGGTCGATGGAGTCACGCTCCGCTACTACCAAGAAATCGAGCGAGGCCTCAGGAACCCATCGGTCCAGGTCCTGTTTGAGCTTGCGGAACAGTTTGGCGTAACAGTGGCGGATTTGGTCGACGCGCCGGGCTCACGTTTGAGCACACCTCGCCTGGAAAAGCGCAAAGCTTCGGCTCCAAGAGCGGGGCGGAAACCCAAAAAGGGGGCCAAGCTGGGGCGCGGTTCGAGGACCGATTGACCGAGCGTGGCTCCATGCCGGCTTCAGATTATCCCCGAAAGCATAACTATACCCGATCCGAACCCTGCCTTGCCTCATTGATCGGTAGTCTGGTGTTGCTCCTCGTCTCTCGCCGAAGACCATTAGAGCCAGTTTGAGAATTCTAGGGCCGCTTCCTCGACCCCATAGTGTCCGAAATTCATCGCTAGCGTTTCGAGCGGTCTGCCGCGCGTGTCAATTTTGCCAGACGCATCAGCGTTCCCGTGATCGATGCCTCGACCCCGTCCGCCCGATCTCACGCGCCAAATCCTAAATAGCAGGCAAGCCCTCACGGGAGCACTCGACAGCCTGCTCGGCCAGGATCCCACGCTTGCTCGCCGGGCTCGCCAGATCGCACGACTGCAAGGCCAGGTCCGGCTCCAGGTTTCGGCTCAGGTGTGGAAAACTTTACTTACACTCGAAGAACTGCAGGTCAGGCGATTCAGCGACTCGCTCGACCGGGTGACCCGCTGGGCTTTCGGGCAGGGCGGACGGAACGCAAGGAAGCCGCGATGATGAGCTGGAGTGCTCGGACCAAGTCGTCGATCGCGGGTCCAGTTCAATCAACCAAATCCCGCAGCCCAAGGTCAACATCCCGCACCCCACGCTCGTTCCCCAGGCATGCGGAAGCCCAAACCCAAACTGCCCCTGCTCAACAGGTCGATCCTCCGCGACCCCCAGGCCCTCTCAACCGTCCTGAGCCAGGTCCTGGATCGCGATCCTGAGCAAGATCGGCATAGCCGGCGAATCCGTCGCCTCCAGCAGAAGCTCAGGCCCGTCGTGACGGAGCAAGCTTGGCACCAGTACTTGCAGCTCGAAGAAGCCAGTTCAGCACGCTTCATTCATGCACTTGACCTGGTAGCGGGCTGGGCATTCAGGCAGGGCAGGCGAGGTAACGGGTGAGCATGCAAGTGGCTCCCGCGAGGCACGGGATCTGGCTCGATCCCTTACCCGGCTTTGCGTGGCCGGCCCGGCTTGGCTCGCTTGGTTCTCGGCTGAACAAACAATTCGCTCAACTCGACCTTGAGCCCACTCGCGACCCGGACCAGCGTATCGATCGTCACGTTAGCTCGCCCCTGCTCGATTCGGGCATAGTTGGGAGCCAGCATGCCGAGCCGGCCCGCAAAGGATTCCTGGGTTTCGCCCCTGTCGCGACGCAACTCCTGGATTCGGAGCCCGATTGTTCGCAGGGCAGTTTCGGTCCGGGTTGCCACACGGGCAGGTGACGCGTGTTGACTCGGTGAAAACAGAGTCGTATAGGACTAGTTTTGTCTAGCTTGAGGGAACTGAGATGCGCATAAGCAAAGGGAACAGGGCCGTAATGTGGCTCGTAGTGCTGCTAGGTCAGGCCTGCACGCCCGTAGGGCAAAGACCACCGGTCAATCAGGATCGACTCATACGAGCCGAACCAGTCCAGGTTCCGGCCCTGGGTGGAGTGGCAGAAGTGGAGCAGGAGGGGACCCGCCTCACCATCACGGTCTCGCGAGCTTGCAATATCCGGCAAGGCCGGCTCGTGGATCGCACGACCAGGGTCGAATCCTACAACCAAATGCCCGCCCTGGATTGGCTCCTGGTCGGCGCGGGCGCGGTCTCGATCGGCACTGGTGGGATCTTGCTTGCCGACGCAAGGAACACCTACCCGGATGATCGCCAGTCTCGCACGTATAACGCGACGGGGCCCGCGACAGAGAAGCTGTATGGCTACACCATGATCGGGGCCGGTATCCTGGCCGGCACGGTCGCGATCGTGGATGCGATCCGGGCCAGCGGCTCAACCGAAACTCGTGAACGCACAAACGTGCCAGGTGAGATCGAGCGGTGGGGCGTGGCATGTCGAAACACCTTGTTGGTAAATCAGGAAATTGTGGGGGTGGCAGCAGGCCAGTCATTCGCGCTCGGGAAAACAGACGCGAGTGGCGAGTTAGAACTTGATCTTGCCCAAGTGGTCCCGGCCTCCATCGTGATTCCAGGCTCGGGAGCGCGGCTTGAAATTCGGATCCAGGGCAACGTGTCGGGCCAGGTCGGGCTCCGACCCCTATATTTGCAGCGGGAACAAGCGGCATTTCGGGAAGCGGCAGTTGCGGCATGCGCGAACCCGATCAAGGCGGACGCGTGTGAAGGGGTGAAGAAGTTCATATTGAATTATCCGGATGGACCCCATGCGAAAGAGGCCAGGGCCGCCCTCGCGGGTTCACATGCACGATTGGGTGACTTGGCGGACGAGCATAACTGGTCCGCGCTCAAGCTCGACGAATGCACGAAGCAAGAGTACGAAACGCCAGACGAGATCCGGCGGGCGTGCGGTCCTGTAGGTTGGTACTTGGATGCATTTCCCAAGGGTCATAACGTCAAAGAGGCGAGACAGGCGCTCGAAACTGGCGAGCAACGAGCGCTCAAGTTGCAGCAAGCGATCGAGCGAAAGGCCCGGGAGGAGAAGGCCCGAGAGGCGGCAGACCAGCGAAAGCAAGAAGGGAAGGAGGCGGCAGCCGCACGGCGCCAATGTGTCGCAAGGTGCCGCATGGGTTGCTCCGGTTGGGGTATCAGGGATCAAGCGGGCTGTTTCTCTGGTTGCATCACGAGCCAGTGTGGAGATGAGGACCAGTGAACAGGCGCACAATACTCTGCCTCCCTGTCTTGCTCGCTCTCTCGTGTGGGCCCAAGGCTCGCGAGATCGTGGTAAAGGTTCCGGACATGTGTCGCGAAGGCACGAGTGTAGCGATCCAGGCTCAAGTGCTGGACACGAAGGGCGGGGCCATGCAGGTTCCGATCCAGTGGTCTGTCGAGCCCGCAACAGTAGGAGCGGTCGAGCAAGGGAAGATCAAGTGCCTTGCTGAAGGTTTGGCAACTGTCAGCGCGACCGTGGGTGACCTGCACGTGAGTCGCAAGGTAACCGTTACCTCACCCTTGGTAGCGACCTGGCTCCGAACAGGTGATGATCTCGCGGGCATGCGACTCCGGATCGCGGTTGCGGGTGAGGCGGGGCTGGCGGGCTACATCGTGGGCTCACCGGATGAT
>CAZSUA010000177.1:0-11345 GCA_964609655.1 uncultured Polyangiaceae bacterium | reverse complement strand
GATACATTCCTACGTGTGCGACTTCGGGTGAGGTATAGGTCGCCCAGGGAATGATGAGATCGCTGGCTTTTTTCTTGCCGAACGGTCCAACCGCAAACAGTGCATTCTGGATAACGATTCGCGCATGGAAGTCTGCGACGTGAGTGAATTGGTACTTTGAGCAGACATCTCCGGCGGCGAAGACGTTGGCATTGCTTGTCTGCAAGTGATCGTTGACCTTGACGCCCTTCTTGTCATAGTCGACGCCCACCGCTTCGAGATTCAGAGCATCGACATTGGGCGCGCGGCCAACTGCAATCAGCAGCTTGTCTACGGTGAACTTAGTTGGCTCAGCCTTCTGGTTGATCTCTACGTTTACGTTCACTGAACCGTCATCGGCTGAACTTAACTGCATGCCCTTGGCGTGCAGCACAAGCCGAACGCCATCCTTGACCAACTGCCTTTGAACCACGGCTGCTGCATCGGAGTCCTCACGCGACAGAACCTGATCACCACGCTCGAACAGAAAGACCTCGCTGCCAAGACGTTGAAACGCCTGCGCCATCTCGACACCGACGGGGCCGCTACCGACCACGCCCAGTCGTTTGGGAGCTTCAGTTAATGAAAACAAAGACTCGTTGGTCAGATACTCGATGGAATCCAAACCATCGATTGGCGGGGCGGAAGCGCGGGCGCCTGAGGCGATGACCGCCTTTTTGTAATTCAGTGTGGTAGAGGTGCCATCCCTTGCTTGAACTGAGACAGTCCCGTTGCTCTCAAATCGCGCCTCCCCGAAATACACGTCCACGCCAAGGTCGGTGAACCGTTTGGCGGAATCCGCCTTACTGATCGAAGCGCGTTTGCTTCGCATCCGCTGCATCGCCTTGCCGAAATCAACGGAACTGCCGTCGGGAACATGAACACCAAACGCCTCCGCGTCCCGAACCGTAGCCGCCACGCGTGCCGCCGCGATGAGCCCTTTGGACGGAACGCAGCCAACGTTTAGACAATCGCCACCCATCAGTTCTCGCTCGACTAACGCAACGCGAGCACCTAGGCCAGCCGCGCCAGCCGCAGTTACCAGCCCCGCTGTTCCCGCACCGATGACCACCAACTGGTAGCATTCTTTTGGGATAGGATTTTGCCATTCGGGTGGATGGACATTGGATTCAAGTTTTTGATTCTGCTCCTCGAACGGCTGCAACTGGATGAGGCCTGAATCCTGCGGTTTTGCCGAATTCACCATTAGTCCGTTGTCGATTCTGTTGTGTTCTCTTCCTTCATCGCGATTCCTTGTTTGAACTGCGGTTGTTCGGCATCCTTCACCTTAAGCAAAACCCGTTCCGTTCTGCTAACTGCAACACGGTTGAGTGGCGTCTGACAAAGTCGACATAACGCCCACACCGGGACATTTCGACGCGGTGCAGGGACGCGAGGTGAGGGCTCAAGGAGAGTGTACTTGGTCGCCACCCGGGATGGAATCTCGGGGGACCCCTTGTTCTGGCATCGCTCCTGCATTGGTTCGCAGGCGGATATGCGCGACCACTTCGGCAATAATTGCAAGACCACGAATCTTTGGTTGGCCGCGCTGGTCGCGGTAGCCGTGTTGATCATTTCCTGCAAACGGCAGCGCGAGCCGAGCGGCGCTCCTCCGAACGAGATCGTGCTGGAGAAGCAAACAGGAAAGGCACTGACGATGGTCGGTGAGGGAGTTCGTGAGTAAGAAACCCGCCGGCAAAAGCACAGCCGTCTGGAAATGGGCGGCGCTTGGAGTCGCCGTCATCGGGTTGTTCGTCGCGTCGCGCTTCCTGCCCTTTGGCGAATGGATCGAACAGTTCACCCATTGGATCCAAGAAAAAGGGGCGCTGGGTGTGGCGCTGTTTGTCGGCGGCTACATTCTGGGCGTCCTGTTGTTCTTTCCCGGCTCGCTCCTCACGCTGGCGGCGGGCGTGGCTTTTGGATTTTGGGGCATCCCCGTGGCCCTGGGCAGCGCGACAGTGGGCGCGGCGCTGGCGTTTCTCGTGGCGCGTTATCTGGCGCGTGGCGCCATCGAGAAGCAGGCGAAGCAGAACGAAAAGTTTTCGGCCATCGACGAAGCCGTCGGTGAGAATGGCTGGAAGATCGTTGGCCTGTTGCGCCTCAGTCCGCTGGTGCCGTTCAACCTCGCCAATTATTTCTTTGGGCTGACAAAAGTAAAATTCTGGCCCTGCGTACTGGCCAGCTTTTTCGGCATGGCCCCCGGCAGCATCCTTTACGTTTACCTGGGTTACGTCGGCAAAGCGACGCTGGCTGGCGACCAACAAATCACGACGCAACAGTGGGTGTTGCTGGGAGTGGGACTGGTCGCCACGGCGGCGGTGACCGTGTACCTGACCCGCCTTGCGAAAGACGCGTTGAAGAAAAAAGGGGGCGTCGCGCGTGGGGAAAGCTGAGGAGTGATTTGTGAACGTTACCCTGAGTTTGCTTGCATATTTTCGGTGACCACGAATGAATTCTTTGAAACCTCTCGAAGGACAAAAAGCGCTCGTCACCGGCGGGGATTCCGGCATCGGTGCCGGACTCGTCACCGCGTTTGCTAGGGCTGGCGCAGCGGTCGGCATCAATTTCCATCGCGGCGCGACCGCCGCGGAGGCGCTCGCCAAAACCATCCGCAATGAAGGCGGTGAGGTGGTGCTGCTTAAAGGCGACGTTAGGAAGGAAGCGGACGTGCAGCGCATCTTCGAAAGATTCACCAAGACCTTCGGCCGCCTCGACATCCTCGCCGCCAACGCGGGTTTGCAGAAAGATGCCGCCGTGACCGCGATGACGGTCGACCAATGGCGCACGGTGATCGACACCAACCTCACTGGCGCGTTCCTGTGCGCGCGCGAAGCCATCAGGCTCTTTCTCGCGCAGGGTCGTTCGCCGGTGTCGCGCGCAGCCGGCAAGATCCTATTCATGAGCTCGGTGCACCAGCGCATCCCCTGGGGCGGGCACGTCAATTATGCGACCTCCAAAGGCGGCATGAAGCTGCTGATGCAGACGCTGGCACAGGAGGTCGCCGCGAACAGCATTCGCATCAACGCCATCGCGCCGGGTGCGATCAAGACGCCGATCAACGAGAAGGTCTGGAACGATGCGAAGAAGCTCAAGGCGCTGCTCAAGCTCATCCCGTATGGCCGGATCGGCGAACCCGAAGACGTCGCCAAGGCCGCCGTCTGGCTCGCCTCCGATGAGGCCGACTACATCACCGGGACGACGCTGTTCATCGACGGCGGCATGACGCTGTATCCCGGCTTTGGTGACAACGGATGAAGAGCGCGCCTACCGGCGCTTAGCCGCCGGCGGCACCAAGACCTCTGTTCCTTTTCGGCGACAGTCTCACGTCCGTTCCACGTACTCCGCGAGCGCAGCTCGGAGCTTCGAGCGGGCACGATGCAGGAGCACGCGCTGATTGCTCTCCGAAATTTCAAGGAGGCTACAGACCTCGCCAGATCCGAGCCCATTGATGTCCCGGAGGGTCACAACCGTCCGCTGGTTCGACGGCAGGGCTGCGATGGCGCGCCTGATGTGTCGGACGGCCTGCGCCGTCATCATCAGCTTTTCGGGTGTGTCGTCTTGCCACCTCCGTGGCGGAACACCCCACATGCCGTTCGGTCTGAATCGTCCCGCTTCCACTGCAGCCTCGCCGTTACTGTCTTCCTCTGAAAGGGCGGAAAGCCGCACGGTTCGGTGCTCCAGCACACCGCGCGTTTTCGCCCGATTGGTTAGGATGCGAAAGATCCAGGTCTTGAGCGTCGAGCGCCCTTCGAACCTTGGTAGGCCATTGATAACGCCGACCCAGGTGTCCTGAACAACCTCCTCAGCAATTGAGTCGTCGGCAACGAACTGCCTCGCCGATCGAACGAGCCGGTTGTGGTATTGGGCTTTCAGGCCCGCAAAGGCCGCTGCGTCGCCAGCGAGGAGCTTCGCGAGGAGCGCACCCTCTGCAGGTCGAGCATCGGCACCCGGATAGTCTGCGCACGCGCCTCCTGGCATCCCCCCGTTCCACAAGCTTCGATTAAACGCCACTTCGAGCTCCTCGCGCGCGTCGCCGATCGGCGCCTTCACTTGGGTGACCTTTCATGACTCAATGGAGAGCAGGAACCATGCCGGCACATACTCGATGGTCGCCGCGCGAGCCGAGAGCCGAGAGCCCGGCAGGTCATTACCGGGGTCCTTTCAACCCTAAAACGTGTGCGTCAAAACCGAGTCGTTGTTCGTCGCTGCGCCGTGGCACATCACGCACATGCCGACGTTCTTGCCTTCCAGCGGTCCGTCGGGGCCCACGAATACCTTGCCGTCGGGCGTACCCTGAGCCCAGTACCAGTCCTGCCCCATCTTGCTCATGACCGTGAGCGCCATGGGCATGGGATCATCCTTCTTCGCGTAGTTCTCTTTGACGATGATGGCCCCGTCCGGCAGTGGCACCGTGCCGTCAGCCACGGCCTTCGTGACCACGGCGTTGATATACGAGACGACGAACATGTTGTTGTGCGTCTTGGACAACGTGAGCTCCGTGCTCTGGGGAAATTGGCCCCATTTCGCATAACCGGAAATATCACCCCAGAGCACCTTTGTGTCGGCTGAGGCGGCGGTGAGCACGGGCGCTGAAGCGCCGCCTCCCGCGCCAGCGTTGCTTGACGTGTCATTACTGCTGCAGGCGCTCATGGTGAGGACCGACAGACCCCAAATGAATACTTTACTCGTCATTTTCCACTCCTTCGTGTTGCGTTGCTCGGTTTCGAGCCCCCCCCAATACGGAGATCTCCGGAAGCGGTTACGCGTTCCGGAGCAATTTCACGGCTTGCCTTCAAGTCATTCAGGACAGCGAAGCACCGTGGACTTACTTGGCGTTGGCCGTGAATTCGATCTGGAGTGGCGCCGTCTGGGCGACCTTACTGCCTAGAGCGCTCAGCGTTTTCTGCGCGAGCTTGCCAAACGCTTCGCGCGGGCGCACATCGAACTCCTCGAGCCCAATCGCAAGCGGTTCGACCGTGCGAATACGGATCGACGTTGGCTTGTCGCCAGCGAATTGAAACACGATTTCAATCTTGGCTCGCTTCTCGCTCTTCCGACCATGAAGGCGGAAGTCACCGACCGCGGTGGCCGTTACCTTGCGTTCGTTGCCCGTCATCGTTTGGATATCTGTCTGAGAAGGCGCCTCAAGGCGCGCTATCCGGAATTCAGCGAAGCGGTTGAGCTTCTTCGTTTCTTCCGGTGTATCTGACGAGATTTCAAGCCAGGTGCGTGCATGCTGGTTCTGCATGTCGTTCTTCTTGCGTTCGCCGAACTGACCTTTCTCGTCGTCACGCTTCTCTTGGTAGAGCGTCAGCTTGTCGAGATCGACCTTGACCAGCCCTGTCGATTTCGTCACGTCGCCGAGGTCGACGAACAGTTCACCTTCGAGAGAACCAGGGACGTCCCCGCTGATCTTTTCCACCGGAGCCTCCATCAAGAAAGCGACCTTGCTCGAGGCCGCATCAACGGAAAAGCTCACTGACTGAGGCGCCGCCGGCTTCGCCGGCTCCAGAGCCGATGCGACCGGCGCGAGGTTCTCAGACTTCTTCTCCTCGCAGGCCAGCGCGCCGAACGTCGCGACAAAAAGTGGGATGAGGAGAGTTTTCGGTGTGATCTTCATGCTGTTGCCGTCTCCGTCCCCGGCAAGCCGTTACACATTTGTGGACGCGGCAGTTGTTCCTGTCAGGCCGCGTTGATGGCGCTTGCAGCTGTCTCACGGGCGGGAATAGAGCTGCACTTCGCGCGCGCCGGTGTTTCCGCCCGTTGAGCTTCGGATCTCGAGTCGAACGTGCTGGGTCAACTGCGATTCAGCGAAGTCGAACTTGTAGAGTCGTGTGTGGTCAGGCGTTGCGAACGGCCCGAGGCGGGTCGAGCCGTTCACTACGAGCTCGACGCTGGTCGCGATGGATGTGCCATCGCTCATCATCCTGCTTCGAAATCCGAAAGCGACGATGTCGCGCGGCTGACCGACGTCGAGCTCAAGCCAGGCTCCGTCCCCGTCGCCGTTGCTTGACCACTCCGTCGCCATGACTCCGTCGATCGCGTTGAGTGCGCCGAACGCGCCGTCGTCCGGGCCGTTCGCCCAGTTGCTACTCTTTCCCGTGACGCTGGTCCCAGCCGTCGCGAGAGCCACGTTCGTCACGGCCTCTGTCATGGCGGCCGCTGGGGTTTCAAACGCTTGAGGGCCGCTCTCGTAAACGCGCCCTTCTGCGTCCGTCGCCCGGGCCACCCACGTGTACTCAGCGAGCGGGACCAAGTCCTCCAGCGGGACTTCGTGGTCTACCGACAGCTGCCCTTCAGCCATGTTCGGATCGGTCGCACTCAGGTCCAAGGTGGCCGGATTGAGCCCATAGAGCGCCCGACAGCTTGAAGGGCGACTGGTTCGAAACCGTGCGACCGCACGAGTCGGGGCCAGCTCCTCAATGCGCACCTCGTCGAAAGTTCTGCTAAAATGCTGCTAGAAACGCGCTCAGCCTCGGCGCGGAGCCAAGCACCCGTGGCTCCCGAGCTCAGAGCCCAGATCCGGAAGCCGGCCGCAATCAGGCCACAGGCAAACAGCACGGGCGAGCCGCCGTAGGGACCTCCAAGCGGTTCGGCGATGGTGACCACGGGGCCCAAGCCAAATAAGCTCCACGCGCCGAACGCATACGCGACGAGGAGTCCTCGCTCGCGTGCGGGCGCCGTGGCGCGCAGGGGCACTACGGCAGCGAGGGCTGCGCACAGCGCGAAGGCCGGCTGAGCTAGCCCACCGACGATGCCTGCGCCGAGGGCAATGCCCCAGAGGGACAAGCTCGTCACCACTAGCGCCCGCGGCCTTGGCACCCGGTTGAGCGTTGGTGCCCTCTTGAGCTTGGCAACTTTGGCGACCAAGAGGCTTCCGTTCAAGTTCATAGTCCGTCCTTTGCTGGTTCGCTCGCTGGGTTGAATGGGGCGAGTGAAGTTTAGTCCTCGCAAGACCGAAAGTGTTTCACCTACCGGGTGCGCGCCGGGCGGGCTCTACGGATTATGGACGCCCTCTTGAAGGCGCTGGACGCTCGGGAGCTTCGTACCGAGGTCACCGATGTGCGAACTGGGGAACCTCGCCGTGGGTACTACGAGCATCGTGAGAACGAGGTGCCAGAGAGTCCAATCCCGCACGTGCTATGGCTTCAAAGGGAGCCTCGCTCAACGTCACCCCCACTCGCCTTCCGGCCGCGCAGATGTGGTTTGACTCATCCTGCGCCACAGCAACCATCCCAAAACCCAACCAACGCCCAAGAGAACTTCGGCGACCTGCTGGCTCCGCACAATCTCAAGCGCGGACCGCGCTCCCGTGACACCCAAGACCAGCGCAAAACGCACGCTGGTAGGTCGGCTCCGGAGCCACGCTGGCAGACCTTTCTCCTTTTGGAGTTGAGCCTCGAGCCCACGAAATAAATGTCTCACATCCGCGACGGAGGTAAGCGCAGCCAGCTCCGCAGGGGCTGCTTGGACTTGTCGTCGGCGGGCTGGCTCATGGCAAGCTACTCCACCATCCGCGACGGAAGCTCGCCGAGAACCGCTTCGTCGCGCTCGGGCCGCCTTCCGTCGGGAGCCGTCCAGTAGTCGCGCTGGCGGCGGAACGGCATCACGAGTGCCCTCCAGACCCCGTTGTCCTCGGGAAGCGAGTAACCTGCGACGCCGATCGAGACTCGCGACTGGGGAATGTTGAGCCGGAGCGATCGGTGGATGCGATCCCACCACGGGAAGACGACGCCGAAGTTCGAACGGTTTTCGCGCAGAATCTCCGAGTGGTGGATGCCGTGCATGCGAGGCGTGACCAAGAGTCGATTCAAGATCCGCTCGACCTTGACCGGCAGCTTGATGTTGCTGTGCTGGAAGAGCGTGTTGGCCTGAAACACGAACTCGTAGGCGAGGTACGCGCCGAGCGACGGGCCGATGAGCAAGATCTGCACCGCGCGAAAGCAGGCAGACAGCCCCACCTCGCCGAAATGGAAACGGAACGAGGTGCTGACGTCCAGATCGGGATCGAGGTGGTGGATGTTGTGGAAGCGCCAGAGCAGGGGAAGGCGGTGGTTGAGCCGGTGCCAGTAATAGAAGGACAAATCCATCAGCACGAAGGCTGCCGCAGCGCGGATCGCTGCGGGCGCATCGATGAACTGCACGAGCCCAAAGTGCGCGTCCGAGGTCCACGCGAACGCCGCCGCCGCCGCGGGCCGCACGGCCACGACGGCAGCGCCAAGAGCCGACGCCGAGATGACGGCGTTCACGAGAAGACGACGAAGGAGCGGGGCGCGACGCGGGCGCAGCGGTGCGACCCTCTCCACCGAAAAGAAGATGACGGCTAGGGTGCCGAGCACCGCGACGGCAACAAGATGAGAATCAGGGACGGCCATCAGCGCGTGTTCCCATAGAAGTTCGCGAGTACGCGTGGCGGGATCCCCATCCGATAGAGCAAGGGGAAGACGTTCACAAGGAAAGTGTCGTACACGGGCCTGGCCAGAAAGCGCCTTCCGGAAACACGCACGGAGGCAGGCACCGTGACGACGCTGCCGACCGCACGGAGCCGCCGGCTCAGTTCGAGGTCCTCCATGAGCGGTTGGTCGGGGAATCCGCCAAGGCGCTGGAACACGGCGGCACGTACGAAAAGGGCCTGGTCGCCATACGGCAGGCCTGTGTAGCGGGACCTCAGATCGGCGAGATGCAGGAGAGGGGCCCAAATAGGTGCCTCGCCGTCGTCCGCGACCGTCCAGGTGCGAAAGGCGCCTGCGACGATAGCGGGATCGCGGAGAGCGCTCTCCACCCATGAGACCGCGTCGCTCGGCAGTGTCACGTCGGCATGCAGAAACAGCAGCACGTCGCCGCCCGCCGCACCGGCCCCCGCGTTCATCTGTCTTGCACGTCCGCGCTCCGCGCAAATCAACGTGGCGCGGGAACGGGCGCGTACGAGGTCGGCGGTCGCGTCGGTGCTGCCACCATCGACGACGATGACCTCGTGGACGGAAGCGACGGCGAACACGCTATCGAGGGCCCGTACGATCCGCCGCTCCTCGTTCAGCACTGGCATGACCACGGAGACTCGTGGTCGCGCAGCATTCGAGCTCGTTGCGGTTCGCCCGGCCGCCGTTTTCATAGACCCACCACCCCGGGATGAATCCCAAGGACCCGACAGGTGGCCGGCGCGTGGATCTCTCCAGCGCTGAGCAAGGTGCGCAGGCGTTCGAGGTCGCGCTCCAGGTCCACGTCGAACCATGGGGGCAGGAGCTTTACGGTCAGCCCACGTTCTTCCAGACGCGTCAGAGTCTTCTCTAGCGTGTTGCCGGCGCTCCAGGGCAGACCTACCAGCAGCCCTTCTGGGCACGTCCTCATCCCGAGCAGATAGAAGCCGCCGTCGGCGGCGGGGCCAAGCACGGCGTCGTGCGTGTCGAGGGCCGCGCGTGCCTGCGCAATGAGCGTCGCGGGAAGACCGGGCGAGTCGGTCCCGATGACCAGAGCGCGGGGCCTCTCGGTCAGCGCTCGTCGTAGATTCCTTGCGAGACGAGCGCCAAGATCACCTTCGCCTTGCGACCAGATCACGGCGCGATCACGGAGCGTCGGAAACAGCGCCTCATCTCCCGACAGCGCCACCACCACGCAGAGCGTGGTGAGCTGCTCGGCGAGAGCGAGCGTGTCCCAGAAGAAGGCGTCAGCCAGGCGAGCAGCAGCATCCAAACCGATGCTCGCCGCGAGACGCGTCTTCACGTTACCAGCACGTGGCGCCTTCACGAAGATGCACAACGTTGTATCGCAAGACTCCATAAGCAACACCCCACGCCTATCGGCGCCACCCGAAGTAGCGCTCGAAGAGGCGCTTAATCCAGGGCTTGAGCCGCGTTCGAGCGTAGCCGTCACCGAGGCGCTTCCACACTTCCGCTTGGGTCGGGTAAGGATGGATGGTCTTTGAAAGTGAGCCCGCGGAGAGCCCCTCGGTCATTGCGAGGCACACTTCGCCAATCATCTCGCCCGCGTGACGAGCCACGACTGTGGCACCGAGGATGCGACCGTTCCGCTCGTCGACGTGGAGCCGCGCGAAGCCCTTCGTCTCGCCGTCCAACACCGCACGATCGACGTCTTCAAGCTGGACCGTGAACGTCTTCACCGAAAGCCCGCGCTCCTTTGCCTCCTGTTCGTAGAGCCCGACGTGCGCGATCTCCGGATCGCAGTACGTGCTCCATGGGATGATCAGTGAACTGGCCTTCTTGCGGCCCATGAACAGCGCGTTTTGCAGCACCACGCGCGCCATCGCGTCAGCGGCGTGTGTGAATTTATAGGGGCTACAGATGTCCCCCGCGGCGTAGATGCGAGGGTTCGCCGTCCGGAGGCGATCGTCGACTTTCACGCCTGCACGATCGAAGCTCACCCCGGCAGCCTCGAGGCCGAGCCCCTCCACGTTGGGTGCGCGTCCGACACCGACAAGAATGGCGTCCGTCGTGAGCTCCTCCGGGCCCCGACCGCGATCAAAGGAGATCTTCTTACTCTCGAGATCTCCCGCGACGCGCGTGAGCTTGGCGCCGAGAACGAGCTCGATCCCCTCAAGGGCGAGCTGCGCCTGCAATACGTTCGCGGCGTCGGGGTCCTCCCGAGGCAGCACGCGGGCGTCGACGCTGAGGATCGTCACCTGGCTTCCGAAGCGTCGAAAGGCCTGTGCCAGTTCACAGCCGATTGGGCCTGCGCCGATGACGGCCAGCCGCTTCGGCAGCACTGTCAATGAGAAGACCGTCTCGTTCGTCAGGAATCCAGCCTCCGCGAGGCCGGGGAGCGGAAGCGTTGCGGCGCGCGCTCCGGTCGCGATGACTGCGCGCGCAAACCGAAGCCGCGCGCCCGCGACCTCGACCTCCTCCCGCGACACGAACTTTGCGTCGCCGAGGAACACATCGATCCCGCTGTCGGTGAAGCGCTTCGCCGAGTCGTGATGCGCGATGTCGGCGCGCAGCCTGCGCATCCTCGCCATCGCGCCGGCGAAGTCGACCGATATGGGTTCGGGCGTTTTGCCGCCGAACGATGAGACCTCTCGCGCATCGAACACGGCCCTCGCAGCACGAATCAACGCCTTCGACGGAACGCAGCCATAGTTAAGACAGTCGCCGCCCAAGAGATGACGCTCGATCAAGGCCACACGCGCGCCGAGGCCAGCAGCGCCCATGGCCGAGACCAGTCCTGCTGTTCCGCCACCGATGACCACGAGGTTGTAGCGCCCGTTGGGCTTCGGGTTTTCCCAGCCCTGTGGATGCACGTTCGCAATCAGCTCGCGGTTGTGAGCATCGTCCGGCAACACCTCGACGGAGGGGCGAGGCGAGGGGCTCGCAGCG
>CAZSUA010000176.1:4931-11410 GCA_964609655.1 uncultured Polyangiaceae bacterium | reverse complement strand
GCCGCTCCCGTAGCGCCTTCAACGGCTGTGATCTCGGCCTTCAGGAAGTCCAAGGTGCTCTTCTTTTGAGCGAGTCTGAGCGCGATGGCGGGATCCGGAGCGCCGCCGCCGGGCGCGGGCTGGGCCCCGCTGAACAGTTTTTCAAACATCGCCACAGGGTCAGGCTCGGGCGCGAGATCGAAACCATCCGCATAGGAAATACGGTCCTGTGGTCCGCCGCCGCCATAGGGATACCCGGCAAACTGGAGGCTTGAGAAACGTGTGAGGTTGCCCACTTGCTTGGCGATGTACTGGTCCACTGAGGTGCCGCCTCTGCTGCTTCTGCCCGTGAGCAGGCTAGCCATGCCTGCTTCGTGGCCTTCCGCGCTGTTCTTCTCGGCGGCGACGGCGCGAAGATTATTCAGTATGATGGTGTCGGCTTTGAGAGCGGCAAAGGATGCCAGCTGACCATCGAAGTCGAAGTACTTGAGGTCCGGTAGCCCGTCGGCTCCGCACATACCAAGCTGAAAGCAAGCCGAAGGTACGCCGTCGGGCCATTGTACGAAGATGGCTCGCTTGGGCGCTGCGCCTTGCGCTTCCGCGAGGCTTTGGCGAAACACGGGAACAGCTAAGAAGGCGCCGGCGCCGAGGGCGCCTAAAAGCTCACGACGACGAAGCAATGAACGAGAAGGGGACATCGGATGGCTCCTGGTGCGGTTAAGGGGTGGCCGTTCGGGTGACGAACTGTTGGCTCTTGGCAAAAAGCACGAAGAGTTCTCGAATATTGTTGTTCGCCGTCTTCAGGTCGGCGAGCACGGGGCTGAGCTCAGCAATTTCAGCTGCGCCCGCGCTGTAGCCGTACACGTAGCGGAATGCCTGGCGACCCACGCAGCGTTGCACCTCGGCGCTGGCAGCCAACTTGGTCCCGAGTTCGCCGGGCCCATGGAAAGGTCCATTGGCATCTTCGGTTGCAGTGAGTTCGCCCGAATCATCAACGGGCAGGCCGTTTTCCATGGCGCGGTACTGTCCGATGCCATCGTAGCGTTCAAAGCCAAAGCCAATCGGATCGATCAGCACGTGACATCCGGCGCAAGCAGGGTTGTTGGAGTGTGCCGTAAAACGCTGGCGAGTGGTTGCATTCGGATCCTTGGCCACCGGCACCACCATCAAGTTCTTAGGTGGAACAGGCAGCTCTTGGCAGAGAAGCCGTGTGCGAACCAGTTTTCCGCGAGCGATCGGAAAAGACTCGTCAGGGTGGGCGTGCACGGTCAAAAGCCAAGGTTGCGTGAGCATGCCTGCGTCGCCGGTGAGCAACGTCGCGATGCTGCCATCACCATCCCAGGTCGTCTTCTTAATGAAAGCCTCTTGGCCATCCAGCAGGCTCTGCCGCATCGTGGCGTCGAACATTGGGTAGGTCGCGGCATCTTTGATAACCGAGGCCAACCGACTTGTACCCGTCCACTCCGTCACAAAGTACTGGAGGGGTAAGCGAGCGCGGGGTGATTGGAGTAAGCGGCGCGCGGCTGTTTCGCGCCCAGCGGTGGTGGCCAGTGTGCCCGCAGCTGCTGCCGCCGTGAGCTCTGCGTCGGGAGGCGAGCTCCACAACATGTACGAAAGTAGCGACGCCGTTTCGTAATCAGTCAGCACTCGGGTACCGGCCAAAGCGGGCGTGCCGTATTCAGAACGGTAGAGAAATGCGGGCGTTTGCAGCATCGTTTCCAAGAGCTGTCGAATGCTCGTGGCGTAGTCGCTCCGTGTGCGCTCCGTGGCAAAGAGGGTGGCGTAGCGCGTCAACTCATCTGCAGCTACCGGGCGCCGGAACAATTGCTGCCCGAAGGTCCTCACAAAATCGCTCGCACACACGTCTTCAGCGCCGCCGGCGCACGGCGCCAGTGCCGTGAGTTTGCCCGCCGTCAGAGCTTCGGCTGCGAGCTTTTCCGCAGCGTCCGCATACTGACCGGCCAAGCTGGGCGTGACACCAAGCGCCGTTCGAGAATTATCGAAGCCATCCACGGAAGAGTCTTGCGTGAAGCCATCGGCGATACCCTTCGTGATTGCGTCACCCGCTCGAGTGACGAGCGCGGTCTGCAGCATGTCGAGGACGGTGTGGTTGTACTCATTGTGGCTGAGCCGCCGAATCCCAGGAACCTGCGCAAGGGCTCCCGAAGCCGTGCCGTTCCCGCCGCTCGCGTTGGCACTGCTGCCAGTGCCTGTGCCTGCACCGCCGCTGCCATTCCCCGTGCCGTTCCCGCCGCTGCCAGGCGTGCCGGGGGAAGCACCTGTGCCGTTGGCTGTAGACGCGCCCTGGCCATTGCTGCCCGGTCCAGTGCCGGGACGTCGGGAACTATCTTGCGCGCTGCCCGTGCAGGAAATCAGCAGCGGGAGGGTCGCCACGAGGGCGATGGATGTGAGGAGAGGCTTCATAGACTGGCTCCAAGGGCACGGTGCTCAAACCCTCTACTCGGGCCCACGGCTACCGCTGCGTGCTGGGATAGAGTGTAGCACCAAGAATTAGCACTATGCGGCCAAAGTGATTCGGTTGAAGTTAGCACGGGAGGGTCACGGAGAAACGCCGCGATCGCGCATTTGGGCTGGTTCTAGCTGTGCGTCGTTGTGTTCCGCTTGGATCAAGATGCGCACAATTAGGCAGAGCACCTTGCGCTGTTCCCGCCTAACAAGTCCCGCCTGATCAGGAATACTTCACTCAAGATAGAATCGGAACAAAATAGTACCAGCGTCGCAGGGTAACGCTCGCGTGGCCCGTTACGGCTTCGCGCAGGCTCCGGCCTTTTAGGTAGCCAAAATCGATGAAATTAATGGGGTGGCTACCGAGATGTTGTTGGGTTCGATGCTTTGGCTCGTCCAGGCTTCGCCATCGCTGCTCTGCCACAGCTTTGAACCCTGATAGATACGAAACACTGTGCCCGTCCAAACGATCGGGTTCGTGAAGCCATCGGTTACCTGCACGATCGCCCACGTATTTGCGGCGTCCTTGGAGAAGCAGATGTGGCCTTGACCACTCGCGACCACGACCGTGGAATCGTTGCCGGCGATACCGCGCAAATAGGCGCCACACAGGCCGGGTCGTCCGGTGGGGGCTTTCCAGGTTTTCCCTGCGTCCACACTGAAGGAAAGATCGCGCGACTCGCCGGACGCTGGAACAACCAGCGAGCAGCAGCACCAGCGGAGAAAAATTGTGGAAGCTTCGCATAGCATTCCAATTCCGATTGGTGGTGGGCGCGGGCTAGTGGTCCGAGAGCCAAATTCGGGTTCATCTTCCAAGGCAAAGCTCTAACGTGGTGGGTAAAAATGAATTGCTGGCTTGCGTTGGGCTCCGTTAACTCCCGTTCACTACTGACGCTGCGACGCTGGCACACCAGCTGGAGAATGGCCGAGAATTGGCCTAGATTCTGGCTGGCATGCCGCGTGCTTTAATTGGAGCCATGATCCCAAACAGTTCGTTCAAGCTGAGGAGTGTGGCGCTCGGTGCTGTGGTTGGCTTGGCTGCTGTGTTGCAGGCTGGGTGTAGCGGTCAGGTCGACCAAGAGTTTGCGGATGCGGTGATCAGCTCAGCGCTTCAAAGCGACAACAACAGTGAGGCGGGTGAGCTGGTGACGGATTCTATCGAAGCAAGCTGTATCGATGATCCAGCACTTGCCGCGTCAGCTGCAGCAGAGCGCGCTCCGGTCTGGTTGAAGCCTACGGGTTGTGCCGCGAAAACGCCGAATGGCGCCGACTTGCACGTGGATTTCAATGCCTGTAGCGGTCCCTTTGGCCGGATGCTGCTTGCCGGAGGCATCAATGCGCGCTTCTCAAATGCTGGAACGTGCCAGCTGCATGTCGACATCACGGACAGCGGTAACTTAACGAGTAACGGACACGCGTTGGACTATGCCGCTCAAGCCGATGTGAAGCTGGGCTCGGATCAACGCGAGATAACCTCGCATGCGGACATCACCGGTACTTCCCGCCGTGGGAAAGCCATGCAAATCAGCTCCGATCGTCACGTGATCACGAACACGAACACGCATTGTGTCGATGTAGTGGGCACGGCTCAGGGCACTGTAGGCTCGCACAAGTTCGCAACGAGTATCGAGGCGCTCAATGTCTGTCCTGGAAGCTGCCCCAGCTCTGGCCTGCTGAAGGCTGAGCTTGAAGGGCGCCCGCGAGATCGGTCGCTCGGCATCCGTTTCGACGGCAGTCGGCTGGCTCAGGTTACCGGCAGCAATGGTGACGAATTCACGGTTGAAATGGACTGCGACGCCGGGTCAGCAGCGACAGTGCCAACACGCTAAAAGACGCCAATGGAGCTGGGCCTCGAACCGCGCTGAGTTATATTGGCCTGAGTTGGGCGCCACTCTTGCCGTTTTGCGTGATCGGTACAAAGACTGGGCGCCTATGGACGCCAATTCATTTTCCCACCGTTATGTCCCTGCTTTTGGCAAACGGGTGCATCGCCTGGGCCTTGCCTGCAACATGATCGATGAGCGTGGGTTTGAGGCTGCGTTGGAGCAGGGGCTCAACTACATTTTTTGGACAGCGCTTCGCACTGGGCATCTGAAGCCGGCACTCAAGCGGGCGCTTAAGGCAAGACGGGAAGAATTGGTGTTGGCGACCGGACCCTCCTTCGGCTACTTCGGAGGAAGTATACGACGAGCAGCGGAGCGTCTGCTTTCGGATCTCGGAATAGACACTATCGATGTGTTTCAGCTCTTTTGGTTGGGGGTTTCCTCCGCCTGGTCGGAAGGCACGATGGAAGCCCTGCTTCGACTGAAAGAAGAAGGGAAGGTGCGTTCGATTGGGGTTTCCATTCACGATCGGGTGCGTGCAGGGGAGTTAGCGCGGGAGTCGCCATTGGATGTGTTCATGCTGCGCTACAGCGCGGCCCATCCAGGTGCGGAGCGCGATGTTTTCCCGCAGCTTTTGGCCAGGAAGTCCGCAGTGGTCGCGTACACCGCGACTTCTTGGCGAAAGCTTCTGAAAGCACCTGCCGCGTGGGAGGGCGCTCCGATGACAGCCGGGGATTGTTACCGATTCTGTCTGTCCAACGCCAACGTGGATTTGGTGCTCACAGGCGCCGCCAATGAAACCGAGCTCGCCGAGAATCTCAAAGCGCTCGAGCGCGGGCCGTTGTCTCACGAAGAAGTGGGTTGGATGCGGCGCTTTGGAACAGCGGTGCATGGTTAGCGTTAGCTGACGCTCGCTACCGATGATCTCGGTGGAAGTTTATCCTGAGTTGGGAATTCGAGGCGTTCGGAGCGGAAACATTCACCATCTATTCAAATGAGCCGTATTCGAGGCGTCGAAACGCGGGGTGTTCGAGGTGGGCAGTTGTCCGTTCTCGCTTCCACAACACTCACCAACCTGGTACATGTGTGTGCACATCAGCGGTAAGCCACGGTTAACACCTGCTCCGCTTCGACAAACTTTGATTGGAAAGGTCGCTGCCATGCGTACTCGACTCGTTGCGTTCTATTTGTGTCATCCATAGGCCTTTTTGCGTGCGGGAGCACCATCGATGGGGGCAAGGGGAGCGGCATAACTGCAACATCACCCTCAGGAACTGGAACCAGTCCGGGCGGCTCCATGCCCAGTATGACCACCACATCCGCAGCGCTCCCGCCCAGCGGGATTGATCTCGGCGACGGCATCACGGATCCCGCGAACGCAGCGCCGGTTGACCTCGCTAACGGTGGCCTTGCGATGCTTCGCAGCGGCGCGTGTGGCCAATGGCAGGCGAAGACCAATGCTCTCCCGGCAGTTCTTCAAATCGTGCTCGATACGAGTGGCTCGATGGGGGAAGCCCCAAGGAACAACGGAATGCGCGGTGCCGCGACTAAGTGGGTGTCAACCGTTCCCGCATTAACGTCTGCGAGCAACTCGCTGTCCGGCCGCTTCAGCAGCTCGCATGACCTTCACATCGGCGATTGAGGCAATGAGGCCGGGAGGCTCAACGCCCACCCACGATGCTTATCACTTTGCGCTTGGCGCGCTTCAAATGACGACGCTTCAGGGCCAGCGCTTCCTGCTTCTCATCACCGATGGTCAGCCCAGCGAGGATTTGGGCTGCGTGAACCTACGCGGCAGCCGCGGCCGGCCCAGCACTCCGCCGAACACCGCCGCAATCGTCGCCGAGGTCGCTGCGGCCAAGGCGGCGGGCGTCGGCACTTTCGTGGTTGGCGTGCCGGGCAGTGATACGGAGCGCACCTGGTTGTCCGAGGCTGCCACGGCGGGTGGCACCGCAACTCCGGGCTGTTCTGACAATGGGCCCACGTACTGCCACTTCGACATGACGACTGTTCCAGACTTCGCTGCCGGCTTGACGGCAGCCCTCGGAGCGATCGCCGGGAAGGTAGCCACCTGTGACTACCCAGTGCCCATGCCTCCCGCAGGTCAAACGGCCGACCCGAATAAAGTGAACATCGTCTACACACCGGCTGGTGTGGCGGCAAACGCAGCTATCATTCCTCGCAACGACGCTCCAGGTTGCGCCGAAGGGT
>CAZSUA010000176.1:1839-4831 GCA_964609655.1 uncultured Polyangiaceae bacterium | reverse complement strand
CTCGACTGCGCGCGCTATCGCCACCGCGAGCGCTACATCGTCGACGGAACCCAGCTGGCGCGCAATGTCAGCCAGGGCGACGATGCCGAGCAGCTTACCCTCGCTGTCCGTGACAAGCACACGATGAACTTGCTCGGCTTTCATAACTTGAAGCACCCGAACTACGGGATCGTTTTCCTGACACGTATACAGATGTTTCGACATCGCACTCGCGACCGTGGACGCGGTCTGCGGTTGCCCCTGCATGTAGCTGGCGATGCAGATATCGCGGTCTGTAATCATTCCAAGCGCTCTTCCGTCCGCCAAGACAGGCACTCCTCCGCAGTTTGCCTCCCACATAATTTGTGCGGGTACGTTTAAGGAGTCGTCGGGCGAACACGTCCGAACATCGCGCGTCATGATACTATTAACGGGCGCGTCAAGCTTGCCTCCCCCTGGGAGCTTGTGTTGGATGAACTCCTTGAGACTGTGGGTCAACTCCGCCACCGTGGCCAAAGCAAGCGCACCAGCCTTTTCACCCTCACGCTCTAACTTCTGTTCGAGAGCTTCCGCACTGCTCTCCAATTCCCGCCAGCGTTCGCGTGCATCGAGAGTCAGCAAATGCGCTCGAACCTTGGCGGTGTCCCGTGCCGTCTCAAGCTCCGAAAATGCCCGTTTGAACGTTCCTGTGCTCCGCGTCTGCAATGACATTGTGACCTCCGCAAGGCACCTGGTGCCGTTATCTCTGAGTGGAATCAGGACGGAGTGCAGGATGCGGGCCAATGCGCGGACGCCTACTATGCTCGGTAAAGTGTTCGCGAAAGATCGGGTGCCCGGCAGCCTCTGCACCGTGCTTACCACCCGACGAAAAGCTTGCACGTTGGGTTTTCGCCGGGGACGCTGTCAGAGCCGTACGTTCAATTCGCAAACACCGCTGTGACATTCTGCCTCAGCCGAGGTTGTTTGCCTCGGCTCAGGGCTTGCTATTGCTATATTGCCTTCCTACCGCTGATCAAGTTCACGAGAACCATCACAATCGCCACTACGATTAGAATGTGGATGAACCCACCCATCGTGTAGGAAGTGACCATCCCGAGCGCCCAAAGGACCAATAAAACTACTGCAATTGTCCACAACATAATTACCTCAATGCATTTAGAAAGTGTTGATGTCTTGCTCGCTCACTTGATATGAAGCGCGTCGATTTTCGCCTTGATTTGTTCCTTGGTGTCCCCAAAACGTCGCTGAATCGTGCCAAAAAGCTTATCTGCCGAGCCTTCGGCCTTCATGATGTCGTCGTCGGTAAGCTCTCCCCAGATGCGCTTCGCTTTGCCCTTGATCGAATCCCACGCGCCGTTTGCTTGATCTTTGTTCATTTTGACTGCGCTCCTTAACGTCTGGATCGTTTGACTCCGAACGGGTGTTCGATTCCCAGAATGCCTCCGGAAACGATCAACCCAAAGCACACATCGTGCCACCCATGAGAATCAGCGGGTTAGTCAGCTGATGCGCGGCGTTAGCCAGAGAGGGCTATTGTGGTCTGCGCCTTACACAGAGGGGTTCTTGTGCCTTTCCTGGGTTATGAGCCTAGCCGGTTGGGTAGAGCAGAAGTTTTCTATAAGGGTTCGCTAACGAGAGGCGTGTATTGCTCTGCCACAGTGAGGCAAAAAGGAAGCGGGAGGGGGACGAAAATGTGCCGTACATTCGCCGACTTCTTTGGCACGACATGTGCACCAGACCCCTCCGCTGGGCGCACCTGCTCTTTTAGAATTCGGTGTCGCCTGGATCTGGAGGAAATTCAATGTCTCGCGTCGTTTCTAAAAGTTCAATAGACATCGATTGGCGTGCCGTTTCATTGCACAAACCCTGCCCCGTCTGCGGTGGCCCGTCCGGTTGCACCTACCATGGTGAAGCGCCGTTTGTTGGCTGTGCTAACAAGCCTTCGGACTGGCCGTTAACTAGTGGTGCGTGGCTCCACCGTTTGGAGCCACTGCGCGGCACAGGGAAGTCGCCGTCTTGACCAGGACGGAACAGGAATTGGGCCGGCCCGCACGGTTGTGAGCACCTTGATAGCGGGGGCCTCCGAGCCCGCGATAGCGCATTTGTGCCCCGGGGTGGATCCGTCCGTTGAAGCCGACCGCCACCCGCACCTAAGAGGTGAAATCTACACAACAGAGCGCTTGTGTGAGCACGCAGAAGATGTGGCTCGCAGCCACGGTCCGGCAATCCAAAAAGCGACGCGTGGCCCGCTGCTGAAGCGCCTAGCGGAGACGCGGCAGCTTATCGACGCCGCTTATCGTAATCTGCGCGATGATCAGATCCTTAGGCGTGATCCATCACCCGCCGAGGAATGGTTACTGGACAATGCGCACGTTGTGGAAGAGCAGATCCGCGAGATTCATGAGGATTTGCCTCGAGGTTACCTCGTTGAGCTGCCGCGGATCTCGAGTGGCGCGATGCAGGGCTACCCTCGTGTGTACGTGTTGTGCTTAGATTACCTGCGACACACGGATGCGCGCATTGATCAGTCGATTCTCATTAGCTACGTCGCCGCCTATCAACGGGTAACGCCTCTTACGATTGGTGAGCTCTGGGCCGTTCCCATCATGTTGCGCCTGGGCCTCTTGGTCATCATTGGATCCATGGTCGAGCAAGACCTCGCCACGCCCATTCGCGCGCACGCTGACCACTTCGCGAGTAGACTACTAAAGAGCCCCAGTTCCAGACATGCAGAGGAGTGTTTGAAGGAGCTTTCGCAGTCGCCGTTCGCCCAACGTCAAGCGTTCCTCGTACAGCTCATGCGTAGACTGCGTGAGCATCACGGACCGCTGCCTGAAGTGCACGAATGGGTTCAGATTCACTGCGAAAAGCTGGGCGCAACGCCTGAAGAGTTGACGCGGAGTCAACACCTTTGGGAGGCCGCCAATCAGGTCTCCATCGGCAACGTTATTACCAGCATGCGCGTCATCGGTGCGCTTGAATGGGACGAGTTCTTTTCGCAAGTGAGCGAAGT
>CAZSUA010000176.1:0-1739 GCA_964609655.1 uncultured Polyangiaceae bacterium | reverse complement strand
TGCGCGTCATCGGTGCGCTTGAATGGGACGAGTTCTTTTCGCAAGTGAGCGAAGTAGAAGCCATCTTAGCGAGCGATCCCGCGTTAGCCTACCCGAAGATAGACGACCGTTCGCGTGATCGATGTCGACACGCCGTTGAGCGTTTGGCGCGTCGGTCGCCTGCTTCGGAAGTGGACGTCGCTCGAACGGCGATTGGCCTTGCCAAACAGGCGTCTCAATGTGCCACCGTGGATCTGGCGCAAGCCCACGTAGGTTATTACTTGCACGATGCGGGCGAGCAGATCTTGGAGGCGACCATTGGTTATCGACCCAAGCTGAGAGAGCGAGCATTGCGCATGATAGTTGCGCATCCGGCGTTTTTCTACTTTGGGCAACTTGCGGCTATCACTCTTTCCCTGGTGGCCTTGGTTGGCCTGGGTCTTGGTGTTCATGCACCGTTCGGACTGAGCATCCCCCTCATACTGTTGCTGATCCTCCCAGCCAGTGAGGTGGCCGTTGGTCTCTGCAACGTTGTGGTCACGGCACTCCTGCCACCGCGGATACTGCCGAAGCTTGAATTTAAGCAGGGGTTGCCAAGTGACAACACAACGTTGGTCGCCGTGCCCACGCTCTTGGAGAGCGAGGCAGGGATTGCACAACTTTTGGAAGACCTCGAAGTGCGATTTTTGGCGAATTCTGAGACGCACTTGTACTTCGCATTGCTCAGCGACTTCACGGACGCAAAAAGCGAAGTAGTAGCGGGAGACCGCGAGCTTCTGGCGTGCGCAGTCGATGGGATACACGCTTTGAACGCTCGCCATCCTAAGACGGGCGCTCCCCGTTTCTGGCTTCTTCATCGAAGGCGCGTGCTCAACCCTCGCGAGGCCTGCTTCATGGGCTGGGAGCGAAAGCGAGGCAAGCTCGAAGAACTCAATCGGTTCTTGCGGGGAGCAAGGGATACTTCCTTCGCTCACATCACTGTGTCCGGAGAGGCACTCCCCCATGTCCAATTTGTAATTACCCTCGACACGGATACAGCGCTTCCGCGCGACGTCGCACGTGAGCTCATCGGTGCCATTGCACATCCGCTGAATCGCGCAGTGGTTGACCCCATCACGCGGCGTGCGGTGCGTGGATACGGTATTATTCAACCACGGGTAGGTACCCTGCCGCAAAGCTCCCGTCAGTCGCGCTTTGCGCGGATATTCGCCGGGCCGCCGGGCATCGATCCGTACACCCATGCCGTCTCAGATGTGTACCAAGACCTGTTTCGAGAGGGCTCCTACGTCGGCAAAGGTATCTATGACGTAGATGCATTCCAGGCCGCACTGGATGGCCGTGTACCGGATAATCAGCTCCTCAGTCATGATCTGTTCGAAGGCTGCTTTGCTCGCGCAGCGCTGGCAACGGACATCGAGCTCTTGGACGAGCAGCCGTCTTCGTACGCCGTGGCCGCCATGCGTCAACACCGTTGGATACGTGGCGACTGGCAGCTTTTGCCGTGGCTTCGCTCGAAGGTTCCCTCACGCGATGGCCTTGTGCGAAATGAGCTCCGCCTGATCGATCTTTGGAAATTAGGCGATAACCTTCGGAGGAGTTTGGTTGCCCCTGCGCTTGTTCTCGCTGCGTCTTTCGGCTGGCTAGTCGGCGGTCGGTCAGCGGTTGTTGTTACGTTGGCGATCCTATGCACGTACTTGGCGCCTGTCCCTTTCCGCATCCTGTTTAATCTAACTCGGAGCACTCAACGCGGTGAATCACGA
>CAZSUA010000175.1:3088-11446 GCA_964609655.1 uncultured Polyangiaceae bacterium | reverse complement strand
TTTCTCCGCCGGTCAACGTCCATGTCCACGGCCTCGTCAAGCTCGGCAGGGTCATAGAGCGCGAATGGGGGCGACGGTGAAGGACGGCGCCCGCCCGGGGATTGGGTGCCTTCGTGCTCCTCGGGTACGGTTTTTCCCTTACCGAAGTGGATCGCTCCAAGCTGCTCTAGTCGCTCGAGCAACTGCGCTAGGTGTTCATCTGAAACACCTGTGGCGGCGCTGAGCTCAAGGACGTTGATGCTTCCATCCACGCGAGAGAGAACAAAAGCCTCTTCTGGCCCAATCGGCAGACTCCGAATATCGGTGCCCGGAGCCAGGCTGGGGATCCGAACGTCTGGTGATGTCTCGAACGAACTCACACGTGCTCACGCCCCAAAAAATGAGAGGGAATTATTCTAGCGCTTCCCATTTGTGCACCGCAACGGGATACTGGACCCAGATCCAACGGCACAGATCTTACGCTTTTTTTGAGGTGGGCAGTCTTGGAGATTCTGCGCCGCACCCGCGCAGAGGTTGAGCGTCCCAAGTGCTCCGAAACTTGTCCGTGAGCGCTCTCAAAGTCGAACACAAGATAGTAAGCATGCTTACTATCTTCCAAGGGACGAACAGGGCAGCTCGCCTGGCACGCCTCCGCGCTGCCTCGCTACCCCATCCCGGCCGCGGCAACGGGCACCTACCGGGCTTTCGGCGCCTTGTGTTGTTGTTCGATCACGGCGCCCTGGATCCGCATCGCATGCCCCAGGTCGGTCAGTGCGCGTTGTTTGGCCAAATTGGCTTGCTCCGCCTCACCGCGCGCTTCGAGCGCCTTCGCCCTGCGTTCTTCGTTGAGGCCACGCGTTTCGAACAGGTAGCCCTCGAAATAGCTGGCTGAGGGGGCCTGTTGAAGGCCCTGTGCGACTGCCCGGTCGGCCGCGTCGAAAGCACCGAGCCGGGAGTGGAGGTGGGCTAAGCGGGCCCAGGTGTCGGCGAGCACTTCGCGAGTTTCTGGAGCGAGTTGGCCCTGAGAGGGCAGGGGGCCTTGAACCACCGCGTCGAGCGGAACGATTGCTTGCTCAAGGGCGCCCTGACGTTCAGCGGCGTCGGCTAGGTGATGGGCTGCGCGACTGCGGCTGAGGAACGCTACCAAGGCGCTATCCACCGGTGGGGCCGAAGCGGGGGCGCAATCATGCTTCGGGGACTTGCTGCATCCCACGGTCAATGCCAAGCAGCAGCACAGCCAGCATGCAAATACAGGGTTCATTCGAGCCCCCATTGTGAGTAGCGATTGCTCCTGAGATCACTGGTTCGAAGCTCCGCGATGCGATCGATTCGGAGCGTGGTATCTTCTACAGCGAGCGGAGCACGCAGCAGCGGAACTGTTGAACGCGCGGCAAGGAGCCTTGCCGCTGGGATGGATCCCTGTCGGCCTAGGACTAACGCTAGGCCTGCCGCAGCCGCCAATCCGGAAAGGACGAGCACGAACCCGCCCGTTCGAAGTTTTGGCCGTCGCGGTAAATCTCCCGTCAGTGCTTCAGCCACCAGGCTTCGCGTGCGGAATGCATTCAATTCGAACGTCTCAGGCCGAGCGGCAGCCCGGAGCAGCTCGGCTACCTCTAGGAGGGGGTGAGGTTTGGTCTTTTCCAGGGCCAATCTGAGCTCATCGGCGTCTTTCAATTCAGCGGCCGTAGGACGCTCCAGCGAATCGAAGGCCTCCTCGATCAGCTGCAGGTTCCGCGCAGGATCCAGCTCCGTTGGAGCGCTCGCGTTTCGCAAGAGTTGAGCGACCGCTTCGTCTTTGTCATCCGTCGGGTTCAAATCACCACCTGCCCCACTTGGATCGCTTTCTTGAGTGCCACCAGTGCTCGATGCAGCAGCACGTCGAAGGTGGCCACGCTCACCTCCAACTCGGCCGCTAATTCTTCCCGACTCCGTTCCTCGAGCACGCGACCCCGAATCACGCGTGCATAGCGCGGATTGAGGCCTTCGAGCGCCTGATCCACTTTGCTACGGGCAGCGAGTAAATCCAAGCGTTCGAGCTCATCACCAGGAGTGCCGGCATCACGATCGAGTTCACGTTCGAGCTCCTCGGGTGCAAACAAACGGAGGCGCTTGTCGCGCCGCAGCTGATCGAGCGCCACATGCAGCGCGATCGTTCGCAACCAGGGGTAGAGCCCTACGTTTTGCCACTGAAACTGAGCAAAATTTTGCACGACTTTCACGTAAACCTGAGAGAGGGCTTCCTCGGCGTTGGCGGAATTGCCGAGGCGAGGCAAGAGCACCGATCGATAGAGCCTTGGACCGTGAGTTCGGAGTAAGGTGCCAAGCGCCGCTCGGTCACCCCGAGCTGCCTCTGCGCAAAGCTTCTGCTCTGCATCTAGGTGCGTCTGGTCCTGGTCCAAGCTTTTGGCATACCCATGGAACGCGGCAGCAGGCCAGAGGTTACGCTCGCACCAAGAAAAACCGCCTAAGCGGCTCCTCGGGCTTGAATTGCGTGGCAAAAGAGGGCCCACTCGGCCGCCTCCATGGGAAATCTCGCACGCAGTTGCCCTCACTGTGGCGCACTCAATGCGTCGGAGGCTGAACGGTGCCATCGTTGCCAGCGCCGTCTGCTGGCTCCTTGGATTTATGGTCTGCTGTCCTTCGGCCGAGGGGTGCTCGGGGAGCGCACTCCATTCACCGCGCTGTTTTTCCTGATCTGTGCGCTCAGCTTCGCCCTCATGAGCTTGAGCTCAGGCTTGTCTTTGATGGGCGCGGCCTCAGCCTCTGCGCAGCTCAGATTCGGGGGATTGTTCATCGTCCCAGATGGCAGCTTCGTCGCTCAGGAACCATGGCGTTATCTCTCGGCGGCGTTTGTGCATTTTGGAGCGGTGCACCTTGGGTTTAATATGCTGGCGTTGGGAGGGTTGGGGGGAGCGCTCGAGCCAAAGCTCGGGTCCGCACGGTTTGCAGTTCTCTACGTTTTAGCGGCAACATTAGGTTTCGTTGCCAGCGATTACTATCACCGTCTGGCGGGTGCCCCACTCATGACGGGCGGCGCGAGCGGTGCACTTTTCGGGCTGATGGGCGCCGCTTCGGCGCACAAAGCCGCAAGGCGAGAGCCCGACTGGAAGCGTTCACTGTTTGGGTTGTTCGCGTTCGTCATCATCATGACGTTCCTCGTGCCAGCATCCATGATGAAGATCGACCACGCCGCGCATCTTGGCGGTTTGGCCACGGGCCTTGGCCTGGGCTACGCGTTTGGTCTGGAGCGCCACCCTGAGCGTCGTGCCAGGCTTTTTCAGCTGGGGGCGGCGCTGGCGGTGGTGTTTTCCATCGTCAGTGTTGTCGCCTGCCAGCTATCACCTGAATGGAAGATCCAACGGCAGCTCGAGATCCAATGGGGTCTCGACGCGAATGGAGATTAACGGTTAGCCGATTGGGGTTAGGGAAGCGCGCTACCTGCTAAAGTGCCTGCAACGGAGACTTCGTGCGGGGCGCCACCCACTATCCCCAACCAGTTGCCTTTGAGGGTAGACACCTGCGCCAGTGTGCCGACTGTAGCTTGAGCACTGGCATTGACCTGCAGCGTTCGAGCCTGAATACCCGAAGCTTCGCGAGCTCGCTCCCACACGACGACGCCGGCGTCGCCACAGAGATCTGCCAGGCAAACAGCACCACAGGTACCGTACGCAGTACCCGTTGGGGCGAGCTTTGAGCCAAGCTGGGTGCAGTCGAGGGCAGCCTTCAGTGCAGTGGCGAATAGGTCAGTTTTGAGCGCTGTTTTTGCCTGTCGTTCGGCCAAAGCAGTCACCAGCTGGGAAGGCCGCCAGAACAAATTGAGCCCCAGCACCAACGTGTCCCCCGGTTCAGCCGACCAGGATGCTGCGGCGCTTGGGGTAAACCCAGCCCGAATGGGGTCCACGTGGCCTACGCTCGCAACGTCAAAAAGCGCTTGACCGAGTTCGCCTTTCGTCGCGCGCAGATTTCCGTCGATGGCCTCGGGCTCGCTCAAGCTCTTCACGCCATCACTCATCCATTGATTGGCAAGAATGCGCAGGCGGAGTGCAGCTTCTGTCCCCCAGACGGCTTGCACCCGAGCGTCCCAATTGGCTTGGCTTCGAGCGGCCGCGAATTGGGCCTGCTGTGGTTCCGCCAGACTTCCCATCGTGTCCAACAGCTCGGCGACATCGTTCGAGGCGGGTGGCGTCAACGCCAGCACGGCTAGCCCAATGTCACTCGCGAGCGTGTCATAGAAAGATTGGCTGGCTGAATTGATCGCGAACGTTGTTCTTAGGCTTTGAGCTTCAAAGTGAAAGGGAACATCCGACACGGAGACACTTAAGGGCGACGTTCGACCCGGCAATGGGGCCAACATCTCTTGGCAACCCGACGCGAGACCATCCGCCCGCACCAGGATCGTCACTTGGGTGCTTGCAGGCAGAGCTTCAAGGAGAATTGGCATTCCTGCAGCTGCAGGTCCGCGCGCTAGGATATCGCCGTTGAGTGCCGGCTGGGTAGCTGCGGTGGCGCAATCCATTCTACTAGATGCACTGACCACCCACTCGGAGACCTTCCGCTTGCCAGTGTATTCGGGCGAAATCAGCAAACGGGCAAAGCCATCCCTGCTGACCGATATCCCTTGATCGGCAGTCAGCATGCCGAGCGTAGCTCTTACGCTAAAGGTGGAGGCCTTTGCCGGTGCCGTGACCTCGACGCTGGCCACGCCGGCGGCGTCTGTCACCACTTCATCTTGATTCAGGGACGCATCTGTCGCCAGCCCAGCTGTGTCTGGCCCGATCGCGAAGCGAACTGCGTAGCTCCCGGGCGGGGAAACTCGCACCGCTAAGGTCGCTTGCTGCATGGGCTCAAGAGTGAGAGTGGCCGACGATTCAAATTGAAGGCTGTCGGCGCCACTCGGAATTGGCGTGCCGCCCAAATCGGGCGCCTCGGTACTGTCAGCTTTCCCCAACCCGCTGCTGCAACCAACGCTCGCCGCAGCGAGACCGAACCCAATGAGCAAGAGATAAGATCTGGCCATTTCTGATCCAGGGCGCAAAACGAAAGCGGCGCCGTATTTTCTATAAGCTTAAGAATCAAGTCCCGCAGAATGCGGAGTTGGAGTCTGCCACAGATGGGCCGAACTGCTAAGAACAGAGCTGTCCCAGGTAGGAGTGGTGCCGAGTGGTAGCGGGTAGGCGGGCGGGTAGGAGATCACGCCGCTAGGCCCAATGGCGGCAAGCTGCTACCTTCAAGCCAAAATGACGTCGTTGGTACCCCCACCCGTCCGCCTGTTGATCGTCGATGACGAGCCAGGCCTGCGGCAGATGCTTGAGATCTTGTTTCGGCGCGAAGGTTACGCAGTGGCAACGGCGCCCGGATACGCCGCAGCTGTCCATGCGATTGAGTCCGCGCCAGAGCCCTACTCGGTGGTTCTCACGGATCTTGCGATGCCGGATGGAACGGGCCTTCAAGTGCTGGCGGACGCGAAAAAGCGCAGCTCTGCTACCGAAGTGATTCTTATCACGGCGCATTCATCCGTCGACAATGCGATCGAGGCCATGCGGCAAGGCGCGTATGATTTCGTCACCAAGCCCTTCGAACCGAGCGAACTCGCGGCTCTCGTCACGAAAGCGCTTGAAAAGCAGAGCCTCGTCTTTGAGTACCAGCGGCTGAAAGCCCAAGTTGAACAGCTTTCCGATAAGAATATCATCGGGAAAAGCCCAAAGATGCGCGGAGTGCTCGACATGATCGAGCGTATCGCGCCGATGCGAACCACGGTGCTGATTACGGGCGAGAGTGGCACCGGCAAGGAGCGGGTGGCGCGCGCCATCCACGAACGCTCGGATCGGCGGCACCAACCGTTCTTAGTCGTCAATTGCGGAGCTTTGCCCGAAGCGCTGATGGAAAGTGAGCTATTTGGCCACGAAAAGGGCTCATTCACGGGTGCTTCTGCTAAAAGTTTGGGGCTTTTTCGCGAGGCCGAAGGCGGCACCGTGATGTTGGATGAGGTGGGGGAGTTGCCGCTCAGTTTGCAGGTGAAGTTGCTACGAATTCTTCAAGAACGAGTGGTGCGACCGGTGGGGTCTTCGCAGGAAGTGCCGATCGACGTGCGCGTGTTAGCGGCGACAAATCGGAATGTTGAAGCTGATGTCGCAGGCGGCAAGTTTCGTCAGGACCTCTATTATCGTTTGAATGTGATTCGCATTGAGCTGCCGGCGCTGCGCGAACGGCGCGAGGATGTTCCGCTGTTGGCTGAGCGGTTCATGCGCAGGTTCTCGGACGAGTTTGGTAAAAATGTAGTTGGGTTCACGCCGGATGCGCTGCGCGCCCTTCAAACGTATGGTTTTCCAGGGAATGTGCGCGAGCTTGAAAACATGATGGAGCGTGCCGTGGCGCTCGCGGGCTCACGCGTGATTGGTCTGGGTGATTTTCCGCGAGAAGTGAGCGGAGCCGCGGCTTCGCCTGGCCCTTCCTTGCTGGAATTGCCCGCCAATGGCTGCAATTTGGACGAAGTCATGACGGAAGTGGAGCGGCGGTTTCTGGTCGAGGCGCTGGGCAGAACTGGCGGAGTTCGGAAAGCGGCGTCTCGCGTGCTCGGTATCAGTTTTCGCTCGCTGCGCTATCGGCTCGAAAAGCACGGTCTAGATGCGGATGCGATTGGCTCGGAGGCATCTGACGACGACGATGATGATGCTGCGGCGGGGGCTACGGCAGCGCGATGACACGGCTGGTGGTACGAAGCGTGCAGGCGCTTCAGGGGATGCGCGCGTTTCGTCACCCAGCAAGCGGCCGGCGTTCCGCGCGAGGTTTCACGCTCGTGGAGCTGATGGTGGTGGTGGCTATTATGGGGATTTTAGCCACGTTGGGCATCACCGCCACCCGCAGGTATATGGATTCGTCGCACTCAACCGAGGCGTTGAGTACGATTCAGGCTATCCGCGGCGGGCAGGAACAGTGGCGTGCGCACACCCAGGGCTACTTCAATGTCTCTGACAACAACATGGTCGCGTGGTATCCGATGCCCGCGCCGGGAGCCACGCGTTACCATTGGGAGCGAACCTCAGGGGCTAACTACGCCAATTGGCAGCTGCTCCGTCCGCCGGTGGAGTGGCCCGTTCGTTTCGGATACACGACTGTCGCCGGGCAAGCCGGAACGGCTATCGGAGCCCTGGGAACGATTGCAGCCAACCCCGGTTGGGGGACGCCCGATCAGCCCTGGTATGTCGTTCAAGCCAAGGCAGACTTAGATACGGACGGTATCCCGGCGTACTTCGTCGCCAGTAGCATGACGAGTGAGATCTACAGCGAGAACGCCGGCGAGTGAGTTGAGTTGCTGCGACGAACGCAGCCGTCACCCAAAGATGCAATGGGCCGCAAAATGGCACTCGGCCATTTGGTCGGTGACGAATTTTGTCACATGGTCAAGCGTCAAGCGAGCAACACCGGCGCGCGTAAATTGTCAGCCCCTCGGCCGTAGCAGGCTCAAGAGCGGCGTTGCTTGAAGGTGTTTCGAGTAAGGAAGGTTGGCTTGACCGACTGCTCCCGGCGTTGAAATTAACTCGAAACGAGGCAAGAAAAGCCGGCGGAGAAGTGTGAGTTGAGCCTTCGGAGCAGCTGGCACGCTTGCTGCTTATTGGGTCTGCAATGCGTAACGGATGCCCCAACCAGCGGGGCTACACACTTGTGGAGTTGATGATCGTCGTGGCGATCATCGGCGTCTTAGCAACGCTGGCTACCTACGGCGTACGAAAATACATTCTGGCAGCTAAGACTAGTGAAGGCGTTGAGATGTTGCGTGCAATCAAAGAAGCAGAGGAGCTGTATCGGCAGGAGACGTTTCAGTATCTGCCGACGAGCACTGGGGTCGGAGACTCGTATTACCCCTGGGGCGCGACCGTGCCGAAGGGCGGGAGCAAGAAGCTCTTTTCATGCTCAACCTGCGATGGGCATACCGAGTTTAGCAACCTCAACATCACTACCAATCACCCCGTTCAATTCGGCTACGAAGTGATCACCGGCGTGGCCGGAACGGCGCCCGTTGCGCATCCGGAATGGGGCACTCCTGCAGCGGTTCTCCCGGCTTCGCCGGGTGACATTTGGTACGTGGCCTACGCCACCGCAGATATCGATGGGGATGGCGAAGCGCTTGTGTACGCCGGCACCAGCTTCACCACAGAGATCCTCAGCAACAATAAGAATTGACCCAGAAGATTCGAGCTGAGCGAAAGCTCAGCAGGCTGCCCGTCATGCTGACACAGCCGCGTTACAGAAAATAAAAGGAGAAATCATGTTTATTAACCTCAAAAACAAGCGCGGCTTCACCCTGGTGGAGCTCATGATCGTGGTGGCCATTATCGGCGTTCTGGCAGCCCTCGCCATCTACGGAGTGAAGAAATACCT
>CAZSUA010000175.1:0-2988 GCA_964609655.1 uncultured Polyangiaceae bacterium | reverse complement strand
TCTTTTGTTAGCCGATGGAGCACTCACCACGGCTATGGTACTCCCACCCTCTCGATGAAAACCTTTTCCGTCCTTGAGCTAGCCCTAGGTCTCGCCGTGGGTGGCTCCGTACTGGCCGTTTTCCTCCCCACGTTCTTGAACAATGTCCACGCTTCGCGGGTGAATGAGCCAGTCGATGGGTTGAAGCGTTTGGCGCAACGGGCCACGGCGTTGGCGGCTGGGCGCAGTATCGAATCGGCCTATCCCGAGTCTGTCGGGCTCACGCCGGCCAAGGTTGCGCGCGGGGAACCTGTGCTCGATCCCCCGGGCACTTGGGAGCATCCCACGTGGCGGCGTCTGAATTTCGGCTTCAGCGTGCCACACAGTTACAGCTTCGCCTTCGAGAGCAAGCTGCCTTCCGGGGCCGATGGGCGGGCTGAGTTTGTAGCGCGCGCCTTTGGCGACCTAGATGGCGATGGCGGGCTCAGCACCTTTGAAATCTCGGGTGAGTCGCGGCAGGGGCAAACGCCGATGGTTCGGCCCTTGGTGGTGCACCGCGAGGTCGAGTAGCCTGAGGGCAACATGCTTCGCTCGGTCAGAGTTCTAGCTACGGCACTGGTCGGCGGCCTGGGCTTGCTGCTCATCACAACGGTCCGCGGCTCGTTGGCCGAAACCTTTGATGGCCTGAAGATCAAGAATGACGTCTATCCGTTGCCACCAGTGCAGCAAACCGTCCTGTTAAGCCTGGGATATAGAGCCGCGTTAGCAGACGTTATCTTTGCCCATCTCTTAGTGTCTCAAGGGCTGCACTTTCAGGAGAAACGCCGGTTTGAGTTTGTTGGAAGCTACTTGGAGACGATCAACGAACTCGATCCCAAGTTCCGATCCCCTTACATGCTGGCCGATACCCTGCTCACCATGCAGCCAGTCCCGCCGCCGCGGAGCTACTACCTGAAGGCGCGAGCCATCTTGGAGCGTGGCATGAAGGAGTTGCCATTTGACTCCGAGCTGCACGTCAATGCGGGTCAATATTTGCTCTATCTCGGCATCAACGCGATCAAAGATCCCGAAGAGCAGGCCGAATGGAAGCGAGCTGGCACGCGCGCGTTTGCCCGGGCATGCGAAGTCCTGGGGAACCAAAAAAATCTGCCGTTTCATTGCATTCACGCCGCCGCGATGCTCGAAAAAGAGGGCAAACGCGAGGCCATGCTGGCTTTTGTGCACAAGATGCTGACGGTGGATGACCCGGAAATCCGCGAAAAAGCCCTAGCCTATCTCGCGTTTGCGGAGGGCGAGGCCGCGCGTCACAAAGCCCAGACGCGATTCTCCGCGCTTGCCAAAGCACACGCCGATGACGCTCCGTTTCTCTCCGGCGATCTCTACGGTCTGCTGCCGCCCCGCTTCGATCCGTTAACCTGCATAGGCATGGACAACTCACTTCAGCCACGCTGCGCCACGAGCTGGCGCGAGCAGACCGAAGAGTTGGCGTCCGCTCAGCGTTAGGACGGCCTGCGCCGTCCCCTTGAGCGTTCGGAAAGCTACCGTTACTGGAACCGAACGGCGGCGGTCTTGGTTTCCCCGGCTTCAACTGTGACGGTCTGAACCTTGCGGCCAAACTGGGCGTGAACAAACACTACGGTGTGCGTTCCCGCGGATACAGAGATGCCGATCTTCGGGGTGGGGCCAAGCGGGCGACCATCCAGAATCACACTGGAAACTGGGATGGAATTCAAATTCAGGCGTGAGCCACCCGTTGCCGCCGCGGGAGGCTTGGGACCGGGGTTGGCTGCCACTGCTGGCGAAGGCCGCGCGCTGTATGAGGCTGAACTCGTGCCGGATGAGGGCTCGGCGCCTTTTCGCTGCAGCGTGACGGTGTACGTGCGGACCGGTTGGCCATCTTCGAACTTAATCTCTTCACGATAATCTTCGTAGCCATCCCGCGTGGCAATGATCGCGTAGCCTTTGGTCGCATCGATCTTCTTGAGATTCGCGGGCAAGACGGGCACTCGGCGCCGTTCAGAGCCGCTCACCAACAGCACCGTGGCCTTGGAGGCGTTTTCGCCCTCTTCGATCTTGACCTGGCCCGCCAACACCTTGAGCTTCGCGTCCACTTTAGACAGCTTCTCAGCGACGACGGTGACGACCTGCTCGAAGGGAGCCAGCTCGTAGTTTTCGTTCTCTTCCTTTTTGCCTTCGACGCGAATCTTGTGGTCGCCGGGAGTTAGGTCGTTCACAGCCAGCGGCTGGGCGCTGAGCTCGCCAACCTTCTGGCCGTCCACGTACAGCGTGAGCCCAGCCGGGTTATCCGCACTGACGCTCACTCCCGTGCCGGCGCTTGCGTGGGTGAGAGTTAAATTAGCTACGGACTCTTTCCCTGCTTCAATGGCGATCAGGCGATCTGCGAGTGGCTCATAGCCGGGAGCCTTCGCCGAAACTCGATGGTTGCCTTTCTTAAGATCGCCAACGCTACACGGTGGGGCTTCGCAGCGTAGCTGGTCGTCGACGTAAACCTGGAACTGATCCAGCTTCCGATCATTCGGGCCACCCACCGTCACCATCAATGAACCAGGCTTATTCCCTAGGATGACCACCATCGTCACCACTGCGGCGAACACAACGACCACGACGGCGGCAAAGAGGACCAGCGTCTTGGAACTGGACTGCGGAACCTGTTGTATGGGCGAAAACACTGGCGCGGGCGCGGCCGCGACGGGCGCGGCAGGTGGCCTCGGCGGTGCGACGGGTTTGGGATCACCAAACAGTGAACCCACCGACGGTGCACCCGAAGGCCTCACCATGGCGGGAAGCGCGGGCCCGCGAGACGTGGTCTGCGTGTTCAGTGCAGGCAAAGCGGGCGTCCCGGCTGCTGGCCCTGGGCCACGAAGGAACGAGGGCGCTACATCATCTCGGCCAAAAACCGTAGTGGCCTCGTCTTCGTCGTCCCAGTCCATGGCAACACCGGTGCCGGGCACTGAGGGTGGAGGGGGCGCGGGGGGCGCAACGATACCG
>CAZSUA010000174.1:0-11449 GCA_964609655.1 uncultured Polyangiaceae bacterium | reverse complement strand
CACTGCAAATTTCGGGCAAGCCCGCGTTGGATCATGAGAGCATGCTTACTATCTTGTGTTCGACTTTGAGATAGAGGTCACGGACAAGTTTGGGATCACTACGGCTTGAGCCGACTTGAGGGGCATCTCGTGGACTATTGCGTCGCACTAGGCCTGTCTTGATACATTCACGACAAACACCTTAGCCGTGAACTTGATGTCTACAACCGTGCGCTCATTGCCTCTGCGCTGATGGCCACATAGTCCGCAAGATTGGACTCAGTTTGGCCAGAATCTGCGCTCACCGCATGTTACCTTGATTGTGCCTTGGGAGCATTCGACTCCTGATCTCGGTGTCCATCATCGCGAGCAGCGTTGCTCAGCGACACGTGCGAGCTGTGCTCTGATTTCGGAAAGACCCACATGAAACAACTCGTTTCCAAACAATCTGCCCGACGCTGGTGCCAACTTAGTGGCATCCTGCTCTTGTGCGCTGGGTGCACCGGAACCGCGCCTGGGAATGGGGCGAACTCGAGCGGCAACGGCAATACTCCACCATCGACGACGATGACTCCCGGTTCGGGCATGAGCACCGCGCCCGGGTCGACAACAGGCCCAGGTGGCACAACGGTTGTACCACCACCACCTACGGTGGGGGCAGCGCTCGGACCGGTCGGGCTCCGGAGACTCACGGCGACTGAGTATCGGAACAGTGTGCAAGCCGTGCTCGTGCTCACGGCGCCCCCCTCAGGGACGCTTACCGCTGACGCTATCGCCAAGAACGGCTTCGATAACTTTGGTTCGGCGCTCAACGTCGACGGCACGCTCGCTGGGCAATATGCCGCGATTGCTGCAGATGCTGCCAAGGTCTTCACGGTATCGACGTGCGACGCACCGAAAGCTGCTGCCGATTGCGCCGCAAGTTTCCTGCAAGATTTCGGCAAACGCGCCTTTCGTCGGCCGCTCACAACTGAGGAGATTCAGCAGTATCAGAAGCTGTTCTCGGATGCGTTGGCCGCTACGAACTACGAACGCGCCACTCGGCAGCTTGTGGAAACGCTGTTGCAGTCTCCCAAGTTCTTGTATCGCTTCGAGCTTGGGCAATCGACAAGTGGCGCCACGCGCACGTTAACTTCTTACGAAGTCGCGTCGGAGCTGGCGTACCTCTTTACCTCCTCTCCGCCGGATAAGGAGCTCGTTGCCGCGGCAGACACCAACAGCCTGCAAACAGCGGCAGGCATCGAGACTGAAGCGCGCCGCCTACTCAAGCTTGAGCCTGCCAAGGTCAGCTTTCGGCACTTCCTGCGGATCTACGGCGGCCTCTTGAGGTTCGACGGCCTCGCCAAGGACGCCACTGTTTATCCCGAATTCACCCCCGAGCTGCGCGCGGCCATGTCGGGTTCAACGGATCAGTTCATCGACTCCGTGCTGTGGCAAGGTCCGGGAGATTTTAACACGCTCTTTACGGCGCCTTACTCCTACGTGAACACCGCCCTGGCGGGGCTATACGGCGTACCCGATCCTGGACAATCAACGCTCGCAAAACAAATGCTCAATCCGCTTGAGCGCGCGGGGCTGCTCACCGCACCTTCGGTATTGGCTTCCCACTCCAAGCCATTCGAGTCGTTCCCGATCGCGCGCGGCAAGTTTGTTCGCGTCGGACTATTGTGTGAAAATCTGCCTACACCGCCGGCCGTTGTTCCAGAAACGCCAGCGCCAGACCCCACGCTCACCACGCGAGAACGCTTCGCCCGGCATTCTTCTGATCCCGCATGCGCAGGATGCCACCAACTTATCGATCCGATTGGCTTTGGTCTTGAGAACTACGACGGCATTGGGAAGTACCGCACCACCGAGAATAGCAAACCCGTGGATTCAAGCGGCAACATCACAGGAACGCTCGACATCAATGGCCCGTACACCGGCGGAGTGGAGCTTTCCGCAAAACTTGCCGGCAGCACCGAAGCCAAACAATGCCTCACGACTAAGGCATTTCAATGGGCTTTTGGCCGAGATGCGGGCACCGGAGAGCGGCTGGCAGTTACCGGCATTTCGACCAAGCTTGCCCCCGCCGGGCTCGATATCCGCGAGGTCGTCGTAGCGATGACGCAGACCGATGCCTTCCTGTTCCGAACCTTTGAATAGAACCGAGCGAACCCTCTGCACTCGGGTCTCAAGAGAACGAAAGGACTTCCCAAGATGTCTCAAGCACTCATCAAGCGCCGTAGCCTCCTCCAGCAACTGGGCGCCGCAGCCTTCCTCGCGACACCAGTCTTCCGGTCAGCTCTCGCAGAGGCCCAGACACAGTTTCCCCTGAGGCTCATTCTCTTAAATCTGCCCGGGGGCATTTCTCAGAAGTCAGAAGGTGTGCCCAATTTCTACTTTGATACACTCGCCAAGCCGTTTGCCAGTCTCGAATCCGACATGATCATCGTCGACAATGCCGGTGCACCAGCGGCCGCTGAGATCAGCACCTGGTATGAGCTGGAAGGTCATGGTGGCGGCGGGCGCACCATGTTTGGCGGCAAGATAGAGGGCCAAGGCTGCGGTGGGCCCGCAGATTGCGGCGGCGAAGAAAAGGCGTATCTGTACGGGACGGCCACGACAATTGACCAGTTGGTCGCGATGCAGTTTGGTGCCAAAACGCGCTTTGATTCGCTTTATTTCGGGAGCCTGTGGGGCGGTGGTCAGGGCGACACGATCTTCCGAAATGGTCAACGCATCAAGCCCGAGGGCGACCCAGCTGCAACATTTTCAAAACTCTTTGGCAACGGTGCACCGCCGCCAGCTACCAGCACGCCAGCACCTATGGCCTCGGCTCTGCCTCCGGACCCTGAGACCGCCGTCCTCTACGCGCTCGGGAAGAGCCGATTGGACCAGCTCTCCGCTGAGATCGTGGAAATCAAAGGCATCGCGGGCAAGTACGAACAAACCAAGCTGGACCTTCATTTGACGTCCTTGCGTGAGCTAGAGAAATCGCTTGCGGTACCTGGCTCTGCGGGTGGCGGTGGTCCCGGCGCAACGCCCGGCGGCTCTTGCACCGCACCAGTAATTCCCTCGGGCGCTAACATGGCTGGCTTGGACCCTGCCACACAGGGCGATCTACCGGCGGTGAGCGCGGCATTCAACGCACTGGGGTATCAAGCACTCAACTGTGACTTAACGCGTGTGCTTTGCCTGCAGTGGCTTGCGTCCGGAGATGGCTTGGTGCCGCGCTTCGGATTCATGGGCTTGAAAGATGTACACCACGGCTGGGAGCACTCAGACCAAGTGAGCAATCCGAACAGCCAGGGCAGCCGTGAGTACGATGCCGCACAAATGTGGCTCTTCGGGCAGATGGCGGATTTCATCAACCTACTGAAAACGACACCCGAGGGCAGTGGAACGATGCTCGACAACTCGATCATCTACATGAGTTCCGAGATGACGAACGGCAATCACATCCACAGCCCAGTGCTGCAATTTGTGGCTGGCAAGGGCGGCGGCGCGTTCAAGACGGGTCGAAGGATTGATGCTACGGGCAAAAACAATAACGACGTGTTGCTGATGCTGGCGAACACGATGGGCTTGAATCTGCCGTTCATGGGTGATCAGAAATACAATACAGGCGCGTTGAGTCTTGGATAGTTAGTGCTCGCGACATGAAGCTCCGCGTTTTGACGGCGTTTCTTGGCAGCGCCGCGTGCCTCACGGCCTGTAGCTCACCTGAGACCGCGAACGACGCTCCCATTCTCGAACCAGTGACCAACACGACGTCAGCTCAGGCACCACCCAGCTGCGGAGGTCTCTTAGCAAATTGTGGCGCAGCTGGAGACGACAACTGTTGCGCGAGTCCAACGGTGGACGGCGGCACGTTTAGGCGGGGTGATCACATACAGAGTACTGCGACGGTCGCAAGTTTTACTCTCGACAAGTACGAAGTCACTGTCGGTCGCTTTCGCAGATTCGTGAACGCCTATCTTGGCTCCCCTGCGAACGGTGCCGGGGAGCATCCACAGATCCCAAACAGCGGTTGGCAAACAGGCAGCTGGGATAGCTCGCTCGCGGCTGATTCGGCCACACTCGCGCTCGATGTCGCGTGCAGCGCCGGCTTTCAGACCTGGAACACCTCAGGCATGAACGACACCCTGCCGATGAACTGTGTCACTTGGTACGAAGCCTTTGCCTTCTGCGCCTGGGATGGCGCACGTCTGCCCACTGAAGCAGAATGGGAATACGCGGCTACAGGCGGCGCCGAGCAGAGAAAATACCCATGGGGCGACACGCGCCCGAGCAATTCCGACGCCGCTTACGATTGCCTGGGGAACGGAAGCGCTGGTTGCAGCTTCTCCGACATTCTGGCGGTGGGTTCCGATCCGGCAGGGGCCGGCAAATATGGACAAATGGATCTGGCAGGATCGATGTGGGAGTGGGCGCTCGATCTTTACGCTCCCTATCCGGTGGATTGCGACAATTGCGCCAACCTGAACTCGGGCTCACTTCACGTCATGCGCAGCGGCAATTGGCGCTACAGCGCGATGTACCTACCGGTCGCGAGCCGCGCACCAGGCCCCACCTTCCACGGGGACGGTTACGGGTTTCGCTGTGCGCGGGCGCTTTGAATTGCGCGGGGCAGATCTGAAGAGGAGCCAATTCTTCCAACAAGCGCGAGGGCTCTTCTTCAGGCGAGCGATTGGCTTCTGGACGATCCCGTCTAAACGTGGGTCAAACTACACGTAATTGACCCACGACCAAGACGCGACCTACGAAAACTTCAGCTTTTAGCTGGCCAATCTCGCGTCGGCCGCCGACCTGAGCAGAGAGCCAATCCGCGAGTACATGTTTTGGCTGCTAACATGCAGTGATTCGGGTCGTTACTCGACTCATGCAACAGACTTGCAGGTGGTACCTTTATGTTCAGCGGTGAACAAACCCAAGCCTCACACCCAGTGCACCCAGCGGTCACGCAAACCTTACCCTGGCGGGCGCACCAACCAACAACCCGGAATTCAGGTTCCAGGGAGTCCCTCGTCGTCGACGATTCCAGGCGGTTCCGCTACGGATCTCACGCGCGTCGCTACCTTTCAGTTTTATGAGGAAGGGAACAATTTCGGGCATCCTTGGCTCGGCGTCACGGAGGGCCACCACAACGACCTCGGCTACGGTGACCCGCTTGACCTCAACCTGCAGCGCAAGATCAAAGCGATCGAAGTCTGGCAGTCGGAGCAAGTTGCGTACCTTCTAGATCGCCTTTCCCAACGCGGTTTACCGGCGGATTGCCCGAAATCAAGGTGTAGGGCTCCGCTGATTTTTCGGCACTTGCAGCCTTTTTAGGTCAAAATGGGGTTGGAAAGGCAAAGCGATTCACAGTCCGCATAGCCGTGAAGAACGTCAACGGCAACTACGAACACGTCGCCAGACTCTATGCTGAAGGTCTCGTTTTCTAGGAGGTGACTTCCCTTTCCGGAAGTTGCTATCACCAGCTCCCAACAGGCGCCGTGGCGATGCAGCGGCATCGGGACGTGATCCTGCACCGGCCCATAGACGATGGGGAACTCACTGAGTCGGTCGGACAACCACATCGGCGGAGAAGCTTACCACGCCTGCGCGGGCCGAGCAGCAACGCCCCCCATACCTTTCGCTTATGGCCAAGCGCTCACTCGAACTCATCCAAACGCCACGAATCCCGCCAGTGGATCCTAACGGTGTCACCCTCCAGCGTGAGCGGCAGCCAAACATAGCGAGAGTCCGACAAATCCTGCTTATTCCAGCGGTCCGCAATCGCAATGTACAGGTTTTTTTTGTGGGGATGACGAAAAACTGACGTCACCTGGGAATCGAAAGTTGTTCGCTTCGTGTCGTTCACACAAGGGTCCCCCATCGATGTCCAAGGCCCGTGCAAGAGCGGCGCCAGCGCGTAATCGCACGGATTCGGGTCGTAACCTGTGGTGCCAGAAGAAATGAGAAAGTAGCGGTGCCCAACCTTGAAAAAGGCGGGAGCCTCTCGCGTGTGCGGTGGACCTGGGAACGGCAGGTGGCTCGTGTAGTAACCGCTGACATCCAGGTAATCATCGCTGAGATCGGCCACAATCAGCTCCGTGTGCACGCGCTCGAAGATGATATACGCCTTGCCATCGCGCTCGTCCTTGTAGAGGTCAAAATCGCCTGAGTTCATGCCCATCGGATGCAACGTCTTAACCAGCGTGAACGGCCCCGTGATGGCGTCGGCCGTGGCAATCCCCATGTACTGAATTTGCCAGGCCCGCGAGTCTTCAACCGTTCCAGCAAATTTCACCCACATCACGAACTTCTTGGTCCGTTCGTTGTAGAGAACATGCGGCCGATCCATGATCCGTGTTGGGTGCAGTGGATGATTTGAATCGTTCTCCACGGGCGCAAGGATCACGCCTTCGTCCTGCCACGCGTAGAGATCCTTCGACGAGTAACAACGCACGCCGCCGTGCCAGATGTTCGTTCCCGGCTTATGGTGCTCTTTGTTCTCCCCGATAAAATAGAAGGTGTCGTTCACATGATACACCGAGCCGCCATGCGCTTGGATGGGCTTGCCCGCTGTATCTAGCCAAACTTCACCGGAACGAATGGAGGAAACTTGTGACGACATTCTTCGACTCCTTGGGTTGAGGGGGCATTAGAACGCCACATCACGCGACCACAAGAGAAAAAGCCGTCAAACTCGCGATTGCCTGGCGACTGCCTGGCGACTGCCGAGGTTTATAGCAGCCGAGCGTCGGTTTCTCGGCTCAGCTTTCGATCGAAGGTGAGAAGCGGCCCGCCGGACTCTCGAGCCTTGCCCAAGATTAGGTAGTCCGAGAAATCGGCCTTTCCCTGGTGAAAGTCGTCCAGAGCACGCTGGACCAGTTCCAACTCTTCAACGACAATCCCCCGCGTTCTTATCAGCTGGGAAATTCGAGCGTGCAACGTCGCGCGATCCCATTCGTACGCGCTTGACAGCACCCACCCCACTTCAGCTAGCACCACGAGAGAAACGTAAACTCCGTCGTTCCTCGCGTGCGCAAGAAATGCCCTTTCGGCCTTGCGCGTCTGAGCTGGGTCGTCACCAACTAACAACCGAACCACGACGTTAGTATCAACGCTGACCACGCGCGTACTTCCGAATGGCTCGATCCATTCCTTCGACGGACACCACCTTCTTCACCGGCGGTCGGTTCGTCAGTAGTGCCTCAGGCTCATAAAGCACTGGAGTCAGGATGAGACGGTTCTGAGTGTCGACCGTCACGTCCACTTTGCTACCCGGCAAGAGTTTCAGGTGCTCCCGCACGGCCTTGGGCAGCACGAACTGGCCTTTGGCGCTCATGGTAATTTTGAACATTGCTAAATTGTAAGATAAACATTCACACTTAGCAAGGGAGCACGTTAATCCGGGCCCACCGCTACCAAACCAACCCCGGCCCCAACGCGCGCAGCCTTTTCTTCCGCTCTTCGTAGTCAGGCATGACCTTCCCCAAGCTGGCCCAAAATGCTTGGCTGTGATCCTCATGGATCAAATGCGTTAACTCGTGAACCAACACGTAATCCACCAGCGTGACGGGCGCCTGAAGGATGCGCCAGTTGATGCGAACCTTGCCACTCTTCGTCGCGCTTCCCCAGCGTTTCTGCGGATCAGCCACGATGATCTGTGGCGTCTGCAACTTGAGTTTGGCAACCCACGGCGCAGCCCGGCGCGGCAGGTATTCGGCTGCCCGCGCGTGGTACCAGCTGATCAAGGCAGTGCGCGCCTGGGCAACGTTTTGAGCCTCAGAAATCCCCCGTTTTAGTGTCAATATCAGCTGCGCTCCATGGAGCCGAACATCGCCTGCTTGAGCCGCAAGCTTCACTTGCAAGCTGTATTGACGCCCCAGGTACTTGAAGGTCTCTCCCGAGACGAATTCGCGCTCAGGCAGAGGCGGTGGCAGATCACTTCGGTGTTTGAGCCGCTGGACAACCCACGCGCCCTTCTGACGCACCAGCTCATCCAGCCGTTTCTTCGTAGCTCTCCGAGGCGCCGTTACGACCAGCCCTGCCTCCGGGACAACAGCGATCGATACCGTAGCTCGCCGATTGCTGCGTTTGATCTGATACTCCAAGAGCGTCTGCCCAAACTGCACGCGAGACGACTCACCTGGAAAATCGAGCGCCATCATCTGCCCTGCCTGCGCCGTAAAAGGTCCACCACTTCTTCCGCCACCGCATCGAGCCTATCTTCGGCTACTTGTGACGCTCGAAGCTGGCGCTTGATCAGCCGCCGCATGTCCTTCTGTACATCTTCGCGCGACACCCAATCCACGATCCCCACATAAGACGCGAGCGTTTCTTCGAGGATAGTGGCCAGATCCACTTTAGCTGGGTCGGGCTTCCTGCCGTACGTGGGCCGTTTGGGATCCGCTAGCATGAGTGGTTTATCCCCCAAAAGCAGCCCGTAAATCGCGAATCCAGTCTGCGAGAGCCCAAGCTTCTCTGCTTGCTCGGTTGGGCCTTTGAGATCTTTGGTGAGCACCTGAAGAAGTTCCAATTGCTTGGCCGCATCAATCCGTCGCGCCTTGCGATCTTCAATGAGCTCTTCGAGCCGCTGACGGAGCGACAGGTAATACGCGGGATCTTCGTCCAGCTTGACGTGGATCTCATCCTTGATCGCGTGCTCCATCTCGGAGGCGCGAGCATCATCACTCTTTAACGCTTTCATCTTCTCGTCAAACTCAGGCGTGAAGAGACTCACACGCTGAACGAGGATCTGAATGCCCTCGGCTATGATCGCATCTTCGATGAGCTTCCGGACCTTGGGGCCGCAATCGGAGATGTCCAGGCTCTGGTCTCGGAATCTTGCAGAGGCAGCCTTCCGGATCTTTCCCAACCAGCGAAAATCCCGCACGTACGGCAGGCCTTTCGGATCGGGCAGAATCATATCGAGGCTCTGCGCAAAGCGTCGGAAAGCCTCGGTGAATTCGGCGCGCACATCCTCGGGCAGGAGCACATTCACGCAGGCATCGAGGTCATCCCGGTCCTTAACGCGAACGAAAAACCGCATCGCCGCCTGGTGCCGGGTTTGCAGGCGCGGCAACTCATCGCTCTTGGGAGTCAGCGCCCCCTTGATGTCCCCAGGCGCGAAGATCGCCAGCGCCTCTTGGAGTGCCTCGGAAACCCCCCAATAGTCGACAATCAGCCCGTAAGTCTTGGTCTCATCGTACACACGATTCACCCGTGCGATGGCCTGAAGGAGCGTGTGCTCCTTCAACGGCGAGTCCAAGTACATGACCTGTTCGATGGGCGCATCAAAGCCCGTGATGAGCATGTCGCACACCACCAAGATCGAGAGATTGTCGCTCGGCTTCAAGAAGCGATTGATGAGCGCGGTTCGCTGCTCCTTGTCAGTCTGATGCCTGACCAAATGAGCCTCATCATCATTGCTGCCCGAGATAATGATGGCAGATTCTGGACCGTTGAGCCGATCGAGCGTCTCCTTGTAGAGCACAGGCACCTCTCGGCTACAGGTTACAAGCTGAGCCTTGAAACCATTCGGTTGAATGAACTGAGTGAAGTGCTCGATAAGATCCAAGCAAACCGCTTCGATCCGCTTCGGAGCCCCAGCGATGGAAGCTTCGTTAGCGTATTTCTTCTTGATCGCCTCTCTTTCCTCTTTGGAACGATCGGCAAAAACGCGGTCAAACAGCGCATCCAACGAATTCCCAAGGATGCGCAGCTCAGGCAGCCTCGATTCATAGAAGATGGGCACCGTAGCCCCGTCCGCTACCGCCTGCTCGATGGTGTAGGTGTCGATGTAAGGGCCAAAGGTCTGAAGGGTGGAGCGATCCTTCTTATCGATCGGAGTGCCGGTGAAGCCAAAAAAGGCCGCGTTCGGCAAAGCTTTCCGCATGTTGGCCGCGAGGCTTCCATATTGCGTGCGGTGCGCCTCATCGGTGAGCACAAAGATGTTGCGAGCCTCCGAAAGCGTTGGAAATTCAGTCTTATTCCCCTTGGTCGCCAGATCTTGAAACTTGTGAACGGTGGTAAGAAACGTGCCTCCGCCTGGCCCGCGCAGAAGCTCACGCAGCTCTCGGACGGACTCAGCGCGTTTGGGATTGGGAAACCCACAAGCAAGAAAGGTCTTCGTGATTTGCTCGTCGAGATCCACACGATCCGTAACAATCACGAGCGTGGGGTTCTCATGAGTTTCATCGCGCCTGAGCTTGATAGCAAGCCAAAGCATCGTGAGGCTCTTGCCGCTCCCCTGCGTGTGCCAAACGATGCCGCCCCGCTCGCTCGGGTTCTTGGCTTTGCGCGAACGGAGGATCGCTTTCGAAACCGCCGCATACTGCTGATAGCGCGGGATTTTTCGAATAGTTTTGCCAGATTTTTCGTCGCGTTCGAACGCGGTGAAGTTCCGAAAGACATCCAGCAAGGTCTCCGGGGAAAGGAGCCCCGCTAACAGGACATCTTGGGGCGTTGCGGTTCTCCCAAGCAGCGTATCAAGCTCGTCTTGCGAACGCGGATGAGTGCTCTTCCATTCGGCGAAAAACCTAGGCGGAGTGGTGACGGTGCCGTAGCACGCAGCTTGTCCGCAGCTGGCGACAAGAACCTGAACAGTCTCGAACAAGCGCGGCATACCAAGCTCCCGATAGTGCTCGCCGATTTCTTGGTAGCGATGCAGCTGCTCGATGGCTTCGGTGCGCCACTTATCGCCCAAGGTTGGGCTTTTTGCTTCGATCACCACCAACGGAATACCATTCACGAACACAACAAGATCAGGAACAATCTGCTTCTTAGCCCCTTGAAGCCTGTACTGGCGGGTGACCAAGAGTTCATTGTTGCTGGTGTTCTGAAAGTCGAAAAAGCGCACCGTTTGGCCCTTTTTGCCGTCACCCAGATCTTGTTCGAGCGAAATCCCATAAGTGAGCGCGATGTGCGCCTTCTCACTGGCATCAAGCAGGTTCGCCACTTGCAGCGCGGTAACAGCTCGAATAGCTTTGTGCGTGTTGTCGTCCGAGAGCCACGGATTGAGCCTTTTGAGCGCCCTGCCGAGCCTCTTAACGAGAATGGTCTCCTTGAGGGATTCGCGCTCCGCTTCGAGAGACTCAGCGGCGACATAGGCGTAGCCCGAGCGCTTGCAAGAGCTCGACGGCGGGGTTCTCCGCAAGATGGAGTTCGTCCCAGTCTTGACCTTGGGGGCTCATGGCTCATCTTTCTTTTGCTTAGAAAACAACGGCCCAATCACAGTCCGATAGGTCAGCGCAGGATGACTAGGATCCGTATGCGATCGTTCCAAGCGCCCCTCACGAACCATCGGGCTGAGATGATCCTCAACAAGCGATCCGACGTCCCGATTCAGAACGGCCGCGAGCTCACGCGGTGCCCACCACCTTTCGCCAAGCAGCGACTCGATCACGGGGCGGAGTTTTTCGGCGCGCGGTTTCTTGCCCAGCCCCTCCACCAGACGGCGCTGCTCGGCAGACAACCCCCCCCCATTTGCTCCCGAACC
>CAZSUA010000173.1:0-11475 GCA_964609655.1 uncultured Polyangiaceae bacterium | reverse complement strand
ACAGTGGACTGACTGGCTAGCCGAACGCAGGTCGCGCCCGCCTCAGAGTTGGCTTCGTCCTTGCTCTAGTGCCGGCAAGCCTCGAACTCCATCGGGGTGGAATTCTAAAACCATTGTGAGGTTAGTTGTGATTAAATCTTCAATCTTCAGGGGCGCTCTTCTGGCAGTTGCCACGACCGTTACGGGTCTGGCGTTGGCAGGTTGTTCCAGCGAGTCGGCAAACCCGATCTCGAAAACGACCAGCTCAGTCTCGAAAGAGGCGAAAAACACCAGCACCACCGGGTCTATCGGACTCGCACTCAAGCTCGCCAACGGAGCGAACCTCAAAGAGGTGAGCTTCACTGTTTCGGGTCCCGCTCTGGCGACTCCCGTAACGGGCGTGATTCCGGTTGAGTCTGACCTCGCCACCGTTTCGGCCTTCATCGGCCAACTGCCTCCCGGCGACTACCAGATCAGCCTTTCGGGCGCAGCTGACGACAACAAGACCACCTGTCTTGGAAGCGCCACCTTCACCATTCTCGCTGCTCAGACCACGGGCGTCACCGTCCCACTCATCTGTTCGTCTCCCGAAGCTCGTGGCGATGCAGTTGTTAACAGCACGATCAACCAGTGCCCAGTGCTGACGTCGGTTGTTGTGGCTCCGCTCGTCAACCAGGATGGCTTCCCCACCAACGTCAAGGCAACCGCCTCCGACAGCGACGTGGGCGACGTTGTCACCTTCAGCTGGAGCTCCGGCTTGGGCTCTTTCGCAGCCAACACCCAGGCAGTCACCACGTACCGCTGCCCGGCAGCCAACACGACGGACGTCATCACGGTTACCGTGAGCGACGGCAAGAACTGCACCGCCACCGAGTCGATTCAGGTCACCTGCAAGACCGCCTCAGTTTGCGGCAACAACATCAAGGAAGCCGGCGAAGACTGTGACGGAACTGCTACACCAGCAGGTCAGGCTTGCACCACCGGCGCATCGCCCGTGGGCTGTCGGCTCATCGTCTGTGGCGATACCCGCGTTGACGGACCCGCTGTTGGCGGAACCGAGCAGTGTGACAAGGGCGGCGCCACTAACGGAACCGCAACCTGCACCGCATCCTGCCAGACCCGCCCAGCGCTCTGTGGCGACAACTTCCTGACCTCTCCGGAAGTTTGTGACCCGACGGTTGCTCCTAGCAACCCGACGAACTGCGACGTCGTTACCTGTACGACCAAGGCTCCCCCGCCGCCCGTGTGTGGCGATGGCGTCAAGAATGGCACTGAGGAGTGCGACTTCGCGGATCCCGCGCAGGCCGCGGGTAGCTGCAGCACGCTGTGCAAGAACGTGATCGTCGCGACCCCCTGTTCCACCTGCACCACCGCAAACTGCGCACCTCTCCAAAGCCTCTGCGACTCGTTCACCCCGGGTTGTGCAGCTCTCCGTCAGTGCATCGTGACCTCGAACTGCGCTAAAGACAGCCTCCTCGGCGGCGGTCAGGAATGCTACTGCGGTACGGTTGACAACGACACCTGCTTCTCCACCACCAACCCCGCTGTCCCGAACGGTCCCTGCAAGAGCCTGATCGAGGCCTCGGCGGCTGTTGCCAACAACAACCCCTCGCTCATCGCAGACGTGCTCTTCGACCAGTCGAAGGCACACGGCGCAGGTATGGATCTGACCCGCTGCCAGATCTCAAGCTGCGACAAGAGCTGCGGCCTCTGCAGCGTCCCCGCAAACTGCTTCGGGAACTAATAGCAAGCAGTTAACGACGAGAGTCCTCGGGCTCTCAACGTGATGAAACGGGCGTCGGCTGTAAGGTCGGCGCCCTTTCTCTTTTTTGTGGTACCCATGAAAACTCCCGCCATTTTAGCAATCCTGGTTTCAGTGGTCACCCTCGGCACTTCCGTGCTCAAGGGGGCCGTGAATAACGAACTCTGGGGCTCCACCGATCTGCGCGGCCTCTCCGAAGCGGTTTTGGCGAGTTGCCCCGCAGCGGCAGCTCTGCAATTCGTCCCAACCAGCGCGAATGGCGCTGAACAACGCTTGTTTTCGGCAAGCCAAGAGCTCGCCCCCATGACCCGGCTGCTCGATCCCAAGCTGGTCTGCCAAGCTAGCGATCCGCGCGAAGCTCAGGGCGCCATGTTGGCCGTCGAAGCGCTCGGTGTTTTCGCAAACGCCTCGAGCGTGCAGTGCTCCACGGCGAGCCTTGCGCATCAGGGCCAGCTGAACTTTCCCACGCCGTGTCCAGAGCTCGGCTGCTTTGGTTCGAGCTATTCCTTCAGTGGTTTCACGGGCCTGTTTGGCGAAGGTTGGAAGGACGTGCTGCGGCTCCTCTTTACCGGAATTCATCACAACGGGGTGCGGGACTGCGGCAGTCCCGTTCGCCGCGCACTCATCGCGAACCACGAGCAGCTCTTCAATCCGGGGTGCGCCGTCCCAGGCCGTTGCCCGGCGGGGTTGAGCCACGTGTACCGTCCGGGTGATGCAACCAGCGCTGCTCGCGGGTTCTTGGCTCTGCTCAGCCTGCCTGAGATCGAGCAAGCTCCGTTTTGCAACGGGACCACGTACGACGATCGCGACAAGGTCCGTGTCCCCTGCGTCCCGAGCGACCGCACCTGCAGCAATTACGAATCTCAAGACAAGACGAGCGGGGTCGTTGTCTCCCTCGCGGTCCCTTCGAACCATGCCGACTCCGTCCGCTACCCCACGCTCCCCTGCACTCCTGGTGTCTTCAGACGGGCGCAGTCGTATCTGCTCACTACTGGCTACTGCAAGGACAACCCAAGCCAGAGCTGCTTTCTGAGCTCTGAGTGCGGAGTCGGTGGCATTTGCAAGAAGGAGCTGTGTCCGGAGCGTGACGTCACCGTCGGAGGCACCTGCCGCGTCCCGATTCGCCTTGATGCGTCGCAACCGACCGGCTACCGGTTCGACTGCGTGAACACCCAGAGTAACATAACCCCCACTCAGTCCGTGCGCGAAGACGGCCGCGTGTTCAACACCTACCTCTACAACGCCCGCGGCATCCTGCAGACGGATCAGAATGGCAAGAAGATCGTCGGGGCGCGCTATCGGGTCCGCCAGGACAGCTGCCAGCTCCCCGATAGCGACGATCAGATCCGCTGCACGGCGGCCGAGGATATTTGCTCGCTTGGGCTGACACGTCGCCCACGTACCTTCGCCCCGTCGGGCGCTCAGCTGTTGGCCAGCCGCGGCATTGAGGCCACTCAGGAAAATATTCAAAAGATCACCACGGCACCCGCGGACGCCTATCCGCTCTCTATTCCACTGTTCGTGAACACCTTGGTCGGATTTGATCGAGTCTCCGCGCCTGAAGAAGCCGGCGCAACGGCTTGCTTCCTTGATGCCGCGACCTTGCGCACCAAGGCTCCACCCCAGGGCCTGTTTTCACTCAAGGATGGCATACCCGCCTGCATCGATTTCGACGAAACACGCTGCAACCTGCTCGGGTGTTCCACCAACGCGGAGTGCGCAAGCCTCAACCTGGGCCAGTGTTTAGGCGGCTTCTGTGCCGCTCCGTGCACCACCTCCGCAGATTGCACGGGCGGCCGAAGCTGCCTTTCTCAGGGTCGTTGTGGCTATTCAACCAACTCCGCATCCTGCAACGGCAGCGTGAGCTTCGAAGGCAGAATCACGCTCTGCCCAGAGTTCACGTTCGTCTTCGCGTCCCCCCTGCAAACCGGTGTGGGCGGACAAATCAACGTTTCGGCGACTGCCTCGGATGCCGACAACGATCCCTTATCCTTCAGCTGGACAGCAACTGCAGGTTCCTTTGTCAACCCCGCGGCGGCCTCCACCAAATACAACTGTACGTCAGCCGGCGCTCAAGTCCTCACGGTGACCGCGACGGACGGCATCTGCGAAAAACAGCGCACGGTCAACGTGACCTGCACCAACTGACCCAGAACCGGACTCTGCCTTGCGGATCTATCAAACCTATAGCAAGCCCCCCGTCCGCTGGTTCCGTTCCATCGGGAGAGGCGTGTACTCGGCCTTTTGGTTCCTGGCTCTGCCAGCAGCCCTGGCAGGAGCTTTCGTTCTGCTGGGCGTTGAGCCCGTGCCTTCCGGTTCGAAAGAGGATCAGCACCGGTTGGCAGCGCTGCTCAACAACCACAGCTGGGTCCTCGGCATTGCGCTTTTTCTGCTCTTTACCGCGTTGCTTCGCTATTGGCGCTTCTACCTCCCTGGCAGGGCCTGGCAGAGTCCTCTGCCCACACGCCTCGCCGGCAAAATCAGGGCCGAACGGCATCGGAGGTTGGTTGAACCGGCTCAGACCGCGCGCTTTCTACTGCGTCCGGAAACCTGGAAACGCGCGCGCCGAGAGCTAGCCCCTGTCGAGTTCCGGCGCTGCAAGGCCAGTGTCCTCCAGCTCTTGCGCGCACTCCGGGCTCAGGATGAGCCGGCGGTAGCAGTGCACCACGCCGCGTTGACTTCGGCGTTGATGCCCCTCTTGAAGCGCCAGCGAGCCTTCGAAAACGGCGTATTTGCTGCCGCGTTGGGGCTCGCCCTCGCCGGCGCGTGGACGATTCGAGCCAGCGTGCTTGGCTCGTACACGGTGCTGAGCGGCTCGATGCTCCCCGGGTTTCAGCCGGATGATCAGCTTGCCGCCTTCAAGGCTGCCTACGGCTTCACGCTTCCGTGGGCGAGCCATCGCCCCAACGTGCGGATCCCCGACAGGGGCGACATCGTGATCTTCGAAAATCGCGGGCTGGACCTGCGGGGTGCGGATCGTCTCGTTAAGCGCGTGATCGGCGTCCCGGGGGATACGGTGGAGGTCACCGGCGGCTTCGTCAAAATCAACGACTGGCGTGTGCCCTCCTGCGCCGTCGGCACCTACGCCTACCTGGGGCCGCTCGGTCGCGCCCGTGGGTTGGTACTGGTGGAATGGCTGGGTGATCACGCTTATCTCACGCTCCGCGCGCGGCGCTTTGAAGCCCCCTACCGAGTGAAACCGGGAGAGGTGTTCGTCCTCGGGGACAATCGCAACAACAGCCGAGATTCTGGCAGCTGGCATAAAGGGGAAGGGACTGGAGTGCCGCTTTCCCAGATTGAAGGGCGCGTGGAACGCGTGCTCGTAGGCAAGAAACGCAGCGGGGCCAACGCTTGGCAGCGCTTGTTCGAACCCATCGGCACTGTGCTCCACCTCGAAGGTGTGGATCTCGGGGAAGTTCAAGCGCGCATCGACGTGTGCTTGAAGACTCCGCCCGCACGAACCCTGCCGCCGCTGCAGCCCCCGCCGCTGAGTGCGACCGGCAAATCGGCGAGTTAGCCTGCTTTTCGCCGGCGGGTGGCCAAGAAAATAGCCCCCGCGACTGCAAGCGCCGCAACAGGCACCATGCCGTATAAGCGACGACGCTGGCTCTTCTGGAACTCCAGCTCCGTAGCGCGCGTCATCTGCGCCACACCGGCCGGGAGCATCTTGGTGCTGCGGGCGCGTTCGACCAAACCTCGCGCCTCCTCGAACTTCCCGCGACGAACCGCCAACAGCCACTGAAAAGAGACGGTTTTGGCGTCATTCGGGGCCTTGGTGAACAGCACACGCACGCACTTATCCAGCCGCTGCGCATCGCTCAGCTTCACAGCAAGCTCGCAACTGAGATGCAGGACGGCCACAGGATCCGGCTCTGACAAAGACAGTAAATGATTGACGACTGAGTCCGCGTAGTCGATCTCGGTAGCTTTGAGCAGGCTGGCGTTGCTGATCATCGCACGCAGATATCGCGAATAGTCTTCAAACGTAACGCCCTTGAGATTCACCGGTCGTGCGCAGGCGGCCAGCGCCTCGACGGGCTTGTTCATCAACTGGTAGATCGTGCACAGCTTGGAGTAGGCGGTGGTAACATCCGGAACAGCCTTGGCGAGCGCACGGTAGTATTTTGCAGCCTCTTCGTAGTTTTTGTCTACGAGCGCGCGCTCCGCGAGATCCGTCACGTCCATCAACCAGTAGCCGTATTGAAGCGGTGCCTTGTCACGCTCAGCGGCGCTGGGAACGCTCTTCTCAGGGTTTGCCTTGTCGATCGGAAACCGGCTCAGGTTCTCGCTGGGGTCCGGATCTTGGGCAAAAGCTGAGGCACTCAGCGTCGCGATGAACAGCAAACCCGCGACCAGCCGCACGGCAGCCCGCGCACCCGAGGCGGATACCCGCGAGCGCCCAAGCGCACGCCACATGGCGTGGATCAGCGTGCCAAGGGTTGCCACCCCGACTCCAACCCAGGCGAGCGCACGCCAAGGGCTATTCTTAACAGGGGGTTGCATGGCCATCGCTCGCTTCGTCTCCGCATGATGAGGGGCGACTCTTTTCAGCTGGGACAAACACTGCTGCCCGAGGCCTCTGTCGCCAAGTCGGAACGCGATATCACACTGCGACGCATGACCCCAGTGGCGATCCGGTTTCAGTTTGAGGGCGGTCTCGGTCCAGGCCTGGGCCATCTCCAAATCCTTCAAGCCGAGCGGACCACTCCCGGTCATCAGCGCTCCCACAAAAGCACGCATGTTACCGGGAGTCCTTTGTAGCCCGACGGCACGCTGGCATGCTGCCAACGCCTGCTCCCTTTGACCTTTCAGCATCGGGCGGGCCTCACACATTCTTCGCTGGGCCAAGGAACTGCTGGGTGCTTTCGCCGCGGCCTGCTCGTAGGACTGCAGCGCCAGTTCGTACTTACCCTGTCCGTGCGCGCGTTCCCCACTCTCCAACAACCGGCGCGCTTCGGGGCTTGCCTTTTCGAGCTCCTGAAGCTCCCAGGTGTCGAAGTCGTCACGAGAACTCACGCTCAGAGGAAGTGGGAGAAAATTGTCAGCAAATCCGAACTTCGGCTCAGCGGCAGCAATATCGCACGTGAAGACCAGCCCCAACAGAAGTGGCAACCCGAGCACGCGCAGGGGCTGACCTAGGGCGGCGGTGCGGCAGAACGAAATGGCAGCAATTTTCACGGGAGGGTTCAGTCGTCGTCGGGTCGATTGGGATCGGGCTGAAGCGCCAGTTGCTGCGGGGAAAGACCTGTCTCTTTGCTGCGCTGCTCTGCCCGGCGATCGAGCGCTTCTTGCTCTTCAAGGAGGGCCCGCGTTTCAGGAGAAGCCGCTTTGGCTTCTTCGACCCTTTGCTTGAACTCCGCTTGTACTTCTTCTCGTATCTTCTGATCCTCCGTCTTCGGCGGAGGATCAGATGGATTGCGCGCAACCGGGGGATTATTGATGATCACAGGAGCGTTAAAGCGCTCCGCAAGGTAACGCTCTTCCTCTTCGGGCGTCATCGGCGTAGCTCGAACTTCGCTCGGGGCGGCTACGTTGGGCACCGCGCGGGCAAGCTCCGGCACGGCGCGTTTAGTGCCCGCGGCGCGTTCCTTGGCCGGCGCCGAGGTGGTGGCTACTTTGCCTGCGTCCGGCTCTGCTTTGGGACGCGTGAGGAGAAAAGCGGCACCGCTGGCAGCCACCAAGCCAAGGGCAGCTGCGACCCACAGAATGGCGGGGCTGAGAGGTGTGGTTGGATGCGGCTTGGTGTCCATCTTAAATTTCCTTGACTTGAACGGCTAGGGCGTTGGGAGGAGATTGCAGCTGTTAACCGGCGGCATGGGCGTTATCTCACCAGAGGATACTTTGGACAGGTAGGCAAACACGGAGAACCCCGCGTTCATCGCTCCGCGCACGGCCCACTGGTCAAGCTCCGCCTCACGCCACATGTTCGCAGGTGCCAAAAATGCCGGCGGACACAAAGGAGCTTGGCCATTGATCTGGTAGAGCTTGAGCTCTCGAATGTACTCTTCCAGCGTTACCTTCACTTCAACTAGAAGACCGGGGTTGTTGGGGTCCGGCCTCTTCACAGTGATGTCCATTTTGTTGACGTCTTTGCGTAATGGGTTACCCGCCGCATCCGTGACGGCGATACACCAAGGCAAGAGGTTACTTGGACTGATGCCCGACACCGGAACGGTTTCAATCTTCCCACGATGCGTCCCCACCAGAGCCCCTGCTGGATAAGCGGCGCGCCGATACAGCTTATCAAGAGCACCGCCGTTAAATTGCGGGGCGGTCGACTTGAACTGCAACGTCCTGGATGTGGAACCAAACAAGTCAATGATGCGCACCGGGGCTGGGTTGTTGTGTGTGCAGACCAACTCCCAGAGCTCACGATCCCCATTAGTGATGATAACTCGGAGATTCTGCTTCGCCAATGCGGTTGAAGCATCGGCATCGACGGCCCCATACTGATAGTCGAATGGGACCGCTTCTACCCCGATGCTGTTCTCACCCTGGATCACCGCCAGTGAATACCTACACAGGTTCTCCGCCGTCTGCAGCATGTTCGAGCTTGGCACTACTGCGCCCGCCCCCACGATCGAGCGGGCCGTACCAGCGACGGGCGTTCGCGCAACAAGATCTAAAATGGGCAAGGGGATGAGCTTGGTAGTTCCGCCGAGCGCCATCCAAGCAAGGTAGCGAGAGGCAAGCTGCTCCCCAGTGATACCAAGGAGCGCCGCATCAGGGCCGAAGACCCGAGCCTGATTCGCTGGAAGCAGTATCCCCTCGCGCAGATTCGCAGGGACCGAGTCGCCACCGGTCATCTCTCCGATCGCCGCCGCGAGGTCCCCGGTTCCATCGCCTTTCGGCCCGTGGCAATTGGCGCAGATCATGTTGAAAACGGCTTCGCCAGGGCGCTGCAAATAGATCCGTTGCTGGTCGGTTTTCGGATCGGCCAGGAACCAGCGCGGGCGAGCATCCCCGACAAACGTGCTGCCCAAGGGTTGGTCGGCCAGCCCTGGGCATTCCTTCAAGGCCTCCACCGATCCAGCCTCGAGCTTGCCCTTGGGTGTTTTCTGCCAAAAAGCGAACGGGAGTGGCTTGACGGCCATCGCCTTCAGCGAGTCGTCGATCGACACGTTTTGCAGCGTATTCAGAACGTTTTGTTCGGGGGGCGGCCTCGCAGCGACCTTGGCTGGATCCTTCAACAGCACATAATCCCTCCACTCGGGCCCGCGTCGAGGTGTCCAAGCTCCCGCAGTCTCCGTGAGATCCAACGGCACGAAGTGCGGCCGATCAGGCACCCCATCCAGAAAAGGAAGCGGCCCCCCTTGATCAGCACCCGTCTTGTCTGAAAAGAGCGGGGCTCCTTCGTCTGGAGGGGTGATCGCGCCTATGGCGCCCGTCACCCGAGGATCGACGATATCGGAAGTATCCGGGCAGAACTGATAGCGCTCACCACTTTGGTACTGAAAAAGGCGATCCGCGGCGCGATCCAGTGCTTCGGGGTACCTCGATTGGTACGGCAGGACCTCCGTGTACGGCTGAGGAACGTTCGTCACTTCGTTGAGAAGGCCGAAGCGTTCGGGGGCTCTCGCCTGCACCGCTTTCGCCCCTTCTGCCTTCTGTCGCGCAGTCCAAACCGACGGAATACTCACCATCCAACTGCCAAGGATGCGCGGCGCTCGGCAATCGTGACCCGGGTTGTGACGCGGCATACGCGGGTAGATCACGCCGTTTTCTTCATAACTAAACGGCGCGTCCACGTTGCGATAGATCAAGCTTCGCCACGGGGCTTTTACGTCCGCGAACGCGCGCTCACTGGCATCAGGAGCCTCGAGAATCGAGATGTAGTGCTTCGCTTTGTACCCATCACCCGCCCCAAAACCAGTCTGCGTTTCCATATCAGCGAGCGAGGGGCTGATGTACGGAATAGGGCTCTCTCTTCGATTGAAGGAGACGGCGTCACTGGGTGCGGCCGCGGGTCCGCGTCGCAACCTTGGGCTGGCGAATGGCAACGCGTCGCCGCCTTCGAGGAAGTCGAGCTGAAACCCAAAAATGCCTCCCGTGAGGCTCGGGAAGAATTTGAGGTACGGCGCTAGCTGGGGGTTGCGGACCGTCGCAAGACCCTTGGGGTTGTGACAGTGCGCACAGTTGCCAAGCATGTAAGCTTGAGCCTTGAGCTCGTAAATGTTGCGCGGCAATACACGCTGCGACTCCCTGAGTGAGGGCACCTCGTCTGCAGACTTTAATCCGGTGATGAGCCCGTAGTCGATAAAGCGCTGCAGCTGTGTGAGCTCGTCGGCTCCGGGCGCGTATTCTTTAAAAATACCGGAGCCTACGAGCTCTTCCGGTCGTTTCAGGCGCAAGCGCGGCGTCGTGGAGGGGGGCGCTTGGGGATCGATCACGGCATCCGCAGCGCGAGCGCACATTTTGTCGATTGGACCCGAGAAGCTGCTATTGCACAGGACACCGCCAGGGCCGGGGGGCGAATTTTCCCACACCGGCTCGTCTTGCGGCACAAACGGGCGACGGTGGACCTGTAGCGGCGTGAACGCGAGAATAAAGCTCGCGCTGGGGCTGCCCATATGGCAATCAATGCAGCGCTGTTTGCCGGGGATCGCGTAATGCCGCGTCACCTTCTTGAGCGCTGCCTCTTGCGCCGCACCCGTCAGCTGCTCAGCCTCCAAGGCGGCCTTTTCGTCAGTCACATAGGTGATGAGTTTGTCCGCGAAGGGCTCCAGGCTTCGAAGAGGGGTGGTGAGCAGGACCGCCTCCGTCTCCTCCGGGTTCCAAACGTACGTGCCAAAAAGCGCGGTCTCTTTGCACTCCGCGCCAGAACAATCGTCAGCCCGAGAAACGATCACGCGAGTCTCGATCTTTCGAAAAGATTTCTGCCCGGTTTCGTCCCTTACTTCTTTGAGGAATGTCTTGTAAAAGCGAGTGTTGCGGGGGATCTCGAACTCCCGGGTCGCGGCGTCGTAACGAATGGTCTGGCCCCGCGGCACGCGAATATAGCGAAGCTTTCCCGCATCCTCCGTCCAAAGCGGATACGTCGGGGAGTAAGCTAGCACCCCGTGGCGAGCCAGCTCGGCGGAATCCAGAGTGAAGAGATCGGTCGCGCTCAGCAAGAGTGGCAATCCCAAGTTTCTGCCGTCCGTCTTGTCGGGATAGGTGTTGGCTTGAGCCGCCTCAAATAGGGCGTCCATCCGATCAGACTCCACCACCTCGCGCGCCACCAAGGCCACCTCAGGCACACAATTGCCTATGTTGGTCATGCTGCTGCCAACGTCCTGAGAAACCAAGAACTGGGTCCCGGCACTGCTCGCCGGCGGCTCCTTGAAGAACAGATCGTCGGGCTTCCCAGCAGCAATCCAAGCCTCGAGCAATTCGACCAGCTGACGCACTGGGTCGTTGGGATTGTCTTTTCGCGTAGTCCAAAGGGTGGGGGTCGGCGGCATGACCTCGGTCGGCGTGTCGGATCGAATGACGTCGACGACGGCCTGATCCATCTTTTTGCCGCTCCTCATGGCGATGCCATTTTTGAACACGCTCGCGAACGTGCCGCGATTCACCTGAAAACCTCCAAGGTTTTGCTTGACGTGGCATCCGCCGCATTGCGCCGAAAATTCGGCAAACACCTGATCCGTAAGGATGGAGGTCGCGCGCGGTACGGGATTGGCCGTCATCGTGGGGGGCCGCGCGTTCAATCGCTCATAGGCTCGCACTGGCAAACAGCTCCCCAGAGGGGT
>CAZSUA010000172.1:0-11677 GCA_964609655.1 uncultured Polyangiaceae bacterium | reverse complement strand
TCCGCGATGCCGCGATCTAGGTGTCCGCGATGCCGCGATCTAAGTGTCCGCGATGCCGCGATCTAGGTGTCCGCGATGCCGCGATCTAGGTGTCCGCGATGGTCGGAAATCCGCAGTTACGGGCGGTTTGCTTGTGTTTGGAAGAAAACCGGCCAAGTCGTTGGACTTTGTGGGCCGAAGTTTCTGCCCGACACCGAGGAGGTTGACCACGGGTACCGCTTCCTGCCGAACTTCTGGGGCATGGGGTTGGCGACCGAATCATCGCTCGCAACCATCGACTACTCTCGCCACCAGCTGGGCTTACGACGCCTTGTCGGATGGGTTCACCCAGACAACGTCGCATCGGCACGCGTCCTGACAAAGCTCGGCTTTTCGTACGAGCGAAGGACCTCTGTGGCGGACATTCCTGGCATCGAATTCGACCTCTATGCAAAGAACCACGAGGGCTAACAAAGCTGCGCATGAGCACGACTGAAGAAAACCGACTTGGCTACAAGATCTTGACGGACTCGAGGGCGATAGATGTTGACGCTGTGCACGCCTACCTGACGCGTTCGTACTGGGCTCAAGGAGTCCCGCGAGACATCGTTAGCAGGGCCGTTGAGGCATCCCTGTGCTTCGGCTTGTTCGCGGGTGACCTGCAAGTCGGCCTTGCACGCGTTGTGACGGATCGTGCGACGTTCGCTTACCTCTGTGACGTTTACGTTCTCGAAAGGCATCGCGGCCGTGGTCTGGGGAAATGGTTGATAGAAACAGTCCACGCACATCCCGACCTTCAAGGACTTCGGCGCTTCCTCCTAGCTACTAGGGACGCTCACGGGCTTTACCGGCAGTTTTCGTTCACGCCCCTGGCACACCCTGAATTCTTCCTGGAAATCAATCGTCCCGAAATCTACCGTACCTGAGCGGGATGGCTATCGAAGACATAAAGAACTTTTTGATGGTCGGAAACCTGTGGGCAACAGGAGGCCAGCCGACCGCTCCCCAGGTGAGCGACGTCGCCACTGCAGGCTTTCAGGTGGTGGTGAATCTTGGCTTGCTCGACTCGAAGTACTGCTTACCGGACGAAGCCGGATTGGTCGCGAGCTCAGGCATGGAGTACCATCACATTCCCGTGAAGTTCGGGGAGCCGCTCGTTTCTGACTTCGAACGCTTTGTCGATGTGATGGATACCTGCGGGTCGCGCAGAACCTTCGTACACTGTGCGCTGAACTGGCGAGTATCTGCGTTCGCCGCGTTGTACGGTCAGCTCCGCCTTGGCTGGTCGCCCGAGAGGGCGAACTCTCTTTTTTGCACCTTCTGGAAACCTGACGACACATGGATCAGATTCGTGTCGGATTGTCGGGAGAAAATGGCCCTGGACGGCTAACCAGGAATTCACGAAATTGCAGCGGACAGGCTGCGCCCACGGCTGAATTCCTCTATCATTGACCCGCAAAGTGAAGCGACACCGGGGAACACCATGCCGTCACGAAGCGTCGACGTTTTCTTTTACGGACTATTCATGGGTGAGGAACTCGTGCGTGGTAAGGGGCTGACGCCGCAACGCCCTGAACTGGCGTCAGTCGACGGGTTTACGCTTCGGATCGGGCAGCGTGCCGCACTTGTTCCAAAACCAGGCGGTCAAGTCCACGGCGTACTAGTATCGCTCACGCTCGCTGAGCTGGACCGCCTCTACGCGGAGCCGAGCGTTCAGCAGTACGAGCCGCAAGCTGTGCTGGTTAACCTGGCAACTGGAGACCTCGTCGCCGCCCTTTGCTACAACCTTGTGGAGCCACCATCCCCTGCGGAACGTAACCCCGAATACGCCTCGCGGCTCCGTGCGATTGCGCGGAAGGTTGGACTTCCACCCGACAATGTTGCATCACTTCAATAGCCAGACTCCCAGCATATGGCGGTTTAACCCGCACTTCCACGCCATCCCGGCGGACGATGGCCGCCGAACGCCTTCACAGGCTCCCACTAGCGCTCGCAGCTGAAACGCAGTACCTTAAGGGGATCCGCATGCTGATGCTCTACACGACGGCGATATCGGCGAACGGACGAAAAGCATTGGCCGTCGCCAAACACCTCGAACTGAACATCGATGTCCGGTCGGTGGACGTCTATCGAGGCGAAGGGCGAACCGCCGACTACCTCAAGATCAACCCGTCGGGGAAGGTTCCGACTCTGGTTGATGAAGAATTCATTCTGTGGGAATCGAATGCAATTCTCGTCCATCTTGCAGAGGCGCATGGCAACTTCGTGCTCTCCTCTCGCGACAATATGACGAGAGCCGACATTCTCCCTCACATTGGCAACCCGTGGTAACGCGAGTTCTAGCAGCTCGTGTTGCACAAATATTAGGCCTCGTGTCGAATGCCGAATCTCGTGACGTTTTCGGGCGAGACGCCGAACTCGTCTCAACGTTATGCGTTCTCGGATCCATTCTCGAGCGGCGCCAGTTTATCTGCGGTGACAACGTGACCATTGCCGACTTCTCTGTCGCAGGAATGACGACGTACTTCTCTGCAACGGGTTTTCCGAGCCAGGAATATCCAGCGATTGCGCGTTGGATTCAGCGGATGAACGAAATCTCCGCATGGACCGCCACCCTGGTCGACCCGTGGGCGCAGTCGGCGGGCTAACAATCCCGTTCATACGCCCGCAGCAGACGAGCACTGCCGCTCGCCCTTACAGGCTCCCTCTGGCCCTCGCAGCAGAAGCGCGGCAGGTTGGGCGGACGAAGCTGGGCGGGACACTACGTTGATTCAAACAATACAAGGTTTCACCCGTGCCACTATCCAAAGCCGACGTACCCGACCGCATCACGTTGCGCTATTTTAATTGTCGGGGCCGAGGTCAGGCGCTCCGCTATCTCTTGATCGATCACGGCGTCGAATTCGCCGACGAACGCATCGAGGCCGGCCCCTCCTGGGTCAACGACAAGGGTCGACTGGGCGGGCCTTTCGCAAGCCTCCCTGTGCTTCATTGGGCGGGGGACTTCGTCGCACAAACTTTGCCCATAGCGACCTTCGGCCACGAGTCATCCCTACGCACGACCAGTGGAGCGAATTCTTTGCCGACTTTCTCGCCACGGTTTCCAGTCGGTTCGCTGCATTTGACAATCTACTCGCCCAGCGGAAGCCGCCATTTCTTGCGGGGGCTGTTCCGATGGCCTCAGACTACTTCCTCTTCGAGGCGGTCGACGCTTGGCTTGAGCTCTTGGGTAACCCGCTTGCTGACGAGTAGGCCAAGTGCAGGTATCTCAGCGTCCACCGCGCGGCGTTGCTGACGCGACCAAGGCTACGAGCTTACCTTGCCTCGGGCGAGCGTCCCCTCACCCTCACTGCCAGCCCGTACGAGTCCGCGATTCGCGATCGCCTAGGTCGCGGACGCTAGCGGTCGAGTCCTTGAGGCAACACCAACCCACAGGCGCCGCCCAACAAAGGCTCGCAACAGTGCCTGCCCTCAGCCGCGCTGCGTCGTCGTGACTCGCTTGACGTGAGGCGCACGATACGCAGGCCACTGGCCCACTCAGATGTCCAACTTCGATGGCCCGCCGCGTTCGATGGCTCGCCGATAGGCGGGTCGCGCGTGCATGCGCTCCACGTAGGCAGTGAGATTCGGGTGCGCCCCGAGCCGTCCGAGAAGCTTTGCCATCTCCCCGACGAACGTGATCTGGATATCGGCGCCGGTGAGATCGTTCCCGACGATGAATTGTCGGCCGGCGAGCGCCCGTTCGATGTAGTCGAGGTGATTCGCGAGCTCCTCGTCGATGCGCTGCTTGAGCGCCGCAGCGATGTTGCCGCCCATCCGGGTCGTGTAGAGCAGCAGCAGCAGCGGCACGGTCGCGGATCCCTCGGCGTAGTGGAGCCAGTGCATGTACTCGTCGTAGAGCGGCGATCCAGGGTCGGGCTGCAGCCGGCCCTTCGCGTAGTGGCGGATCACGTAGTCGACGATTGCGCCGGATTCCGCGACGGTGACGTTGCCATCAGTGATCACCGGTGACTTGCCGAGCGGGTGTACGGCTTTGAGCTCCGGCGGTGCGAACTTGGTGGAGGCGTCGCGCGTATAGGTCTTGATGTCGTAGGGGAGGCCGAGCTCCTCGAGCAGCCAGAGGATGCGATCCGAGCGGGAATCGTTCAGATGGTGGACGACGATCATGCGCTCACCGACTAGCCAATGCGGGGCCGGCAGGGCAAACTTTCAGCCATTCCAAGCGAGAGCACTGTCATTTTCTCGGCCACGTCATCAAGCTCTCAAGCTCATGGGTCAACAAACGGCACGTTGCGTCGTAGGGTAACGCCTTAGGCGGAGCAAAGTTCGATCACTCAACGCTTGTCGCTACATAGGCCGAGCGCGAGGGCGACTGATCGGGCGTTGTAAGGGGCGTCGCACATGACGGTTGTCGCTTGGTTCGAAGTAAAGGGGCGTGCTGCCGTGGCTCTGCGCGGCTGCGTGGGCTAAAACCTCCGCATGTTGCAGGCCTACTTTCAGCGCATCGGATATAGGGGCCCGCGCTTGCCGGAGCTGGCAACGCTTAACGGGATCATTGCGGCACACGTCCAAACCATACCTTTCGAGAATCTGGACGTGCTGTTGGGGCGGCCCATGTCGCTTGAGCCACAGGCGCTCCTGCAGAAGCTCGTGCACCATAGGCGAGGCGGATACTGTTTCGAGCAAAACGGATTGCTGCTGGAGGTTCTGCGCATGCTCGATTTTGATGTTGTGCCGTTGAGCGCTCGCGTGCGCCTACAGCGCCCCCGCGATTTTACGCCGCCCCGCACGCACATGTTCTTGCAAGTGACGATTGACGGCGAGCCTTGGTTGGCTGACGTGGGCGTGGGTGGTTTATCTCCAACAGCGGCATTGGCTATGAACAGCCCGCTGCCGCAGGCCACGCCGCATGAACCCCGTCGTTTGTTGCGCGAGGGCCAACTGACTTTTCATCAAGTGGAATTGGGCGGCGATTGGCAAGACGTGTATGAGTTCACGCATGAACAAATGCCGCGAATTGATCGCGAAGTGGCTCACTGGTTTACGGCCACGAGCCCCGCCTCACATTTTCGCAACCGCTTGCTGGTGGCGCGCGCAGGCCCCAATGGCACACGACACACTATCTTGAACCGTGAGTACAGCGAGCGCGCTGCGAGTGGGCACGCCACCAAACAAATGATCGCGTCGCCCGATGAGCTGCTGCGTGTGCTCGACGAAAAGTTTGGCTTGATGTTTCCCCCCGGCACACAGTTTCCCTGCGAGGGACTTGCATGGCCTTGACCTTCGATCACCCCTGCGCTGACAGAAATTCGAGCAGCTCGTCAATGATTCGTTGAGGTTCTTCTTCTTGAAGAAAGTGTTTCGCGTCGGGCAACTCAACCACTTTGGCGCGTGGGAAATCGCGCTCCCAGAGGCGGAGTTCGGCTTCACCCATCACTACGTCTTGTTTGGCCCAGATGATCAATGCAGGGCGTGTTGAGAGCTTCGCGAGATCGGTATGGAGTTTTTCCTCGAGCTCCGCGACGGCTCCGTCAGGTCCATTGGGAAACTCGCGGGCGAACTTGAGCGCCGCGGTGCGTGAGGCGCGGGTGGGGTGCGGAGCCAAATACGCTGCGCGATCAACCGCGCTCAACGGCTGGCTGACCCCGGCTTTGAAGAGAAAAATTTCCACCAAGCCGTGAAGCATTTTGACGAAGAATTCCCCCAACCACGGTGCGCGAAACATTCGCAGTGGCAGTGGCATCGACACCGGCCCCGTCGGGCGATGAATGAAGGTGTTGAGAATCACCATATTAGCGATGCGCTCGTGGTGACGGGTAGCCCAATACAAACCGATCGGCCCGCCCCAGTCGTGAGGTACCAGCGTCGCATTGTGGAGCTGCAACGATTCAAGGAGCGCCTCAAGTCGCCGTGCGTGGCGTTCAACGGTGCACACTTCTGGGCGGCTGGGTTTATCTGAACGGCCGAAACCCAAATGATCAGGCACCACCACGCGATGTCCGGCGGCGATCAACGGTGGAATGATTTTGCGCCACAGGTACCCCCAGGTGGGGTTGCCGTGCAGCAACACCACGGGTCGCCCAATTCGCGGCCCCGCATCGATGAAGTGCATGCGGCCCTCTTCGGTGTCGAACCACTGCGGTGCGTACGGCCACTGTCCACCAAACGTCCAGTCGATTGTTTGCATCTGACGATGGTAGATAGCTGCGCGACGCGAAACACTTCCCTCGGAGGGAAGATCGACGCGACTGAGGTGTTGTGCACCTACACCAACTTAACCCTTGGTCCGAATTTTGGGCTCCACTTCAGACAGCTTGCGCGCTGTCGCTTGGTCTGCAGGAAAGAGTGCTTCTATCACTAGCTCAGAAACGGTGACGTCGAATGGCGTGCCAAAGGTCGAGAGGGTGGTGAAAAATGCGAGCTCGCCTGAGCCACGCTTGAGTCGCAAGGTGAGCGCGACGGGCTCGATGGTTTCATCTCCGCTAGCGACGTTGGGGTACTGCTCGACTTCGGTGAGCAACGCAAGGAGCTCAGGCGAACCCGACGTCTGCGCATCGCGTGAAAGCCGGGTCACCAGATGCCGGCTGTACGCGGCGAACCCAACGATTTGCGACGCGAGCCCATCGGGGTGAAGCAACAGTCGGTAGATGTTCTGCGCAATCTGCGGTGAGATTCCTTTCACTAGCTTGCGCGCCGCGCAGTTGGCCATCACCACGTTGCATTGGCGATCGAGCGCGACGGCGGGGAACGGCAGATGCTGCTCGAGCACGTGTGCGGCGTCGGCTTTGACGGCGCTCAGTTCGGGCGTGTCGAGCTCGCGGTGCGCAAATGCAGGAGCAAACCCGGCCGCGAGCAAAAACGCATTTTGCTCCCTCAGGGGAACGCGAAGCTGCGCCGCTAACCGCAACACTATTTCGCGGCTCGGCTTGGAACGGCCGGTCTCGATGAAGCTCAAATGGCGAGGCGACACCTCAGCATCGACGGCGAGCTGGAGCTGGCTCAGGTGTCGGCTTTGCCGCCACGTCTTGAGTTTTTCACCTAACGCATTCATTCGCTTCACCCTAGCGCTGGTGCAGGGGCGTTTCGATGACCTGTGAGGTAAGCGCGGCTTCAAGCCCACGCTGGGCTGCGGAGTAGCTCGTAGGCTCGACCCAGATGAAACGAAGTGTGGAACAGCACGTAGTCGCAAGCTTCGCTGGTCGTAGCGACGCTGTAGGCCGTGAACAGGACGGGCGCGGGCAGCGGAGCGTCGAGCCCATGCTTGGCCAGCGTGCGCCGCCCCTCCAGCAAGATGTCTTTCCACCAGTCGCGTACGTTCGGGTAGACGGGCCGATTGCTCTGCCAAGGGTCACCTACGTGCCGACCGTGAAACGTGTCCTCAAAAGCGCACAAGCAACGCGTGGTCCGGTGCGAACGGTCGCAGCAGCGCATAGCTGGCATCGAACGCGGCGTGCCCGAGCTGCCACATCGGATCGCTACCTCGGGCCGAGGCGTTCGGCACCAAGCGCTCGAGTCGGTCCTCGATCGGCGCGAGCAACGAATCGAACACCTTCTGCAGCGAGTCGAGCTGACCAAACATGCACGCACGATAGTCATGTGCTTCGCCGAGCGGCAAGCCGGTCGCGCGGTCGTGCGGCGTGCTCTGACGCATTTTGCTTGCGCACCACGCGTTCATCAATATCCTCCTCAACGAGCGCACTCACGGAGATGGGCCGTGCGCTCTCCATGCCTGTCGAGGCACCGGCGTGAGTGCTCGCCGTCTTGCCCGCGTGGTGTTGCTTCTCCTGTCGACCACGGTGCCGTCCCTCGCCGGCTGTGCGCGCCCGTCAGTGACGCCTACGTCGACGTCTGTGCTCACCTCTGCACGGCCGGCATCCGCCGTGAGCTCGGTCGCAGCGCTGGTTAACAGCGTGTCTCCCGTTGTCGAGCAGCGGGTCGAAGCTCACGGCATTGACTACGTGTTCCGAGCGTCACGCCTGACGAACCTCGCTTGGCAGCTGGATTGCCTCGCCGGCTTTGGTCGCTGCTCACAGCTGGCTTACGAAGCCCTCTGGCGCGATCGGCTGCAACGTGAGCCGGATCTGGGAGCCGCACACGGGCTGGCCCGGATCTGAATTTTGTCACATTCAATAGAATCACGCGCACTTAGGCTCACAGCGCAGGCGGCCATCCACCTTGCGCGCCCCTTCAGCAAGGTGCACAAGGCTTGAACAGAAGGTGACCCGCTAGTACAGAGCTGGGGCCACGGGCCAGCTACCAGATGAGAGATTGTGCAGCGGGATCTAGGAATCGTGTGCGAGAATTGGCGCACGAGCACTGCCGCTTTCTGCTGACGTTGTGGCTCGTGCTTGCGCTCCCGATCATCGGTGCATTGCCGGCCTGTTCTACGCCTGAGCCTTCAGAGTCTCTTTTGTTTGGCGCCACGCCGCGACTCCCAACGGCGCACAGAGCAACGGCCGAGGACCCCTTTGAGCCGATTCCGGAAGACATGGGTCTCGCGCCCGCCAAGGTGGAGCTCGGACGACGATTGTTCGAAGACAAGAAGTTATCCGGTGATGGCACACGTAACTGCGCAGACTGCCACGATCTTCGAAAATCCGGGATCGTTCCCGGACAGGCGCGCTCCGGTCACCCGCTGAACGCGACGGGCCCGTACAACGTGCCTACGGTCTTTAAATGTCGCGTTCAACTTTCGATACAATTGGCAAGGCAAGTTCTCCACGATGGAGGATCACTTAGGCGGCCTCATGATGAAGCGGACGGTGATGAACGCCGGCAACTGGCCGAACCTCATCTCGCGTCTTAAGCCGGACTATCAGAATGACTTTGCCAAGGCGGGCTACCCGAAGGGCCTCACCGAAGAGAGTTTCCGCGACAGTATCGCAGTTTTCCAACGCTCGTTGGTCACCCCCAATTCACGCTTCGACCGGTTCCTGAAAGGCGAGATCCCCTTTACGAAAGATGAGGAGGCTGGGTATGCACTCTTCAAACGCATCGGCTGCGTGACGTGTCACCAAGGCATCAACGTGGGCGGCAACCTCTTTCAGCGCTTTGGGGTGGTGGAAGATGCGTTTCTAGGCCGCACTCCGACCGAGAAGGACTATGGCCGAAAGCTGCTGACGGGGCGGGACGACGATGCCTATGTATTTCGCGTTCCAAGTCTGCGCAATGTCGCGGTGACGGCGCCCTATTTTCACGATGGCTCGGCGGTAACGTTGGAAGACGCCGTGACGCACATGGCTCGGGTCCAGCTGGGCTCTCACTTCCCTGGTCGCCCTCGCAGGAAGTGTTGGATGGGCCTTTACGTCCAAGGTCGACTCGATGGATCACGAGCGCTACGCGCTCGCACTTCGAACCGCAACTGAGCTTACCGCAGCGCTTGATCGTGAGATCGCAGAATGCCGACTGGATCTTGTCACCCATTACGATGGCCTGGTCCGCGTCTCAGATGCGACCTCACAAACGCTCGCAAGCCTGAAGCATCTTCCACGCCACGTCCCGCCTCAGCGCAAAGTGTTTTTGGAACAAGCCGTGAAGCGCTACCAAGGCGTCGCACAAGAGCAGGAGGTGCTCGTACAGCGCTTTAAAACGGACCACGCCGTGTTGCGGAATTCGTTGCGCGCACTTCCTGAAATTTCCGAGCGTCTGATCCCAGCGTTGCGCCAAAAGCGACAACCGGAGCTCCTCTCTGCCCTCCAGTTACTCTTGCAGGATGTGTTGCTGTTGTCGGTGGACCCGAGTGCGGCCCGCGTCAACCAGGCTCGCTGCGCGCTGAACGCTTTTCCCGGGAGGCAGACGGGCGCCGTCGAGAACTGCGCTATTGCTAAGCTTGCCATCGCAGATCTCCCGGCAGAGGACGCGCTGGTTTTGGACGGATTTGTGGTTCACGCCAGATCTGCGATCGCACGGCACGGTGCAGTTAATAGGCTGGTGAGTGATCTCATGCATCTGCCCGTGGCAAAGAGGGCTGATGAAGCCGCCGCCGCCTATCGCAACATCTATGCGGATGCCCTTCGCGAGGCGAGCCAGCGCTGGGAAATTGTTGGCCTGCTTCTGATAATGGCGATCGTTTCTGGCGCCGCTTGCATCATTCTGCGGCTCAAGAGCTCGGCCAAGCTCTTGCATGAAGCAACGGCCCAGTTAAAGGTCGCACTCACGAAGCTCACCCACGAGCGCGACCAAGAAGCAGAGCTTGCCGACCGCATCTTGGTTAACTACGGAAAAGCTATCCAGGCCTACATGCGGCAAGTTGTCAGTGGAAACTCTCCGTTTGATCAGCTCATGGCATGCCAACCGAGCACGATAAGCGATTCTGCCATGCGGGGCGCGCAGCTCTTTGTGGGCAAGGCGAAGTGCAATAGCTGCCATTCAACCTCCCATTTCTCGGACGACGGGTTTCATAATCTGGGAGTGCCAGAAGTCGACGAAGGCATTGTGGGTAGAGTTCATGCGAACGATCTAGGGCGTTTCAAGGACGTCCCGGGTCTTCTGACAAGTCTCTTCAACTCCGCAGGGAGCTTTAGCGACGACGCTGTCGCCGGGGCTGCTCGCCTCGCCGGGCTCACCAATCCGGCGTCTGATTCAACCAAAGCGGCGTTCCGAACTCCGAATCTACGCGGTGTCGCCAGCACCGCTCCGTACATGCATGCGGGTCAGTTCGCGACGCTGGAAGCCGTGGTCAATTTCTATGATGCCGCTGGTGGCACGCCGCAAGCGAGCACCACTAAGAACGCAGGGCTGACGGTCTTGAATCTCACGTCCCAAGAGAAGACTGACTTGGTGGAGTTCTTGAAGTCGCTTTCAGGCGACGCCGTGACTCCAGCGCTGTTGGTGGATACGTCGGCGACGCCGTGAGTAGTGGGGGGGGCCTGCTCGATGTGGGTTGAGGTCAATCGATGATGAATGATGGTGCGTTGGTAGCGAGCGCGGCGGCCCAGCGATCCGTGGCGGATGCAGCAAGAGTTTGGGAATTGCGGTCGGATCGTCACTGCGCTCGATATTCGTACCGCTGGCGAGGTACTTTACGACGCAGCGCATCCTGGCGCTCCCGGCGGTGCCAACCTCAGGGACAAGCCGAATGGCATCATGCTGAGCCTGGATGAGAAGTTCCTGGTTGTGGGCGGTGCTGAGGGCGTCTACCGCTTCAAGCTCTCGGAGGATGGCGAACTCAGCGACGGACAACGCCTTTACCCGCAGACCAATGAACAAGCCCAGGCAATTCAGGGTCCGACCGACGGTATGGCTCGTGACTGCGCCGGCAACGTCTGCGTCACAGTAGGTGGCGGGCCTGAGGGCAACCGAATCCTAGTTTTCAGCCCCCGATACGAACTGCTGGGTGCGATTCCCGCTCCCGCGGGCATCGATTGGAACACCAACCTGACTTTCGGTGGTGCCGACGGCAAAACGCTGTACGTCTCGGCGCCGAACTGGGGCGGACCCGTACCGGCCGGGCTGTTCGAGATCCACATGAACATTGCGGGTTATCCGCAGTAACTTAGTAAGTTCTACTTAGCAATCAACGGAAGGCGCCCTGGGGAAGCAATTCCTCGGGGCGCCGCCCTTAATCACTGGCTTCGAGCAACCTCGACCGGGCAAGGCGTGAGGCTCCTTCCTTATACGCCTTCCGGCACGATATCAGCGGCCAGATCGATGGCGTCTTCGATGGTGACGCCCGCAACCACACGCCTGCCGCGTCTTG
>CAZSUA010000171.1:0-11693 GCA_964609655.1 uncultured Polyangiaceae bacterium | reverse complement strand
ATGGTCCTGTCACCATCCTGCTCGACACGCAGCGCCAATTTTGAGGCGGCAAGCCGATGGAATGGACACGGGTGGTGTTGATGCCCACCCCGCTGCCGCCGAGCGCGGCAGCCGCCCCTCCCAAGCATCGTCCCGTCGCTGCCGGGTCGCTGCGTGAGGGGCACGAGCGGAATGTAGTGGCGGGGCAGCGCCGCACGCGTGCCAGGTGAGCTGCCCTTTTCGTTCCTTGGAAGATAGTAAGCATACTTACTATCTGGTGTTCGACTTTGAGACAGATGTGACGGACAAGGCCGGGAGTACGACGGCACGAGCCGGGTTGCCGATCTTAATACGTTGGCTGCGCTCGGGCCTGTTGGCGCCGTACAAGCATGGCATTGGCGAATTACGGTGAGTATTCCGGAGATCTATGCCGCTGGATCGGGGGCAGAGCGCGCGGTTGACAACGAACGAGCGCTCCTTAAGCTCATTTCTCTGATTTCTGAGAATGCTGCGGATGCCTCGAATCATCTTCATCGCGACCCGTATCGGGCATAGAAAGGCCATCGAAACGGACGGTGGCGAGTTGCTCGATATCTGCGATCAGTATTTGGCGCCCATTCCTTTTTCGTGTCGCTCCGCGAGCTGCGGCACTTGTCACATCGAGGTGACGGAAGGATTAGCTCTGTTGGAGCCACCGGAGGAAGCTGAGCGCGAGCTTTTGGAGCTGCTCGGAAATTTGCCTAACCATCGTTTAGCCTGCCAGGCGCGCGTAAAAGATGAACCGGGCACGATCGTGATTTGCCCAGTGCTAGGCACACTTTAGTCGTGGCTCCGTGCGTGTGTGCGCTAACGCACGCGGAGCACGATTTTTCCCAGGTTCTCGTTACGCTCCATGCGTTCGTGAGCCTTGGCTACTTCGCCGAGCGGGAAGATGGAGTCGATGCAAGGGAAGAGCTGGCCCTTGGAAAAAAGAGGTAGGCTATTTCGCAAGAAGCGCTCGGTGATAGCAATCTTCGCCGGCAAAGGCTGCGTGCGCATCACCAACCCCAGAATCCTTAAACGCTTGCTCAGCACGGCTTTCAGATCCAGCTCGGCCAAGCTGCCGCCGAGGAGACCCGCGACGATCCAGCGGCCCCCGGGTTTAAGCGCACGCGCGTGAAAGCCTCCGCAACTGGCCCCAACAAAATCTAGCACCACGTCCAATCCACATTCAGCGGCAGGATGTTTTTCGAGAGCGTGGTCGCCACGCAGGATCGTTTCGTTGGCACCCAAGCCCAACACAAACTCAGCTTTTGCTGAACTGCTCACCACCGCGATCACGTACGCGCCGAGCGCCTTAGCGAGCTGAACGGCAGCGGAGCCCACACCGCCGGCAGCAGCGTGTATCAGAATCGTTTCCGCAGGCCTCAAGGCCGCGAGTGTGAACAGCGCCTCGCTTGCAGTCAGAAACGCCTCGGGAATAGCCGCGCCCTGTTCAAACGAAAACGCTTCGGGGAGCGGCAAAAGCAGGCGTGGATGCGTGACTGCCTGTTCGGCATAACCGCCCCCAGCGAGTAGCCCCATCACCCGTGCCCCGATCGGCAGCCCAGCAGGTTGGGATGCCTCGTTCACCACTCCCGCGAACTCAAGGCCCAGAATCGAACTGGCACCGGGAGGGGCAGGGTACAGTCCGCGCCGTTGTAGCAGGTCCGCGCGATTCAACGCGGTGGCGAAAACGTCGATGAGCACTTCATCGGGCGCGGTTTCAGGTGCGTCGACTTCCGCGACGCGCAGCACCTCAGGCCCCCCAAAACCGCTCGTAGTAATTGCCCGCATCGGCCTCAGCTGGCGTTGGGTGTTCTGATCAGAGCGTGGTGAGGTAGGCGGCGCCAATCACACCAGCGCGCTCGCCGAGCTCACTCACGAGCATCGGCACCAAGGCCAAGGGCGGTGCGAAAGTATTCTGGCCCAGGTGCTTGCGCACGATGGGTTCGATCAGATCGAAGGATTGAGAAATGCCACCGGTGAACACGATCGCGTTCAGATCGAGCACGTTCTGAATATTGGCTAAACCGCGACCCAACGCCGCTCCCATCATCTCAAAACACTCGATTCCCGCTCGCTCGCCGCGTCGCGCGCTCTCTGCAATCGGCAATACTTCGTCCGCCACGCCGCCGAGCTCGCGGAACCTGCGGAGGATCCCTTTGGTGCCCGCGTAAGCCTCCATGCAGCCCTTGAGGCCACAGCCGCAGGGCCAGGCATCCACCGCTCGATTCACGTTGACGTGCCCGATCTCTCCCGCAAATCCGTGGGTACCAGAGTAAAGCTGACCGCCGAGCACGAGCCCACCGCCGATCCCAGTTCCGAGCGTCACCATCAAAAAGCTTGGATACTGTTGACCGTGTCCATACAACCGTTCACCGAGTGCGGCGGTGGTGGCGTCGTTTTCAACCGCGACCGGGCAGTGTACACGCTTGGCAAGCTCGGCGGCAACATTCACCTGCTCAAAGCCCGGCACGTTGGGTAAGCGCCAGCAACGTCCGTTGGCGTCCACCTCGCCAGGTATTGCGAGGCCGACCGCTTTTGGCGTCGGTGTGAGCTCAAACACCGCTTTCGCGATCACGTCTAAGATCTCATCCGCAGAGAGCCCGGCGCGCGTGGTGACCGCCGTCGACTTCTGCACACGCCCATCTGCTACCAAGCCCACTTTAATACGGGAGCCACCAAAATCGACGCCAATCATACCGAGAAGCCAGATTGGGCCCTTAGCCCCCGGGCTGTCAAGCGAGTCACCCAGAGTCGCGCGGGCGCCTTTCAAGCAGGCAGCATTGCGTTCAAACTCCACGACATGAAGACCTTGGCGCTTGGGACGCTCAACATCTGGAACAAGTCTGGCCCCTACCAGGCGAGGCTGCCCTTGATCCGTGAGGAGCTCAGCCGTTTGCAGCTGGATGTATTCGCGGCGCAGGAGGTTCTCCGCTTTGACGCGCAACCAGCTGGCGTGAGCCTGGCCGACCAAGCGCAGGAACTTGCGGACGGAATGAACCTGTCCATCAGCTACGGTGGAGGTTCCGATTTGGGCGGTGGGCTGCGGCTGGGCAACGCGCTGTTCACCCCGCATCCCATTGTAAAGAGCGAGGCGATTACTTTGCCAGGCGCCGAAACGGGGGAGAAACGTACGCTGCTCTACACTCTGGTGGAGACGCCTTTTGGTCTTTTGCCGACCTTCGTTACCCACCTCAATTGGAAACATCACCAAGGCGCAGTTCGTTTGCGCCAAGTTCTCGCCATTTGTGATCAAATCTCAGAACGTCTCCCGATGGATGAAAGCTGGCTTCCGCCTGTGCTGATGGGTGATCTGAATGCCGAGCCTGCCTCCGACGAAATCCGCTATTTGTCGGGTCTCCACGTTGTGGAGGGCAAGAGCGTGTTCTTCAACGATGTCTGGCGCTATGCCGGCGAAGGACCTGGTTATACATTCGATCGTCGGAATCCCTTTTCAGCACTGTCGCGTGAGCCGCCACGCCGGATTGATTACATCTTCGTGGGCGCTCCCGATCGTTGGCTTCGGGGCGAACCGGTTTCCGCCCGGCTCTGTTTTGACCAGCCAAGCGCAGGCGTTTACGCCTCCGACCACTTTGGCGTCTATGCACAAATAAGCGCAGAAAGGCGTGGATCGGGTTAAGGCCTTTACCTTTGTGAAGGGGCGGGGGAAAGAGCGGTTCCCATGAAACACGTTGTTTCCCACGATCTCGGTCACGTTCGAGCTAAACAGGTCGCACAGGCCGCGTTTGACTCCTACACAGCGAAGTTCAGTCAATATAAGCCCAAGGCCGTTTGGCGGGACGAGCAATGCGCAGACATTGGCTTTAACGTCAAAGGCATGGCGCTCAGTGGCACCATGGAAGTGAGTGACACGAGCATCTCGATGGACTTGGAGGTCCCCTTTCTGCTGCGGCCGTTCAAAGGCGTGGCGCTGGGAGTGATCGAAAAGGAAATCCAAGAATGGATTCAGAAAGCGCGGTCGGGCCAGCTGTAGGCGACTGCGGCCCTGCGCGGACGTCGCGGGGCGAAGGAACAACCGGGGGGAGTGGCCAGCCTGCCCTGTTGAGTGATAAGAAGCTGGGCTGTGAATCAGAAGATACTCCACAAGTTGCATGAAGAGCTCGCGCTGGATCGGGAGAGCGTCCAGAAGAGCTTCATCCAGCATATTCAACACACTCAGGGCAAACACCCTGACGCGGCGACGCCTCTCGACCACTACGTTTCGGCGGTAAGGGTCGCCAGGGATCGTTGTTTTGATCGTTGGACACGCACGTGGCAGGAGCGCAGAGCCACGCAGCCCAAGCAGGTTTACTACTTGTCGATGGAGTTCCTGCTGGGCCGCTTGCTCGACGATGCGCTGCTCAATCTCGGCATTCGGGAGGCCATGGCGCAGGCCCTGGCAGAGGTGGGGATCGATCTGCAGCAGGTCTTGGATGAGGAGGAGGATGCGGGCCTGGGTAACGGAGGCTTGGGGCGCTTGGCCGCCTGCTTCATGGATTCGATGGCGAGCCTGGGCGTGGTCGGCATGGGCTACGGCTTGCGCTACGAGTACGGCATCTTTCGTCAGGAGATCGTGGGTGGAAGCCAGCAAGAGAAGCCAGATCATTGGTTGGAGCATGGCAATCCTTGGGAGATCGAGCGCCCTGAGCGCCGCTTCAAGGTGCAGTTTGGCGGTCGCGTCATCCACTACACGAACGCACAAGGGCGGCGCATTCACGAATGGATCGATACTTACGACGTCTACGCGATGGCGTACGACACACCGGTAGTTGGTTATCGGAACAACGTGATCAATACCTTGCGGCTCTGGGCAGCTAAAGCCAGCCAGGATTTTGATATCTCTTATTTCAATCGCGGCGATTACATCAAGGCAGTTGAAGAGAAGAGCGCTACCGAAAACATCACGCGCGTGCTCTATCCGAACGACAACGACATTGCGGGGAAGGAGCTGCGCCTTAAGCAGGAGTATTTCCTCGTTTCGGCGACCCTCCAAGATGCCCTAAGAAGGCACTTGGATGCCCACCCGACACCCGAGAATTTGCCAGATTTGGCGATTTTTCAGCTCAACGATACGCATCCCGCACTTGCCATCGTGGAGCTCATGCGGCTGCTCACCGATCAGTACGGCATTCCGCGCGACCAAGCCTGGGATATCACACGTCGCTCGATGGCGTACACCAACCACACCATGCTGCCGGAGGCGCTTGAAAAATGGCCGGTCTGGTTGATGGAGCGTCTGCTCCCGCGCCACATGCAAATTATCTACGACATCAATCACCATTTCCTGGGTGAAATGCGCGTGAAGTATCCCGCGGATGCCGAACGCCTGGCTCGCGTCTCGTTGGTCGAGGAGGGGACGGAGAGGCGCGTTCGCATGGCGCATCTCGCGGTGGTTGGTTCTAGCCGGGTTAACGGCGTTTCGGCTCTGCATAGCCGCTTGATTCGCGAGGAGTTGTTTTCGGACTTCGACGAAATGGAGCCCGGAAAGTTCATCAACGTGACCAACGGGGTGACACCGCGCCGCTGGCTCTTGAAGTGCAATCCAGGGCTCTCAAAGCTCATCACGAGCTGCATCGGAGATGGTTGGGTGACGAACCTCACCGATCTGCAGCGTCTCGCGCCGTACGCTGAGGATTCGGCATTCCACGCGGCATTTCGGGACGTCAAGCAGAAGAATAAGGAGCGGCTGGCGAGCTACCTCTGGCAAGAGCACCGGGAAGAGCTACCGCTCTCTTCGATTGTCGATAGCCATGTGAAACGCATCCACGAATATAAGCGGCAGCTGCTCAATATCCTGCACGTGATTTCGCTCTACCTGCGCTACCAAAAGTCCCCTCCCGTAGGAAAGCCCCCCCGCACCTTCGTGTTCGCTGGCAAAGCCGCACCGGGCTACGAGATGGCGAAGCGCATCATCCATTTGATAACTTCCGTCGGGAATGTGGTGAATCACGATCCTATCGTGCGCCAGTACCTCCGGGTGATCTTCGTACCGAATTACAAGGTCAGCGTGGCCGAGCTGATCATTCCAGCAACCGATGTTTCTGAGCAAATCTCAACGGCAGGCATGGAGGCCTCCGGCACGGGCAACATGAAATTTGCGCTGAACGGCGCACTCACCATTGGCACATTGGATGGCGCCAACGTCGAGATGCTTGAAGCTATCGGCGGCGAGAACATGTTCATCTTCGGGCTCGAAACAGAAGAAGTCGCAGCAGCCCGCAAATCGGGTCAAGATCCGTGGCAGCTCTATTATTCGGCACCCGAACTGCGTGCCGTGTTGGATGCTGTCTCGAGTGGGATGTTCTCCCCGGATAGCCCATCGCGTTTCCGCCCCACGGTGGACGCGCTGCTTTCCGGCGGGGACTACTACATGGTGTTGGCTGATTTTCTCAGCTACAGCGCGTGCCAGCGAGCGGTGGAAGATGCCTACACCGATCCGGAACTCTGGACCAAGAAGGCCATCCTGAACGTGGCCCGTATGGGTTTTTTCTCTAGCGATAACAGCATTCGGCGCTACGCTCGCGAGGTCTGGAATGTCCCGCTCGCGAGTCAATAGGAACTTTTTCGGTAGAAACGGCAGAGTCATCGAAATGAATGCGCAAATATCAGCAATAGCATTGAGTTTGAGTTTGATGGGCTGTGGCGCGTCGCGTGCCCCCGAGGCGGCCTCAGCTTCTCGCGTTGAGCCAGCAGCTGCTGCCCCAGCAGAGCCTGCGCCAGCCGAAGCGACGGGAGCCAAGAGCTGGGACAGTCTGAATTTCCAAGAGCGGGGAGCCTACATGGCAAACGTCGTGCTGCCGAAGATGTCGGAGGCCTTCGCAGCGTTTTCGCCCGCGGAGTACGCAGGCAAGCAAGAGAATCAAGAGCCGAAGTTTAGTTGCGAAACGTGCCACGGGGAAAATGGGAAGGCCGTGAAGTTTCGGATGCCGAACACCTTGCGGCCGCTTTCCGCACCGAATCCAATCCCTGCGGCCATGGAATACGACGCGCACGCGACCCAGTTCATGCAACAAACGGTCGTGCCGCTGATGGCCAAGCTGCTCGGCAGGGCTTCCGGATCGGCGACGAATCCAGAGGGATTTGGCTGTTTTGGCTGTCATCAAAAGGAGTAGGCTCGCTAAATGAGCTGAGCCTGGGGCACAGGCTTCGAGTAGAGTTTCCGGCGTCGTCATGGTCGAAGAGCGGGAGTATTCACGGCTGGCCAAGGAGCGGGACCTCTACTTGGGTCTCTTGCGGCTCAACGGTGAGTCGAGCCCAGAGCCGTTCTTGGAGACAGCGTTGGCGCTGATCGTCGAGACAGCTGACGCGCAGCAGGGATACCTTGAGGTATTCAATCAAGATGGCGGCGAGCCAAGATGGTGGCGTGCGGCGGGATGTTCCGATGAGGACGTTCAGCAAATCCGCAAGCTGGTGTCCCGCGGGATCATTGCTGAGGCGGTGGCGTCTGGCGAAGTCGTGATGACACCTTCAGCGCTTTTGGATCCCCGTTTCAACACCCGAGAGAGCGTGCAACGCTCCAAGATCGATGCGGTGTTGTGCGCCCCGATCGGTGGTGAGGCGCCGCTAGGAGTGCTGTATCTGCACCGCATCGATAGGCCTGGAGTCTTCGACGTAGACGAGATCCTGCGTGCCAAGCTGTTCGCGCGGCATCTGGCGCCGTTGGTGGAGAAGCTCTTCACCGAGTTGGGTCGTTCATCGGAAGATCCTACACGTCCGTTGCGAGCGCAGCTGCGAGCGAGTTCTGTCGTCGGCAAGAGCCGTGCGGTTGCGAACCTGTTGCAGGAGGTCCTCGCGTTGGCGCGTTTGGATGTCGGCGTGTTGATCACGGGCGAAACGGGGACCGGGAAAACTCAAATTGGTCGGATTATTCATGAAAATAGTGCCCGCGCAGCCAATCCGTTGGTGGAGGTGAATTGCGCGGCGATCCCCGAACAGCTGGTTGAAAGTGAGCTGTTCGGCTCACTGCCGGGGTCGCACGCGACGGCTACCAAGCGCATGGAAGGCAAGGTGGCCGCAGCTCAAGGTGGCACGCTCGTGCTGGATGAAATCGGTGAATTGGCGTTGGGCTCTCAAGCAAAACTGTTGCAGCTGCTGCAGGATAAGGAATATTTCCCACTCGGCGCTGCGCGTTCCGTGCCGGCGAATGTGCGCGTGATCGCGACAACGAATGTGGATCTGAAGCAGGCGGTGGCGGAGGGAACGTTCCGCAAGGATTTGTACTATCGGCTCCAAATCGTGAGCTTTCGAGTTCCTTCGGTCCGTGAACGGCCCGAAGATTTGCCGCTCCTGGCGCTTCATTTCTGCGAACGGGCCCAGCAGCAACATGGGTTCTCAGGGCTATCCTTATCTCCGGGTGCGGTGCGCGCGCTGGCTGCTGCAGACTGGCCAGGAAATATTCGTGAGCTCTCACACACCATCGAAGCGGCCGCCATTCGTGCAGTGAGCCGGGGATTGCATCAAATTGATGCTGAGCACCTATTTCCGGAAGCGAATGCCAGCGCGCAGGCTCAAGGCCCACTCACCTTTCAAGAAGAGACGCGGCGATTCCAGGCAGACCTCGTGCGGCGAGCACTTGACGCCAGCGAGTGGAACGTGAGCGCCACGGCACGCCAGCTCGACCTCACGCGGGCCCACCTCTACAACTTGATCAAAGCGTTCGGGATCAGTCGCCGCTGAAAGCGTACCGGAGGAGCGTGGTGTCCAAAACATTGGACACCCTGTCCAATCGATTCGGCAAACCTGGCTGTCCAACCCCCAATTTCGCGCGAGAAGCTGGGGGCAACCCAATGGAACGCGCCTTGCGTAGGGATGGCTATGGCAAGTCCCGCATTCCCGCTTTCCGAACTCCAGGTTGTGTCTCCCCGCGCAGAGGAGCGGCATCAAGGGGTGTCGAGGGACATCGTGCTTTGGCTAGACGCGGGGGCTTCACGGTCGCGGGGCACAGAGCCTATTTGGGCCTCGCTCTTGAACGGGGAACGTACGGTGGTGGATGCATTTTGCGACACGAGTCGGGCGTACCTGGTGCTCCGCCGCACCCAAATTCATGGGCAACACACGGCCGCCTTAGTGCCTCGCTACGCTGAGATGTTGCGGCGCCTGCTCTTGGGTCAGAGTCAAAAAGCGATCTCCATTGATATGGGTGTGACGCCCTCAACGGTAGCGTTAAGCTTGAGCCGCTGTATGGCGCGTTTGGGCCTCACCTGCCGTGCGCAAAATCTGCCATTGGCTGTCGCCCTGGTGGGCCAAGCAGCGTATCAGGCGATTGAGCTCGGAGACGCCCGAGCAAGTGCCTACGAGTCCGAGTTTGAGCGCTACGACATTGTGAGCATGGCGCGGCCCGATCTTAGCTTGCCAACCGTGCTTTCGTCGGCAGAGCGGGCGGTCACGCGGCAGGTGATCGAAGGCATCCGCCACACCGACGCCGCAAAGAGTCGCGGCACCTCTCGGCGCACGATTGCCAATCAGCTGAGTGCGATTTTTAGAAAGCTCGGTGTCTCCGGGCGTTTCGACCTGATGCGTGCCATCAACGCGGCGGCCGGCTCCGTGGGGCGACCGCTGGAAGCCTAAATGGAATCACGCTGCTTGAGCAGCACAAGAATGATCAGCATGGTCAAAAACAGGATGGTTCCGAGCACGGTGATCGGCACCCAGGCCGAAAGATAGTCCGTAAATCCCCAGGCCCCGTTGAAATCTGTGGCCGCAATCTGCGCCTCGGCACAGTGGAACTTGCCAGCAAAGACGAAATTCTCGGGGCTCGTGATGTCCGGCTTCTTGAGATCGATGACCCAGGCTGGGTCGTTGGCGATAGCGATGCGCTCTTGTGCAATCACGCCCTGAAAGCCCCAGCGCGCGGGCACCAAATACATCGGCCATTTGAGGAGGGGGTTGGTCGTCATGGGGACCATCAAGCCCCCCAACACGACCTGCGGGATCAAGGCGATAGGCGTGAGTGCCATTGCCGCTTCACTGCTCTCTACTAGCGCACTCAGTAAAAGCCCCACCGCCACGGAATTCATGGACACGGCAACCATCGCAGCGAGCTCCAGGCCAAAGGCACGCGCCCCGCCGTTAAACCCCAACGCAAAAAACACGATCGTTAACAGCATCGTGCACTGCACCAGACAGATCACGCCGAGCAGGACAAACTTCGAGGCCACGTAGTTGAAGAGCTTGAGATTCACCATGCGTTCGCGGCGATAGATGGCTCTTTCGCTCACAATCTCGCGCGCGGCGTTGCTCGTTCCAAACCAAACAGCGGCAACCACCAGAAAGAAGATGGCCCCCGCGTGGTCGGGTGTCGGCCTCATACCGCTCAACATTCCGTCGGACTGATTGAGGCCACCGGAGCGCTGCCCCAGCTCCTGCAACGCGCCCAAACACCAGAAGGGAATGGCATCCTTCTGCCCGCCGAAGACCACGGCCAACAGCACTCCAATGATCGGCGCCTGCAACAGCATGATGGCTGTTCCCATTCCATCTCGGAATTTTACTTTGAAATAGCGGCTCAAGAGCAGCCCGAATTGACCGCGCGTTGGCGGGCGGGTGCGAGCGACCGGAGGCTGCGACGAACCAGCGCCCACGGCTCGTCGACCCGTATACATCTCGTCAAAGATGGGATTTTGAGGATTGAAGAATTCGCGGTTCCATTCTTCGGCAGATTGGCGGCGGGCCAAGATCCGTGGTGCGTTGGGATCGGCCGCGCGCATCGCGTCGAAGATCGGGCGCTCGCGGCGATTGAGCATGTCGAACATGTCGCGCGGATTGTCGACCGTGTTCTTTTGGCCCAAACGCTCCAGGAAAGAACCGAAGAAGCGATAACCGGAAGTGGTGGGTCCAAAGAACAGTGGCAGCCCGCCTTGACCCAAAATGAGGGCTAAATTAAACTTCTCGTACTCAGCTTTGGCGGGCTGGTGGATGGTGGTGATGATCGTTTTGCCGGTCGTTTTGGCGAGATCTGAGAGCAGGCTCACGAGTGCCGTGGTGTCGTCTGCCGCGAGCCCACTCGTGGGTTCATCAAGGAACATGATCACCGGATCGGTCACGAGCTCCATCGCGATGTTGACGCGCTTCCTTTGGCCGCCACTTAAGACCTTCCTTTCTGGGCGTCCGATCTGAAGGTGCGCCACGGCTTCGAGGCCAAGCTGTTGGAGCGTGGTCTCGACGCGACGGTCGATTTCTTCCTCCGAAAAATCTGGGGGCAGCCGGAATTTGGCGCTGTAGCGCACGGCCTCCCAAACTGTTAACTCGGGGTGAACAATGTCGTCCTGGGGCACGTAGCCGATCGAGCCGCGGAGAGCATCATAGATCGAATACAGATCTTCCCCGTTGATGCGAACCTGGCCGAAGCTGGGCGGAAGGTAACCATTCAGCGTCATCAAGAGCGTCGTTTTCCCGGCTCCGCTCGGACCCATGAGTGCGATCAAATCGCCCGGGAGTGCCTTGAAATTGACGTGATCGAGCAGGGTTTTGAGGCTGCTGGGGTTGTCTCGATCCGGCACCTGCAAGACAAGATCCCAAGCTTCAATCTCGTACAGTGCTCGCCCCGCCCACTGCACCGAATCCTCGACCACCACGGACACTTCTTGGCCAATGACCTGCAACAGCAGCGGCATGGGGCCAATAAAGACTTTTTCCCCGTGGTTCACGGGAACCCGTTGGCCCGGCGGAATGCGCTGTCCACGCACATAGGT
>CAZSUA010000170.1:0-11755 GCA_964609655.1 uncultured Polyangiaceae bacterium | reverse complement strand
GCTCCGGTGGTTGTGAAAGGGCATCCGGCTCACCCGGGCACGAGCGAGCTGGTTGCAGGAGCCATCACGCGTGCTGTGGCGAAGAGCGGTTTACCTGCGGGGATTTTCTCCATGCTCCAAGGCGTATCGCATGAAATCGGGACGGCCCTCGTAGAGCATCCGCTGATCGAGGCGATCGCCTTTACTGGGTCCCTCAAGGGTGGCCGGGCCCTGTTCGATGCGGCCGCCAAACGCCCCAAGCCGATCCCGGTCTACGCCGAAATGGGCAGCACCAATCCAGTGTTCCTCCTGCCCGGTGCGCTCCAGGAGCGAGCTGACGCGATCGCGCAGGGCTACATTGGATCGGTCACGATGGGTGTCGGGCAATTCTGCACCAACCCGGGCCTCGTCTTGGGCGTGGAGGGGCCAGAACTCGAGAGCTTCCGAAAAGCCGCGGCACAGGCAGCCCAAGCAGCGGCGCCCGCCACCATGCTGAACGCCGGGATTGCTGCGGCCTTTGAAGCTGGAGTGAAACGCAACTCCAGCTTCTCGCACGAACTATCTCGTAGTGCTACGCCCGCTGATCCCCAAAAGACGCAGGCAAGTTGCGTGATCTTCAGCACGGATGGCGCCAATTTTGAAAAGCACCACCAGCTTGCCGAAGAAGTATTTGGCCCCACCTCCGTGATTGTCGGCTGCAAAGATCGTGCTGAGCTTGAGCGCATCGCGAACCATCTCGAAGGCCACCTCACCGCAACAATTCACGGCACTCCCGGCGATCTCCTTGAGCACCAATGGCTCGTGCAGAAGCTGCAACGCAAGGTGGGTCGCATCGTATTCAATGGCTTCCCCACTGGTATCGAAGTGTGCGCAGCCATGCACCACGGCGGACCGTATCCCGCCACGAGCGACGGCCACTTCACCTCGATCGGCACCGCAAGTATTCTGCGCTTCGCGCGCCCCGTCTGCTATCAGGGCTTCCCGGAAGCGGCGCTGCCCCCAGAGTTGCAGGATGCCAACCCGCGCAAGTTGCTGCGCCTGGTGGATAATCAGTACACGCGCTGAGCGTGCGTCACGGTCGGGGGGTTGACCCGAGGAGCCTCGAGTGGAAGCGGATTTTTATGCCAAAATCTCGTGGATACCACCGGTGAGACGCGCAGGATCGCCGAAGGTTGTTGCGTTCGATCCGAACGCCTTCAAGAGGGTCAAGCAGAGATCGGAGCTGGTGCGTGCAAAGCCCAGGTTGCTCAGGGCTTCACCCCCGCCGCCCACGGGACGACTGCCCTGCGAGGCGGTGCGCTTGAAACGCATGTAGCGCCCGGTCCGGATCACATTGCCTGCGAGATTGCCAGCCAATACGAGCGGCGAGTTCGTGTTGCCGTGATAGTTCCCGCGCGTTGCGGTTTGAACGAAGACGACGAGCGTGTTGTCCAGCATGGTGCCGGCGCCCTCGGGGATGCTCGCCAGGCGATCTAAGAGCGACGCGACCTGACCGGACTGCCAGGTCTCGATTTTCAAGATTTGTTGTTGGGAGTCCGCGTCCTCAGAGGGAGCGTGGCCCAGATCATTGTGGTGCTGCTTGGTGATCCCAAGCCACGGGTGTCCGAAGCTGCCCATGTCGTCGTAAAACTGATAAGTGGCGATGCGGGTGAGATCGCAGCTCATCGCGAGAACCATGTTTTCGATCTGGGCCTGCGCGATCGCGGGCGCATCTGCTTCAGAGAATTCGTCGAGCCCCGCAGGGATCGTTGGCTTTCCGCAAGCTTGCAGCGCCCCAGAACCACTGCCCTTGCCCACGAGTTGTTCGACCATTCGGATCGAGTCCAGATGCTGCTCAAGCTTGTCGCGATCCTCCTTGAACGGAAGGCGAGTTTGGAGATCCATGAGTTGTTTGGCGCTGGCGTCCAGCACCGATTGTCGACGAGCCAGCACAGGGTCCGGGCCTGCTGCTGGGGCCGTTGCGTTGGGGGGCTTGAAGTCCGCGAAGATGCGCTCGTACGCCTTGGCTGGGTTCGACTCGGGAGCCGCTGGCATCTCGGGGCCGTACCAGCTCAAGCGCGCGCCCATGCCTGAGTCGATTGAATTGGCCTTCACGCCAAACTGGAGATTTGCAAACTTGGTGACGCTCGCGAGGTTCAAGTCCTTGGCTAAGACGTGATCGACCGTCACCCCGCCGCCGACATTTTCGAAGTTGGAAGGCCTTCCTCCGAAGTAGTTCGAGTACCCCTGATGGTTGCCGTCGAAGCCGTCAATTCCCTCGGTGATCAAGAGTCGGCTCTTGTGCTTCTCGAGGGGTTTCAAGATGGGGGAGAAACTAAAGTCCGTCACGTCGAGTGCGTCGAGGCCGGTGACGTATTCGTTCGCAGGAGGTGTCTGGGGCCGCGCTGACTGCCCAGCGAGCAGCGGCCAGAATTGTTCAGGCCAGCCAGTGTGCACTGTTGCGTAGATAATGAGGCGCTTGGGGTAGTTGGTGGGTTGGGCTTCCGCAGTGCCGAAACCTCTGAATGTCTGCAGAAGGGGCAGTGCGACACCCACTCCAGCCATTGCCCGCAGAGCATTTCTTCTAGCAATCTTCGCGTATTTCATGGTGATCCCTTCGAGTGCGGAGAATCAGCGGTTGCGCAGTGTGTTGGATTCTGCCAACGCCAGAATGAGCTTCGGCAGACTGCCGCCTTGGCTGGCGAGTACTTGCGAAAGTTCACCAATGGCGGTTGCGTCCCCGGCTGCTTCCTTGCGTCCCGTCGCGAACCGGAAGACTTGCGTTGTGATACACGCATTGACCTGAGCACTGGCGGCGAGTCGGCTGGCGAGTTCTGACGGTCCGTTGAAAGTTCCTGGAAAATCCGTGCCTACGACATTGCCTGAAGCATCCACCGGTTTACCGCCATCGACATCACGCCAGCGTCCGGCAGAATCAAAATTCTCCAGGCTAAACCCGATCGGATCCATGGTTTGGTGGCAAGCGGCACACGTCGGGTCCTGCGAATGCTGCAACATCCTATCGCGCGCATTGAAGGTGGGTGCCACTGCGGGCAAAGTGTTGACCACGCTGGGTGGCGGCGGCGGCACGTCCTCGCACAAAAGCTGCTCTCGGATGAACTTGCCGCGCAGCACCGGCGACGTTTGATCGGGGTGGCTCAACGCGGCCATGATCCCACCGCGCGTCAAGATGCCACGGCGCGCATTCGGGCCGAGCGCTACCTTCATGAAGGCATCGCCCGAAGGGCCTACAACACCGTAGAACGACGCCAACGGGCCGTTCAAGAACGAGTCCTCACCTGCAAGCAATGTTTGAACGGTCGATGCCGCGTCGAAGGTGGCGTAGCTGACGAACGCATCGAGCTCCTGGCGCATCGCTTGGGCGACGGCAGGTGTGAACCCGGGGTACAGGGTTTCGTCGCGCACGAGCGACTGGACTCCCCCAAATTTCAGCCATTGGGAGTGAAAATTCTGTAGCGCAGGCCGCGAATTCATGTCCGCGAGAAGCCGTTCAGCTTGAACTGTTATGCCGGCGGGCTGCACGAGAGAATCAGTACGAGCCGCCTCTAACAACGCCACATCTGGCATGCTTTGCCACAGCAGATACGACAGGCGAGAGGCAACTTCCCAACTATCGAGCGCTGCCGAGGAAAGCTCAACCCGGTAAAGAAAGCGAGGTGACATCAGCACCGCTTGCATCACCCATTCAATGCCCGCGTTGAAACCCCCTGCGGCCTTGCCTTGCGTGAAGACTGCCGTGAGTCGATCCGTGTTGGCTTGCTCCATAGGACGCCGAAATGCCCGCTCTCCGAAACTTGCGATGAACTGTTGTGCACAAGCATCATCAGCGACCGGCGCGCAGGGAAGGAGGGTGCTGAGATTGGTCAAAGCCGCGGCCGAGATCGCCTCAGCGGCGCTCAGCTGGGCTTGTACGAGCACTGGGGAAACGCTGAGTGCGGCCGCGTTGTTGTTGAACCCGTAACCTTGCTCTTCGGGTGGAAAATCCTTGGCTGGAGCCGAACTGTTACCGATCAGATCGCGAACGGTATTGTTGTACTCCGCCTTATTGAGTCGGCGTATCACTGTAATGCCCGGTGCACCTGGGTCGATGGCTGCGCCGCCGGACGACGCTGCTCCCGCGCCCACGGCCGCTCCCGTTCCCAGCCCTCCGCCCACCGCGCTGCCGGCTCCCCCGCCACCGTTCAAGGCTGTATTGCCAGGTGCCGGGCCCACGCCGGGACTCGCTGCTTGCCCAACACCAGTCTGCTTCTGAGTTCCGACCTGTGCCGTGCAGGCTACCGCTCCGAATAATGCCCAAGCGAACGCACCGCCGCCAATGATTCTTCTCATGGTGACCTCGATTCTGCTCTGACAATATCAGCGCGGGTGAGCACAATGCAGGCGATTGCTGAGTGTCTTTGGACAGAATCCAATCAGCATCGCGCCGCCAACCCCAGCGCACGCAGCTTACCGTCATGGCCCGCTCCGCGAGAATTACCCGGTGCGCGGAAGTATCACCCGGCGCGCAGAACAGCAGCATTAAGCAGATGCTGGTCGGCCCTCACCAACCTGCTATCTTTGCGTACACGTGGAGGTCGTCGACTACCTGAGAGCGTTTCCCTTGTTGGCGTTCGAGGTGAGTCAGCATCCCCCCATGGAGCTGCATCGTCACGGCACGTACGTTGAGCTCGTGATCGTGATGGAAGGAAGTGGACGCCACCTTTTGGAAGGGCATTCATTCTCGATCGGCGAGGGTGACGTGTTTGTCATCCCCTCGAACACGCTCCACGGCTATTCGCACTGCAACAATCTGGGTCTGATCAATGTCCTATTCGACCAAAAACGCTTGGAGCTGCCGGAGCGCCAACTGTTGCGAATACCCGGGTATTCAGCGTTGTTCACGTATGAACCACAACTTAGATCTCGGCATCAGTTCGAAAGCAGATTGCGAATTAGCAAAGACGTAGTCGCTTGCTTGCGCACAACGCTCGCTCAGACGCGCGAGGAGGTTGATAGTAGGCGCCCCGGCTTTGACGCCGTCAGCACCGGTTACCTCACTCAGGTCTTGGTGGAATTAGCGCGGCACTACGGCACGATGACGGACTCCAAGTCGCAGGCTCTCGTCAAGCTTTCCGATCTCTTGGAATGGCTGGAACACAACTTCGAAACCACGATCACCGCCGAGAGCCTTGCCAGTCGCGCGTCGATGTCTCAGAGCACACTCACCCGTTCTTTTCGTCAGTGCTTTGGTGTGTCACCCATGAACTACGTGATTGGACTACGTATCCGGCGTGCTGAGCGTTTGCTCCTCGCCCCGGACGCTCGCGTCAAAGAAATCGCGCCGCAGGTCGGGATCGGCAACACCAGCTACTTTGCGCGCCTGTTCAAACAACATACCGGCCTTGACCCCACGGCATACCGCTCGCTCCATCGTGGGGAGTGATGGGAAACGCGTGCGTTCTGGCGCATCGTTGCGCGCCCTGGTGCAGTATGCGGGTTTCTCACAAACATGCCAGCCCCGGTACCTGACTGAAATGCGCGTCCCGCGCCACCCTTTCAGGAAGCCTGATCGAATCTCCCCGAGCGCGATGCTCGGCACGTAGATCGCCTCTGCCACCTCCAGGCGATCCAGCACCTCGTCGACTTGTGCCAGCGCATCTGTTCCTTGAGGGGTACCCACTCCCGCAGACTGCGATCCAGCCGCCCCGAGCTTGTACTACGACCTGCTGCTCGGGCTAGCTGAAGAGGGGAGCGTTCAAAGGTCCACACTAGTTAACGCCGGCGGCACCTGTGGATCGCAGGGCGCGACTGAACGGTGCTGCCGGCGCTGCTCCGAACTCCGTCAGGGTTTTTCCGAGTCGGCCGGGAGTGTTGCGGCGCCGGTGTCGTCGCAGGGCCGGATAACAATGCGAGACACTTTATAGTGTGTACGTCGGGGGTCAGACAATTCGCGGTCTTCAATCTGCAGTCGAGCAGGGCCTGATTGTACCAGAAGAGTGAGTCCGGCTTGACGAGCGCGCGTAAAAAAGGAGGATGCGGCGCGATGCGTGCCCTCCCTGCGAAGATTGCTTTGAAGAAACCTGAAACCGCGATGTTGCCGGGAGTCTTCCAAGGACCGAGGCTCTGCTTCAGGCGCGGCGCGGGTGCCGCATGACCGTGCGCCGCTCCCTTTTAATCGTCGCATTCACAAGGCTTTTGGTATCAGGGGTGGTTCTGGGGTTTGGGATCACCGCCGTTACAGACGACGACTACAACCGCCTTACAATAGCTCTTGCGTTCGCCGAAACGCCAGATTTTTCCCCTTTCAACGGCAGCTGGCTGCCTCTGCCGGCTCTGTTTTATGGGGCTGGATTCACCATTTTTGGACCATCGCTCGTCGCGGCGCATATACTTGGCGTGGCGCTGGGGCTAGGAGCAACCCTGCTCTTTTGGGATGCGGCTCGGAGGGTCGGGGCATCGATCTTTCAGTCAACCGTTGCGTCCGTCCTCATCACGCTCGTTCCGCAGATCGCTGTACATGGAGCGTTGACGGTACCGGAGCTCCCCGCGAGCGCGCTGGCGTTCTGGGCCGTGGCTGCCTCGCGTGTCGGAGTGCAGCAGCATCCCCGCATCGCGCTGGCCTGCGTTGCAGTCTCTGCGGCCACGCTCTGTCGATATGAGATGTGGCCGATTGCAATGATTGTTGCCATTCAAGCGGCCCGTCATCGAAGCGTGCTGGCGCGCTTTTCCCTGCCGCTTGTCGCGTCCAGTGGGATCGCTGCGTGGTTCGCCTACTGGTATTTTGCAACGGGGAATCCGTTGGGGTTTACTCAATCCGTGGCCGAATATCGGCTTGCGCTCGGCCAGGGGCAGGAGGACCTGTGGTGGAAGGTGGCTCGATTTCCAACCTTGGCGATCGCCAGCGCGCCAGAGCTCACGGCGTTCTTGCTTGTTGCGGTCTGGTTCAATCGGTCAGCAAGTGATCGAACACGCTTGTTGCGAGCGTTGGGTCTGTATGCTCCTGCGAGCATTTGTCTCTTGATCTTCCTCGTGGTGAGCGACGTCCGTAACACGATGGCCACACATCACCTGGAGCGCCCCCTACTCTTTCTCTTTCTCCTTCGCGGCTTGCTAGCTGGGATAGCCTGTTCGCAGCTATTCTCAAGCAAAGTCGATCATCCGTTTTTCTTGGCAGCTGCGGTTGCAGCGGTGGCAGGCGGCCTCGCGTCCCGGCCCCTGATGCCACACTATCACTGGTATCATTCCAGACCTGAGGAGGTGGCACTTGGTCAGAAGATTCGCACTGAGATACCCGGAACGGCAAAAGTGGCCATTGAGGCCGCAAACGGATACGGTCATTTCGCGATAATCGCAGGCTTTGGGTATCCGAGCCGTGCGAGCCTCTTGCTCAAAGATGATCCGGTACTGCGGAAACGAGTACTGCCCGACTTCGAGTGGGCAGCCGCGGCACGGCGCTCAGTCGAGACCGACCGCGCCAGCTGGGTGGTTGCTCCGAGAGGGCGTGAGGATGGGCTTGCTGGGTGGGCGGTCGTCCGCTTGCGCACGCCGACGTATGTTCTCGCCAAAGTTGCTGTCCCGGCGGGGTGAGCGCACGCCATTGGCTCCAATTCCGGACCGTCACCTTTCTATTCGTGCGTTGCTAAGATGAGCGCTCACCTGACGATGGACGAGTCGTTGCGTGCCCTGTCTGGTCTAGAAAGCGTCTCGACGTGCGACGGCGCGCGCGCGTACGTCGAAGCACGAAACTACTTGGACTCATTCAAACCCGTGAAGGCGGAAAATGCTTTGGACGATGCCTTTGATGAGCCTCTTGCTGACCAGGGCTCTACTGAGGTGCAGGTGCAGAAGATATGGAACGGGACTGCGGTGAATGGCGCGCTGCCAGACCAAACAGCTCAGGGCATCGTGAAGCTTGATATTTTTGAACGAAGCACTGGTGCCGGTGTTGCGGGCTGTTCAGGCAGTTTCATAAACCCGAAACACATTCTTACGGCTGCCCACTGCTTTCCACGCACGGGACGGTTCCAGGTGAGTTACTCGGCGCCAGGCCTGGGTATGCGATTCCAGGCGAGTTGTTGGGCGGAGCGCAACCCATCCTATCAAAATGGTGATCGTGGCACGGATGTCGCTGTGCTGACGCTTCCCGTCGCAGAACCCTGGGCGTCGGGACGGTCGTCCTGGAATAGCGGTGAGTTCAAAGCGCCGCCGCCTTAAGCCCCGCGCTAGTTAACGCACGTCGGAGATTGACCAGCTCAATGGCTGCGAGCGCCGCATGGCAGCCTTTGTTGCCGGGCCTTGGTGCCCGCGCGCTCGATGGCGTGCTCAATCGTCTCTGTGGTGAGCACACCGAAGATCACGGGCACGCCCGTTTGCTTGGAAATGCTGTTGCAAGCGCGCGACGGCGCTCATCTCGCGTGCCCGGGGTTTCTCACAAGCATGCCAGCCCCGGTACCTGACTGAAATGCGCGTCGCGCGTGTACAAAACCAAACTATTCTCGAATGCAATGGCGGCGATCCACAGATCGTTGGTGGGGATGGGTTTGCCGCGGGCGTAGAGCGCGCGGTGGATCTCCGCGTAGCGGTGCGAAACCGCAGCATCCACGTTGAGCGTGCGGACGCCCTCCTGCGACAAGAACCAAGCGAGCCGGGTTTCGTTTTCCTTGGGGCGCCGCCCTTTCAGGAAGCCTGATCGAATCTCCCCGAGCGCGATGCTCGGCACGTAGATCGCCTCTGCCACCTCCAGGCGATCCAGCATCGTGTTGGCCCAAGCCTTGGCCTGCGGCTCCACCAATGTCGCGAGCATTCAGTTTGATCGCAATGAAAATAGCAACACGCGCTTCACGTGGGTACTCCCGGGCGAAACGAGTGGGCACCACGAGATCAGCCACATAGATGAGGGGGAGGGTCCGGGGGGCGTTACCGCGCTGGCCGCCATTGAGAAATGGTACGCCGCGCAGTTGGCGTATTTCTTGGACCGTTTGGCCGCGATCCCCGAGGGCAACGGCACTCTGCTCGACAACACGTTGGTTGTTTGGGGCACCGAGGTCTCCCATGGAGCAAGCCATTCTGAGCAGGGGATGCCGTTTATTCTCGCAGGTGCCACGTCCAGGCTCAAGGGAGGTCGCTACCTGCAGTATCCGGGTAACAGCACTCGCCATGCACGCCTGCTCGTGTCCATCGCTCAGCTCTTTGGGCTCAATTCCGTTCAAACCTACGGAACCACGGATACGGGCGCCGGGCCCTTGCTCGGTTTAGTTTAGAGCACGGGTAGGAGCGGGTACCCCCGGTGGCGAGCCTGAGGGATCCAAACTCGGCACATGGCGCACTCGACCTGATTTGGTCGGAAGCGGCCGGGCACGACGACCAACTGAACGCGGCGGCGAACGCCGAAGCGGAGAAGCCGACAGGTCGATCAAGAGGAAGCGAGCGTTATCAAGCCAAGTCGGGCCATGCGGGTGAAATCACGGTCAAGGGACCAGATCGGACAGGCGTGATCGGCGGCCAGCGAAGCGATCAAGAGGTCGCCAAAACCAAATCCGTGACCGCTCGCGGGCCCCGACGTCACCCATTCTTCGATACGCTGCCACGAGCCTGCGCTGGGATAGAGCACGGGTAGGGCAGCCAGCAGGCGACCAAGACGCGGCCTCTCGTTCTTTCTCGCGCCCGAAAGAATCTCGATGCGGACAGGCGCAGGCAACGCGACCTCGTCACGATCTAACAGGTCGGAAAGCCTTGCGACGACGGGTTCTCGGCCTCGAAAGAAGTTGATCCAGACCGATGTATCTACGGCGATCACCGTGACCTACGGCGCGCCAAGCTCGCCTTTCGCTCGGCCGATTCCGCCGGAGGCCGCCGCCGCGAGCGATTGAGGTCCAGTCCTAGGTCCACCCGGCCGGCGAGTCCCTTCAATTCTTCGATGCGTCGTCTGCGTACGAGCTCGGTCAATGACAAGATGATCGTATCTGTCTTGGACTTGAACCCGAGCAGTTGCTGGGCCTCGTTCAGCAGATCCGCCGGAAGGTCGAGGGTTGTGCGCATACGATCAATGTTGATTCGTATGCTTATAGGTGTCAACCTTGGCGGCAATCATGTGCGCGTGGCCCGGGCCAGACGCTGCTGTACACGTCGCGCCGCAACGGCATAGCAGGCGGGAACTACTTCCAGACGGAACTTGGAGTGGCTTGATGAGGATCACAAGAAGAGCGGGATGCCCTGTTCATTCGCGACGCAGGCAGCGATTGACGTTGCCCCATCCGCCCCCTAGGACCTGAGGATGCTCCGATTGCTTGAGCCCTATAAAGAGCACACCTACGCCCTACTCCGCGTCGGCAGCGGCTTGATGTTTGCGTTTCACGGAATGCAGAAGGTCTTCGGGATCTTAGGTGCTTCCCCCACAGAGTTCGGGACCCAACTGTGGCTGGGTGGGGCGATTGAGCTGGTTTGCGGCTTGCTGATAGCCGTAGGTTTCAGGACGAGCTCCAGCGCGTTCCTAGCTAGCGGGACCATGGCCGTCGCCTACGCGCAGTTCCACTGGAAGTTCGAACTGGGTGAGCAACTCATTCCAACGATCAATAAGGGGGAGTTGGCCGCCGTCTATGCTCTGCTCTTCCTTTACATTGCGTGTAAGGGCAGCGGCGCCTTTAGCCTTGATGCGTGGCGCGTGAACAAGATCTGAATCAGCCATGCGTCGAGCTGAGGGAGGCTACACCCGCGACCGCAGCGAATGGTCCCGACGGCACCTTCAGAGAGAGCGCGCGCACCGGAAGCCGAGGGTGCCACTGCGAGTGGTCTGCGCGATTCCGAGGCGCGAGGCAGACTTGATACCGACGCTGCTGCTGTCATACGAGCCGCCACGGTAGACCCGCATCGTGGAAGTGGTCAGTTGGGCGCAGTCGCTACACGGGCTGGGGTAGACATTGCTGTGCCAGTCCTGATTCCACTCCGCCATGCTCCCAGCGAGGTCTGAGTGGCCCCATTTGCCGTTTCCGGCTATCACCGAACCCACAGGGGCAACATCGAGCGGGCTGCAGTTTGCCATCCCGTCGTAGCGACAATCGTGGACCGCCAAGGCCGCATTCGCTTCGGGCACTGTTGCTCCCCAGGGGTAGACGCGCTGCTCGCTCCCGCCTACCGCCGTGTAGTTCCACTCGGCTTCTGTTGGCAGGCGCCCGCCGTCCCATATGCAGAAGGCTTGAGCCACATACCAGCTCACGCAGTTCATGGGGCGCGTCTCGTTGCTGGCCTCTAGGTCTGTCCACGTTTGACGCGCGCTATCGCAGTTTACTTCTGCGTTGAGTACGGCCGCGTTGGCCGGAAGACTTGTGTTCCAAGCTTCCTCCCAACCAAGATCGCTTGGATTATTCGCGTTCTTCCCAGCTCCCGTTGCAATCATCGGCTGAGTGTATGCGGCCACGAACGATCGGAACCTTCCTACCGTTACCTCGTAGTTGTCTAGCTTAAAGTCGCTCACTGTGGCGGGAGAGGCCGCGTCGTTGCTCCGATTGAAGGTGCCGCCGGGCACCGTCGTCGTGGCGCAGCAATTCAGTTTCGCCGAAACGCCACAGTTGTTCGCAAGCCCCACGCATCCCGGTAAAGAGCTCTTCATCCCGCCTGAGCTCCCGCCCGATCCGCCCGACACCGCGCCGCCGCTGGCTCCCGTCGCCGGTGCTCCACCCGACGGCATTCCTCCAACTCCAGGTGTGCCGGGTGCGCCCCCTGACATCATTCCCATCCCGCCCGATCCCCCGCTCACTGCATCGCGCGTTGGGTCTATGCCACGACAAAAGCTGTCCACACA
>CAZSUA010000169.1:0-11848 GCA_964609655.1 uncultured Polyangiaceae bacterium | reverse complement strand
AATGAAGCGACGCACTTGCTCCGTGCGCGCACAAACCGTGAGCACCGCGACGCCCTCCGAAGCGTCCGATTTCAACACGTGGTAATCATACACGAGCTCATCGATATCGATCGGAACCATCGATTCGATCTCATAGGGCAACACTTCTGTGAGCTGCTTCAGCGCTGTCTTCGGTAAATTGAGCCGATGCACCAACACTTCGGTGCCGCTCATCGCGGCCGCAACCGCCTCGCCATGCTGCAACATTGGCACGGCGATTAGCTTCAGCGCCTCCTCCAATGAACCCGCTACATCGATCGAGATTTCCTGCATCTGTTCGACCGCCACGCGACGTGCGTTGACTTGCAAGAGCACGGCCCGCACAAGCGATCCTTCGATATCTACGCCAACTACTCTAGCCATTAGTCCACCTTGTAATAGATCACAGTGCCCGCAGGATTGGGCCGAAAAAGGTTGGTCAGCGCGTCCGGGCTCGCCCCCTCGGGGAGCTGAACACTCGGTACGGGCGGTGCGCCCGTAGTGCTGGAGGTCGAAGGGGAGCTCCCGGGTGTATTCGATTGAAGGGTGGCAGCGCCGGGCAGTGGTGCCTTCCTGAAATCGACGACTGCTTGTATACGGCGCCGGGTTTCGCGTTTGCCTGTCTCGAGTATGCCAGTGGCGTAGATACTGAAAACCTTGCTCGTTGTGGTCACCAGCTTCTCGATCTCACCCTTGAACTTTACTGTGGGCAAGCCGAGCGTATCTTTCAGTTTGGCGAAGATCGAACTCTTACTCTGCCCTTCCATCGTGCGCCGGAAATCGGATGGCGACGCGAAAAGTGGTGCCCCGCCGCTCACCGCGCGCACCATACCAATCAGGCTGAGGAAGCTAGCTGCCTGCACAGGATCGGTGCAAACAGCCTGATCTTCCTCTGCATTCGAACAAATGAGCGCCAAAATTACCTGAGCATTGGCGGAATTCACGTTGATGCGCTCGTCCGTCCAGACCGTGAACACTCGCTTCTGCGGATCATCCGGATCGGGTTCGACAAACTTAGACCAAAAAGCATCGCCGATGCCGCGCACCATTCGCAGCTCTTCGAGCGTATCAAAAGCTGCGTTCTTGCGCTGATACGGGCGTTTCAGTTGACTGTAATAGTCGAGCTCAGGACCACCCGCTTGCGCAGTGGTAGTTGTGGGATCACAGGGGTGTGCGTCTTGATTCGGATCGGTAAAATCAATGATCTCCCCGCAGACGCTCCGACGGTCTGAGAAGTTGCCGTCGAGATCCCGGTTGCCAAACAGCAAATCAAATTGTTCGCCGGCCATCACACTCGTCAGCTGGGAGACCAGCCATTCCTGCTGAAATATGCCGCCGCCTGCCGGCATATTCACATTGATTTTGGATTCCTCTTCCACCACCTGAACTTCAAAACGCGCACCCTGCAAGCCCAGCTTGTGCTCCGTAGGGTCTCCGAAAACAACGCCGGCAAAGGCCGCAAAACTCTCGCGACCGATATCATCGTTGAAGGCGCCCAAGACCTGATCGGCGAAATTCCATACCGGGATCTGCGGAGCCGGCTGCTGCAACATCGCGAAGACTGGCGCTAGAGACTCACGAATACTGGGCTCGCTCGCGATCAGCAGCCGTGTGAGGTTGATGCCACTTCGGGCGGCATACTCGACCTTCAAAGCGTCGCGCTTGGTCAGCGCACTGCCGAGGTCGGTTGAAACTTCCGTCTGAAACTCCGTGAGCATCAGAGTCAGCATGGTCAAGGAAGCCAATACCAGAATGAGCGCCACGCCACGCCGCCGCAGCCGACCGCGCCGCGACTCCAGATACTCTGCAAAGAAACGTCGGAGCCGCCGCACGTTACGTACCACCGTTAAAATCCGCGGTAAACTTGAGCGGCTGCGGAATCATCAACTGAAACTTGGTGATGAAACGCAGATCCTCCCGAGCACCGCCCGATTCCTTCTTCTGGCCATCGTGTAACACCAAGAGCACCCGCACCTGATGGGGCAAACGGAAGCCCACGCCGATTGCCTGGCGCGTGTCCCATTCTTCGGTCCAAAGCCCCGTGAGCGGGTCGAGATACTGCAAATCCAAAAGACCCACGTCGGTGGCGAGCACCTCCACCCGCCCACCGTGCTCGGGATCTGTATCAACCATCGGATCGACGCGGCGCACCAGATCGATGGCATCGCTATTGGGATCCTTAGAGCCGAAATAGGAAATCTCGGCCTGATCGGATTCATGCACGTCCGTGTCCAGACGGCGATACGCCAGCGTGGCAAAGTCCAGGCGGTCGATCGGCGTCCCCGACTTAGAGATGAACGCGGTGATGCGCGAGGGGGCGATATTATTCACCGGGACATTCGACGACAAAAAAGCACTCTGCAGATCGCGCACAATAATCGACATCGCGACCCGCCCCTCTCGGTAGCGGTCCGTCACCCGTAGCACGCCATCGCGGCTGCTTTTCATACCCGCAAAGGCTGAGTACACCAACGTAGTGATCATGGTGAGCACGGCGATCGCGATCATCAACTCAACCAAAGTGAAGCCACGTTTGCTCCGAAAACTGCTCATCAACGCACCAACCCCGGCTGCGATCCCGGAGCGTTCGACCCCGGCTGCCCCTCGATTTCACCCTCAAAACCACCTTTTTGTGGGTCCGTGAAGTATTGGCTGACAGAGAGCTCGCGATCCAGCCGACCTTCCTTCCACTTCACGGTCACGGTGATCTTTCGGATACTCGCCTCAAGCTGAGGCTTAAGGCTCGGGTACACAAACCCAAACAGCATCTGTGCCATGCCCTGCATCCCGCCGGTGGATTCACCCACTTGCGACGTGAGCGATTCAAGGCTTGGTTTCTCTCCGAGCGATGCCCCCTGTGAGCGTTGAATATCCGCGAGCACTCCGAGAGGGCCAAGCTCCTGAGATGACGAGCTGCCAGAGGCACTGGGCGCCGCACCGGGATCCCCGTTGACACTGTCGGTTGAGGAAAGCTCTGGGAGCTTCACGCGATCAACCGTCCACTCGCAGCTGTAAGTGCTTTGCTCTTCGTCTTCGCAACACGAGCCATCGTAGGATTCATCGCTGATCGGAAAGCCCATCTGCACCAAGTGCAGCTCTTCCTCGGTCATCTTGCAGCGCGCCAAATCCGTCGCGATGCTCATATGCTCCGCACGCTGAGCACTCGAAAAAGCGCCGGTTTGTGCGCCTAAGATCCCGGTGAGCCCCAAGCCGAGAATGGCCACGGCGACCAAAACTTCCAGCAAGGTGAAGCCAAGGTTCTTCACTCTTCCTGCCTTTCGCTGAATTGCCCCTCGGCATTCGACTCCGGCAAGTCCAGAAAACCCGTCTCAATTTTTGCGCGCCCCGTGAGGGCACTCAGCATCACCGTCAACCCTGAATCGGTGCGATCGCGTTGCAGTTGGATACTCGCGCGTTCCGTCTCGCCACCTGGCCAAAAATAGATGGCAACACGTCCGCGTGTGCGCGGCTCCGGGTCACGGGCAACCTGCACCTGACGAAACAAGACACCCTTGCCCAGGAACTTGCCGCTCCCTTGCTGTTCATCCCCGAGATCTCCGGCGAACTTAGGAGAGGGCGTAAACCGCGCCGGGGGCGCCACCGACTCTTCCCCTGTGGTGGCGCGTGCCGCTTCCTCACGAGCAGCGCCTTCAAGCTGAGTAGCTAGATCTTCACCCGAGAAATCTTCTTTGCCGCGAATCCGGGTGACTTGGCGTGAGGCAGATTCCTGCAAATCTACCCGCGCATTATCAAGATCGAGCACCAAGCGCACCGGCCGCCCAATGGCACTCGCTCGCGACTGGGCCAAACGTGTAGCGCCAATGAGCAATATTGCCGATGTGCGCAGACGACTTGACCCCATCATTCCGGACCCGAACATCACCGAACCCGTTAACAGTGCAATCAACGCCACCACGATCAATAGCTCGACCAGGGTGACCCCCCGTTCCGAGCTTCTCGATCGCAGTGCAGATGCCATGTTTCACCCGGGCCGCGCTTCCTACTTCTCCGCGGGCTCCTCAGTCGTTGTGGCCTTCGGCACCGTGATGTCATCCAGTGACCCGCTCTTCTTGTCGGGCCCGGCGCACGTCACCGTGATCTCGTCGTTTTCACAACTGATTTTGTAGCTGTTTCCCCAGGGATCCAAGGTATTCGCGCCTTTGTCTAACAGCTTCTCAGAAACCAGCTGACTGACCGTTGGACACTCCGAATTGGAGGTCTGAAAAGAGGCCACCGCCTGCCGGATCACTTGAGCGCCTGTAATCGCAGTCTTCACCTGTGCTTTTTTGAACTGCGGAAGCGCCACCAGCGCCACACCGCTCGCCACCATCGCCAGAATAGCGACCACGATGATCACCTCCACCAAGGTAACGCCGCGCTGTGCGACACTCAGCTTCCACCGAACTGACACCACTGCAATCGCTCTTGAATTATCTTTCATGATTTCCTCACTTGATTCGATCCAATCCCTCAGGCTCACCATCAGGCCCGTCACTCATCAGCTCATACGCCTGCTCGTCCCTGCCAGGACACACGAACCTGAACGAGCGACCCCAAGCATCCTTCGGCGCACTCTCGAGGTTCGTATATTCCAAAGTCGCCACCAGCGAGGGCGGGCATGCACCGCCGTGATCCGCGATGTACGACTCCACCGCTTGACGTAACGTATAAAGCCCCGCGCGCGTCTGCCGCAGGCCAGAATCGCGCCGCTCACGCGATGCAATCAGCCACACCAATCCGATACAAAGACCTAAAAATAGCACGGGGCGCACCCGCCCAGCACCAAACCAACGCCTGAGGCCACCGCGCCCTTCCCAAGGAAAAAAGATCCTTCGTTCAGAGCTCCGGGAACGCCTGGCCATCATTGCACCAGCTCATTCATTTGGATGAGCGGCATCAAGATAGCCATCGCGATGAAGCCCACGATGCCACCCATCACCATGATCATGAGAGGCTCAAGCAAGCTCGTTAATGTGGTAACGCGCGTTTCAACGTCGGCTTCGTAGGCGCGGCTCACATTCTCCAACATCTGTTCGAGCTGCCCACTGCGTTCGCCCACGGCAATCATATGCACCACCATGGGCGGAAACCATTTGCTGCGCCTGAGCGGCTCCGCGATGCTCTGCCCCTCGCGGATCGAGGCGGTCGCTTCCTCAATGACACCCTCCAGCCGTGTATTGCCCAAAACGTTGCGGCCAATCTCCATCGCCTTCAGCAACGGCACCCCGCTCTGCAGCAACGTCGCCAGGGTGCGTGAAAACCGGGCGACCCCCACTAAGAGATTAAGCTTGCCGAAAATGGGGGCCACCAAGAGGAAGGTGTCCCACTTCAAGCGCCCCGTCGGCTTCGATTTCCAGCGCCGAAACCAATAGAAGCTTCCACCCCCGAGCAACAGCAACAACCACCAATAACCGGAAATGATGTTGGAAACGAGAATGAGCAGCCCCGTGTACCAAGGCAAGGCCTGGCCCAGGCTATCAAAAATCGCCGTGACTTTGGGCACCACGAACGCCATCAACAGCCCGACAATGAGCGTCCCAAACACACCCATCGCTGCCGGATAAACGAGCGCCGAGGTCACCTTACCCTGAAGCCGGGATTGATTCTCGATAAAGTCCGCAAGGCGTTCGAGCACCACTTCGAGCGTGCCCGAAGCTTCACCTGCTGCCACCATGTTAATATAAAGCGGCGGAAATACTTTCGGGTGCGCTTCGAGGCTCTTGGAGAAACTCGTTCCTTCGTTCAGATTCTCACGCACTTCAGTCAGAACCTTGACCAAGAGCTCCTTTTCAACCTGTTCGGTGAGTGCTCCGATGGACTCAACGAGTGGGATCCCAGCTCGCACCAACGTCGCTAATTGGCGCGTGAGCACCGCCAGCTCAGCCACCTTGACGCGCCGAAACGGAGCCAACCAATCAACTTGGCGCTTTTGCTTGGTGGATTTCTCACCGCCTTCGGTGGCTGCTGTCAATAAGATCCCGTCGCGGCGCAGGAGCCCACGCAATGCTTTAGGATTGTCCGCATCGCGGTAACCCTTCGCGGCCTTACCAGAATCTGCGTAGATGCCCTTAAATTCGTAGACCGCCATCTGGGACCTCACTCGTCAACGACGATGTCCTCCTGGGTAGCCGCGACAACTTCTTCCACACTCGTGACACCTAGAAGCGCCTTGCGCGCCCCATCATCGCGCAACGAATCCATGCCTTGCGCCTGAGCCGCACGCTTGATCGCCTGAGCATCCGCGCTCGACAAAATCAGCGCACCCACCGCTTCGTCGACCATCAACAACTCGTAAATTCCGAGGCGCCCGGAGAAGCCTTTTTGATCGCAACGATCGCAGCCCCGGGGGCGATACAGCGTGGGAGGTGTGGCTTCCCTCCAACCAACGGGATCGTACGTCACGCCGTGCACGGTGTAGCGCGAAGAAACACGCCGAGTATCCCTGAGGCGTGTGCGCTCAGGATCGATGCCAAGCTGTTTCAACTCAAACGGCGTGGCCGGATAAGCCTCCTTACAGTGCGGACACAACAGACGCACCAAGCGCTGCGCCAAGATCCCAGCCACCGTGGAACGCACCAAAAACGGCTCAATATCCATCTCCACCAACCGCGTGACGGCACCCGCGGCGTCATTGGTGTGAATCGTCGACAACACCAGATGGCCGGTCATGCTCGCGTGAATGGCGATCTCGGCCGTTTCCCGGTCACGAATTTCGCCCACCATGATCACGTCGGGATCTTGGCGTAAAAAGGAGCGCAACGCGTTGGCGAACGTCAGCCCGATTTTGGGCTGCACCGGCACTTGATGAATGCCGCCGATCTCGTACTCAACCGGATCTTCAGCCGTGAGGATATTGATCTTTGGATCGTTGATCTTATTCAGGCATGCGTAAAGCGTGGTGGTTTTGCCGCTACCCGTGGGCCCCGTTACCAGGATGATCCCGTTGGGCTTGTGGACCAGCTCATCCATGAGCATGTAATCGCGCTCAGCGAAACCAAGCTCACTCAAGCTCAGCAGAATATTCGTCTTGTGCAACAAGCGCATCACGATGCGTTCGTGGTCCCGACTCGTCGGGATGGTAGAAACGCGCACGTCGATGCTGCGACCGGCAATCTTCAGCGAGATGCGCCCATCCTGGGGCAGGCGTTTTTCCGCAATATTTAAGCCTGCCATGATCTTCACGCGTGCCAAGACGGCGCTCATGAACTGACGACTCGCCCGCTTGGCGACATAGAGCTGGCCATCAATGCGATACCGAACCAGAACTTCTTTTTCCTCCGGCTCGATATGAATGTCGCTCGCTCGCTCCTTCACGGCCTGCGAGAACAGCGCATTCACCCAGCGAATGATCGGAGCATCGTCATCGGAATCGAGGATATCGATCTGCGCATCATCGACCAGTGAGTCATCGCTGGCGAGCTCACTCATGGTATCTTGGCGCTCGTAGACCCGATTGATGGCGTCCGTCACCAGAGCTGGCGGAGCCACGTGCACCGACAGCGGCTTGCCAAAAGTGGCCCGGATATCATCCAGCCCACTCACGTCCAAAGGATCGGCGCACACCACGAGCACTCGATCGGCGAGCTCATCGAGCACCAGCACACGATGGCTCTTGGCATACGTGATGGGTAGCTTGGTGGCGATGTGTACCTGCACTTGATCGGCCTCGATCTTCTCGAGAAACGGCAAGCCACACTCTTCAGCCAGCGCCGCTGCGATGCGGCTCCCAGAAGCCGCCTGATTCTGAACAATAATATCCAAAAGCTGCGCGTTCTTTTCGATTTGCTGGGCGTAGAGCGGCTCAATAGCTTCGCTGGTGAGCACGCCATGCCGGACCAAAATCTCACCGAGAACGCGCTGCTCTTGCATCTTACTGACCCGCGTCCACGTTCTGGCCCGCGTCCACGTTCCGCGCCATGCGCACCAAGCGCAGCGGCCCAGCTTGCTCGCCATCTGTGCTCGCCTGAGCAGACGCGGCTTCCGTAGCAACAGGCGGACTGTTCTGAGTTGCCGGCGCCGGCGGCTGTGGCACTGGGGCCGCTGGCGCAGCGGCTCCACCTGTGGGTGTGTCAGATGCCAAATCAATCGGTAGAAGAGGCAGGTGCTTCTGGGGAACGCTAGGTTGGCTCTCGGCTTCCAGCCGAGTCGCCTCCGCCATCTCGAAGGCGGACTGGCGCACATCCTCAATCAGGCCGCTGCTCCGCGAATAATCCCTCGGGGCCTTCCAGGCTTCACCTGAAAACACGAAGTTACGATCCAGGAACTCCTGACGCTCCTGCATCTTGCGTTCAAAAATCTTCCGCAGATCATCCTGACTGCGAATCACGTAAGGCGTCAGGATGAGCAATAGGTTCGTTTTGGCTTTGCGCGTCTGAGTGCGCCGAAAAAGCGCCCCCAGTACAGGAATATCCCCGAGAATAGGCACTTTCTCCCGCGACGTGACCAGTTCGTCGCGGGTGAGGCCACCAATCACCACCGTCTGCTGATCGTCGACAACCAGCGTGGTCTGCGCCGTGCGCTTAGTGATTGAAACAGCGCCGAGCGTGCCGGAGGCAGCCCCAGCAGCGCTGCTTTCCTGATCGATTTCAAGTCGAACCTGGTTGGATTCATTGATGTGCGGGGTGATCCGAATTCGGTTACCAACGTCCTGCCTAGGTGAACTGAAGCCGCCGCCGCCCAGTGCTCCCAGCAGCGCGGCACCTTGGGCTCCCGCCCCCGCACCCCCAGCCAAGGAGGAAAGAGCTGAGCCGCCAACATTTTGCTGCAACGGGATGTTCTCACCAATATTGATCTCAGCTTGCACGTTGTCCGTAGCAATGATGTGCGGCGCCGCCAGAATGTTCGACTTGCCGCTTGAAGCTATAGCTTGCAGCACCACCCCGAACGCTGGAATGCTCAGGCCGTTCAGCTTAAACCCTGGGATATCAGCGCCTTTCAAACCCAACGCAAAACCTGTCAGGGCATCAGCACTTGGAAACGCCACCGACTGACCGGCGTTGAAGCCACCCAACAAGGTGCTGTTCCCCACGGCACTGCCGTCACCGAATTGCTTGCCCCCATGAAAGGCCACGCCGAGTGTCGACGAATCCGAAACGGAAAGATCCATGATCACTGCTTCGATGTAAACCTGGCGCCGCTCCCGATCGAGCTGATCCAGCACCCCGCGCAACGTGGCGTAATCGCGGCCCGAAGAAGTGATGACTAATGAATTGGTGGGCACGTCTGCCGTAACTTTGACGACTCCTTCAAACATGCCGCCACCATCGGTTGCTCCATCTTTGCCTGAGGAAGCCAGCATTTGCGTCAACGTGGTGGCCAACTCCTGGGCAACGGCGTGTTCGACAGGGACGACGCGCACCCGTCCGGACATGCCAGGCTTTCTCTCGTCGAGACGCTTCAGCAGCTCCAGCAGCCGCAAATAGCTATCATTCGTGCCCACGATGATCAGTGAATTCGACTTAGCATCCGCGACGACTTTGCTGAGCGGAGCGTTCGGATCCTTGCCCACGTTGAAAAGCTCGTTCACCCGTTTCGCAAGCTCGTCCGCATCGCCATTCACGGGCTGGATCCACATTTGCTGGCCAGCACCGCCCACATCCACCTCTTCCAACAGCCGCACCAAGCGCGCGATCTGCGTGCCGGTGTCCGTAATGATCAGCAGATTCCCGGGCCCGTACGTCGAGATGTCGCCGTCTTTGCTCTTGAACTTGACCAGCACCTTCACCGCTTCATCCGGAGAGATATGCGCTAACCGATACAGGCGGGTGACATACGTGTCTGTCTCGGGGACAGGTGCTCCGCGTGCGATCACCGGCGTGGGCTGAGAGGTAATGCCGCCACTATCGACAATCTTTAGGAACCGACCGCGCGGGATCACCGTCATGCCGTTGATGTCGAGGATCGACAAGAAGACCTGGTACGCCTCTTCCAGCGTGACCGGCGCGGGCGACGTGACCGTGGCCTTAATCGTGCGGAGCTTAGGATTGACGATGAAGCGCCGCCCCGTGAGCACGCTGATGTACTGCACGAGCTCCGCCAAATCCGCCTCTTCCAGATTGAACTTGACCAGCTGCCCGCCTGGTTTCGGCCGATAAGGCACATCCGCGGCCTTGGCGATCTTGTCCATCGTCGCTGGCGGGGGCACCACGGCGCCGGGCGCCTCCGCAGGTTGCGCGGCACTCGAACTTGCGAACAGCAGCGCCGGAAACCCAACTAAACTCAACAGGGTAAATTGCTTTTTCAACATGGCTATTTGATTCGGTAGTCGATGTTCAAGGGCTGGCCTCGACGAGTTACTTTCACTGTGAGATTGTTGGCTGTGCGCAAGCGCGCATACGCCTCCAGAGCTTTCTCTGGACTGGCCATATCGAACCCATTGATCTGCTCCAGGCGATCGCCATTTTGCAGACCGAGCACACCGAGCAGGGCCGTGGGGCGAATGCCAAACAGGCGGATCCCCACCATTTTTCCGTCGCGCTGCTCCGGCACGATGCGCGCCGACTTCATGAGCTCCGCCTGGTTCTCCAAGATCTTATCCACCACGGAGCGGTCCACCTGATATTCGCTGTCGCTGATGCGCTTAATCTTGCTGGCAATATCTGAGGGAACCTCCGGAGCCTGAGAGGTTCCGGGTGGAGGCGTGGGCACTCCAGGTTGGGCTACCGGCGTTGGGGCAGCAGCAGGCGGGGGCGCCGCTCCGAACATCATCACCTGGCAAACGCTGGCCCCGGATTCGAACCAAACCGATGGGCTAGCCCGCAGTGGATTGAAACCAATGAAGGCGACTTTCTTGTCACCCACTGAATCGCCGACCCGGTAGAGCTTGGAAGCCGTGTCCCCTGGCCCTCGCAGCGCCGCCAGGGACCACGTGGGATCCGGGGACTCGGTGACAATCAGGACCTGCACGCCCTCGCACGCCGGTGCGCTCAACGGATCGGTAACCGTCGCTGCTTGCGGCGTGGTGACGATCGGCTCCACAGGTTTCGGCTTCAGCGCGCCCGTTACCGAATCGAACGGATTGCGGTCTAAGAGCGGCTGCGAACTCGAACGCGGGGGACGCAGCAACGCAGAACTGCCCGTCGCTGCGACCAGGGGCACGGAAACTTCGTCCTTGCTGATCAACCCAATGCTGGCCAATTGCGCCACGCCAGAGCCCTGCAGGTACGCCACCGCCCCAATCAGAGCGAGCACCACGAGCGTGAAATATTTCCGGAGAAGTGCGTCGATGGCCACGAATTACCTGAGCGCCTGAATAGCGAGAGTCGTGCCAACGGTCCAGCCCGAAACTTCCATTGTTTACGCGCATTTATGCCCTGTCGGCCACGAGTTGCTTCGTCAACCTGACACGCGAACGGAGCCACAGCCGGACTTGGTGACAGATTGGCAAGAATGCGTGCGCAGCGCTGAGGCGTTTTTATGGGGATTCGTCGAGCTTTCGGTAAATCGTCCGCGCGGAAATCCCAAGCAACTGTGCCGCGAGCGATTTGTCGCCATTGGTCGAACGCAGGGTTTCCCGGATCAGTCGCTGCTCCACCTCCGCCAACGGTGTGCCCAGCTCGAAAGTGAGAGCGCTCGCCCGATTGTCAGTTGCTCGGGCGACGGACTGCGGCAAATCGCTCACCGCCCAAATATCGCTGCGGCAGAGCACAGCGGCACGCTCCACAATATTTTCCAACTCTCGCACATTGCCCGGCCAGGAGTAGTCCATGAGTTTGGCCATGACCTCTGGCTCGACCTGCAACCGATTCCGGTTGTTCTTCCGACAATAGACTCCGATAAAATGATCCACGAGCAGCGGGATGTCTTCGCGTCGTGTTCGGAGCGGCGGCGC
>CAZSUA010000168.1:0-11857 GCA_964609655.1 uncultured Polyangiaceae bacterium | reverse complement strand
TAGCCGTAGCCCGAGGGCAGGACGCTGTAGCTATCAGGCGTGCTGCCGAGCACGAGATTATCGAGCAGATCGATCTCGGAAAGGATCCGCAGGTTGTCGGAGATATGAAGCTCAGGGACCAACCTGAATCGGAGGTTCGCGCCGGCCTGCGTATTGTTCTTGCAGCCTACCAGCTTATTGGGATCCGTTTCGCTGCCCGTGCCGGCTTCGTCCGGTGTGCACTTCATAAGGGGCCCGAGCGGTTCGCCGCCGTTGATCGGGGAATACGAATTGTCGGCGGGCTGCGGCCAGAGGGAAGTTGTCGGTGTGTCGCGTCGATTGAGCGCGAACTTGTTGAAGAGCTCGGCGCGCACCCGGAAATTCCCGTGGATCTCAAAGAGAGGGCGCGAATGGGACCACCAATCTTCAGCGAAGACAGTCGTCTTCGGCTCCTTGGGCTGTTCCGGAGTTCCGGGAGTGCCAGCAGCGGTAGGCGCGGCTTCGCTTGGAGGAGGTGTTAGCTGGAGATTGCCTTCAGCGGGGAGTGCTGCGGCATCCGATGGAGCTGGCGCTTCCGATGAGGTCGGCGCAACTTCAGCGGGGGCTTCTGACTCAGGCGTAGAGGGCGCTGCTTCGGCGTCAGGTGGTGCCGCTTCAGGAGCTGGGCTTGGCTCAGGTTCTGAAGGTGGGGCCGCGCTCGGAGCCTCTGGCGCAGGAGAGGAAGGAGGCTGTGCAAGTGCGGCTGAGGTTCCCAGAACCACCGCCAAACCCGAGAACCATCCCAACCGTCGAAACCGCGAGAAAAAAGCGCTGGAAGTGCAAGCCACGCGCTGCCTTTCGCACGCCCAGGAGAAGCCTGTCAACGAGGTGCACCCGGCTGTTCGAGGGCTCTGGGTCCCTGGACCGGTAGGCCGGTGAGCGCTTAGGCACCAAAACCGCGCATGACGGCCGTTCGAAGCGCGTCGGCCTCGGCCGGCGGCGTGTCGCCCACAGCCTGAACCTGGCCGGTACGCGAGATGGCCTGCGCATTTCGAGCGAGCTCCTGTTGGGCCGCCCAGCCCTCCGTGAGCGGTAAAGCGAGGGCCTTTGCGATGGCTTCGCCCAGCTTCAGCGCGGAAGGGAAGCGGAGGCTAGGATTTTTGGCGAGCGCACGGGCGAACACCAGATCCGCGCGTGCTGGGAGCGCGGGGAGGAGCTGCGTCATGGGTTGTGGGACTTCTTCAACCTGGGCTGCGCGCAACAAGATCTCATTGCGCTGAGGACGTTCAAAGGGCGTCTTGCCGCACAGCATTTCGTAAAGCACGATCGCCGCGCTGTACAGATCCGCTCGGCCATCCAGGTCATGAGCGAGCACTTGCTCGGGTGCCATGTAGGCGCCGGTGCCGGGAGCGAGGCCGCCCGTAGAACTCACCGCATCCGCGGGGAGACGCGCGATGCCAAAATCGGTGAGCTTCACGATGCCATCTTGGCGAAGCAAAATGTTGCTCGGCTTGATGTCGCGGTGCACGATCCCGAGCGCGTGGAGCGAGGCCAAGGCGCCGAGCAGTTGGGAAAAATAGTGCCACGCTTCCGACAGTGGGAGGGTGGGTTCGTGTTTGTTTGCCTGCGCGAGTGTGCGCTCCAGGATGCGTTGATCGAGCGGGCGACCTTCCACAAGCTCCATGACCAGCGCGTATTGCCCGAAATGTTCCGCCAGGCCGTAAAACTTGACGATGTTGGGATGTGCGAGCATCGCGAGCGCGTTGGCCTCCCCGATGAAGAGCTTGCGCGCCCTGGTGCTTCCTTGGAGGAGCGGGTGCAGCGCCTTGATGGCGATGCGGTGATTCCCGCGTCCCGCGAAAGGGCCGTTCGAGCTGTAGTGAAGAAAACCTGCGTAGACGACACCCATCCCACCCTCGCCGATACGCTCACCTACAACCACGCGTCCTATATTCTCGAGTGCAAACTCAACGCCGGTACCGATCCTTCCGCTCGGCGCCACATCGGGCAATTTTTCCCCACACAACGGGCAAAAGCTCGCTTCATCGGTGATGATGCTCCTACATTTGCCACAGACAGCCACGTCGCCGTGATTGTGTAGCTTTCCGTTCCACCTGCCTAGACCCCACGCCACATACGTGAGCTGCGGGTGTGTGCCGAAAGCGCATTTACTAAGCGCAAATGAGTTGCCCCGTTAGCTCAATTAAGACCACCATAGAGACACATGGAGATGCTGTTTCGGCGTTCGTTGCGAGGTGTTGTTGGTTTGGCCCTGGGGCTCGTTCTTTTGCCCGCACCGGCGGATGCAACTCGCTCAGGGAATCGGGCGCGGCCGGCAATTTTAGCCGCCACCGCTCCCGCGAAGAAACAGAACCCCGATGTGCTGATTCGTCTCGGCCGCGTTCGCAACGGTGCACGGGCGGCTTCGGGTAGGCTCGAGAAAACGGTGCGCGATGTTTCTAGGGCCAGCTTCTCCGCATTGCCGGGGGTCCGCGTGCTGGCGGACGAAGTGGGACATCAACAGGCTAACAGCTCCCCGATGGTGCTGGTCACGGCCAAAGTGCAGCAACTTTCCGTGAAGAGAGCTGGCGCTCAGTTGGTCTACAGTGCGGCAGTTGAGTACACGCTGCACCGGATGCCGGAACAGGCGATTGCGGCCACCCTCCGCGGGCACGCCAGCGCGCGCACCACCGCAGATGAGATGCGGGCTCCTGGGCGCGCCTCAGCGCTTCGAGCCTCCGTGTTGGGAGCTGCGGTGGCGAGTGCGATCCGGCCGGCCACTGACGCATTGCGTGCTGCGGCTCAGCATTGATAGCGCCCAACCAGGCTTCAGGTCAGGAAACGATTCTTACTCGACGCGCAGGGCAGATCCCGGGTAGAGACCCTGGTGGCCCCGATCAAGCGCGACGTTGACCTTGCCTGCCAGCTCCTTCACAAGCTGGCTAACGAATCGAAGCTTGCACTTTCAGATGCCGACCGGAGCCTGCTCAGGGATGTGTCGCGCAAGCTGGAGCTGTGCCCTGTCCTTGAGGCGCAGGCGGAGCCCGATCCCGCTTTGCCCACGCTCAGCGCCACCCTTTGGTCCGATGGAGCGTGCCGTGGCAATCCGGGCCTGGCGGGTGTGGGAGCGATCATCAAGGGCGCCGACGGAAGAGTACTTGCAACGGTGAGTGAATTCATCGGCAAGACCACCAACAACGTGGCCGAATACAAGGCGCTGATTCGCGGTGCGGAAGCAGCCAGGCAAGTCGGCGTCACCGTGATTGAGGTGCGCGCCGATTCGCAGCTCATGATCGAACAGCTCAAGGGGAATTACGCTGTTAAGAATGAGGGTCTCAAAGTCCTCTACCAGGAAGCGAAACAAGTGCTCAAAGGCTTCCAACGGGTGGTGCTCCAGCATGTGCCACGCGCGGAAAATGCCGAAGCCGACGAACTGGCGAATTGGGGGATTGATTCGCGGTAGAAGGAGCCATGCACCCGCGATTCCATTACCTTGAAAACCCGATGTACAGCTTCGAGTTTTCAAGGTAAGTTGAGGCGTGGTTTTTCTTCTCCGCAGCACCGATCTGGCTCGAGTTACTAGCCTCTTTCGCACCCATCCGGTGGTGGGCATTGTCGGGCCCCGGCAGGTGGGCAAGACCACGCTCGCGCGCGCGATGATGGAACGCTTCCGCGGGCAGACTCAGCGTTTTGACCTTGAAGATCCAAGCGATGAGGCACGCCTTGCCGATCCAAAGTTGGCGCTCGGGGGTCTTCGGGGTCTTGTGGTGATTGATGAGGTACAGCGAAAGCCCGAATTGTTTCCGCTGCTCCGAACGCTAGCGGATCGTGAGCGCCCGAAGACGAAGTTCATTGTCCTGGGTAGCGCAACACCCGCGCTCTTGAAGCAAGGATCGGAATCATTGGCGGGGCGTATCGCCTATCATGAGCTTTCGGGCCTGAGCTTGACTGACGTAGGGGTTAGGGAGCTTCACAAGTTGTGGCGGCGTGGAGGCTTCCCACGAGCATTCTTGGCACGGTCTGAAGCCGATTCGGTTAGTTGGCGTCAAGGCTTTGTGCGCACATTTCTCGAACGCGACATTCCCGAGCTCGGGATCTCGATCGCCTCCACGACCTTGCGGCGCTTCTGGACGATGCTGGCTAACTACCACGGCCAAATCTGGAACGCGTCAGAGTTTGGCCGAGCTTTTGGCGTTTCTGACGTCACTGTTCGCCGCTACTTGGATACCCTTGCCGCGACATTTGTGGTGCGTGTGCTGCAGCCGTGGCACGAGAATATTGGTAAGCGTCAGGTGAAGGCACCGAAGGTTTTTATTTCCGACTCGGGTATTTTGCACGTTCTCCTTGGGATCGAGACGGCTCACGGGCTTGACGGTCACGTCAAGGTTGGAGCTTCGTGGGAGGGGTTTGCGATGGACGCCGTCATTCGGCACCTTGGGGCTCGACAAGAGCAGTGCTTCTTCTGGGCAACACACGCGGGCGCGGAGCTCGACCTGCTTGTCGTACGCGATGGGCAGCGTCTCGGGTTTGAATTCAAGAGGAGTTCTGCGCCTCGGCTAACTCCGTCGATGCGCTCAGCGATGTCAGATCTGCGCTTGACGCGGCTGGATGTCGTGTACCCTGGAACTGAAACGTTCCCCCTTGCAGAGCATGTGCGAGCGGTTCCGTTGCAGGCATTCGTGGGAAAGCGAGGGTAAGATCACGGAGGCGATCGTCAATCTCCGGCCGATCAAAGGCCCAGCGGGCTGCATTCAAGACAGCGCATTGGCGCGCAGTGGCGCTGGACGCAAGCTTGTTGGCAAGCTCCGCTCCTTCGGAAAAAGGTCCATCGGCGTCTGTCCCCGAAAGCGCGACCGGATCGATCATTGAGCGGCAGCCTACACACGCTGGGTCGCTGGTGTGTCGCGCAAAACGTTCTCGGGTTGTGAGAGTTGGTCAGCTGCTGGCACCGTGATCACAACGTTCGGTGAGGCGGTGGCAGTGTGCGGGCTGGGCTGTTCTGCGCGAATTCTGCTATTCGAGGCTCACTTCATGCGTGAATTGTGCTGGAGTCCGCTGCCTTTGAACGTTGCGGCGCATGCGCGCTTTCCCCAAGCGGGTCAGCAGCCATGGGGTTGTGGGTATCAGTGAATTAGCTACCCTCGTGGGATGCGCACCCAAGTTGTTAGCCTGGCGGTCGTTCTCTTTCTTTCGGCGGGAGCCTGTGGGGGTCTTGCTGAGAAGGAGCTAGGTCCGCGGGTCGCGACTACGGGTGGAGCTGCAAGCGCCCCTGAAGTGGGGAGTGGCGGGGCAATGGCCTTCGGTGGTGCGGTGCAAAGTGGGGTCGGTGGTGGAATGAATGGGGTTACATCGTCCGGAGGAGCGGTTGGTGCGGCGGGTGGCGCCAAAGCCACGGACGGCATCCCAAGCCTGATCGCGCCAATTCTCTTTCCCGAGTCGCCCCTCCTCACCCCCGCGGAGCGGGCGCTGAATGACCTCGCGCTTGGAGGCTACGCGAGAGCCGCGAATATCTGCAAATGCGTGCCGCCATCCATCGGATGCATCGATGCCGAAGGCGTCCAAATTTCCTACATTCTTGCAAGCTGGGCTCAGAGAGGTAGCCTGGATAGCCGGCGTTGCACGTTGGCGCTGGTTGAGGCGACTCCAGGCCTCGCCGACGCGTTGCACTGCGAGGCGTCGCGTCTGAATGAGCTTGCCGCCTGTGAGCAGGTTGATTGCGGCTCCTCAGGAGTGAGCATCAAATCCTGTATGTCAGTTCCGACAATAACCTGTAATTTGCTCCCTGACGAGCAAAATGACGCACTCAGATCCTGCCGTACTGCCTACTTCTGCGGCGACGTGCGCCGCGATGAGTACCGTTGCAATGGCACCTATGAGTGCCCCGACCACTCCGATGAATACAGATGCCCAGGAACTTGGCTTGACTGTAACGATGGGCTGCACACGGCTAGCGTCCCTTTTGAGTTGTGCAATGGTGTGCGCCAATGCTCAAACGGGCTAGACGAATCGTTCTGCGCATCATCGCCCATTGGCCTGGAGTCCACTTTTGACTGCGGTGACGGCAAGAGTATGTTGCCGGGCGTTGTTTGTGACGGGAAGCCCGACTGCGCGAATGGTCGAGACGAGTCGTTCACCTGCTATCGTAAATAGGCGCATATCCCGCTCGCCGCTATGAGGAAAGCGCGATCCGGGTGGACGGAGCGATAATCTGCATAGGGCACGACGGCGATGTCGGGCTCCGTTGGGAGTCGTCGCTGGTGGCGAAGGCTGATTGGACCCGTACTTTTGCGCGAGTTCCAAGCCGCAACTTGAGCAAGCTCTCGAGTATGTCCAGAGTTCCGTCGTGTGGCGCACCATGTGGAGACAGCCGAGCGAGGCCAAGCTGGGCGAGGAGGGAGGTGGCCGTTGGACGCTGCGCACACGTTTAGTCGGAGGATGGCACAGCGGAAGTGTGCAAAGAAATGAGATCCGAATACAAACGCCGTTGTAGATAGATCCCCATGTTGATTCCGCGGGTAACTTGGTTCCAGCGTTCAGGAGAGTCGGACGTAGATCTCGCGGCAAGTTCGTAGATCTCTTCGGCGTGCCTGAGGTCCAGCACTTCGTGGACACCAAAATGAGCGCTGGAGGCATGTGCGCCGAGTTGATGTCTTAAGCCATACTTGCTGACGAGCGGGGACACGCGAGCGACGATCTCTTCAACCACTCCGAGCGCGCCCAGCGCTTCGGGTGCAGGCTCCGAGCGACACAGGGACAGCATCGCACGACAGTAGGCCAAGGCGGGAATCGAAGGCTCGCTCTTCGCGAGGCGTTCCTCTTCGACACCGAGCCCGGTCAAGAATAGGCGGAATGTTTCTTCGTGAACCGCTGCGTGTTTCATGCGGCCGTGTTCTTCAAACAAGTTCTCCACGAGTGGCATGCGCAGACGATAATCAGACAAATTGGAAATCAGCCCGGCCAAGAACTGTGGAAAACAACGAACCACAAAGAAGACGTCCAATGCCACCGCCTGAGCTTCGGTGGGAGACAGGCGATCGGTGGCGAGCGCCTGCAACAAAGGGTGGGATTCGATCGACCCGGGTGGCAGGTGGGTCACCACATGAGCTCGAATCCTGGCGAGCCCTGAAGTAGCTGATGCCTGTGGTTCCATATCTCTCCTAAATCCAAGTAAGCTCGTGTTGATCGAGCGTGACGGAAGGGGGAATTTCTCCAAACCCGAAGGTTGTTGAGGAGAACGTGATCGAGAGCGGGTGGGCAAAGCTCCTCGGTTGGTCGGCATTTTCGGCCCAAAAACAGATTGAACGCGGGTCCTGAACGTGCGCGACATGTCGAAGGAACGCGGCCCGAATTCGAGCGAACGGAAAGCCTGGCTGACTCGCGCAGAACCCCAAGTAGCTCACGTTGAGTGGCGACCCCGCCCTCGGCCAGGCCGGCTCAGAAAAATGGTGGCCCAGCACCGAAAACGCTACCGGCAAGAGGCGTCCGAGCCCGCGTCGTGCCCCCGGCACGAATTCGGACACGCGGGTGCCAGGCAGCGGTCGCGGGTCCATTTCTGATAGAGCTCCCACGCCGCCGTCGGGCTGAGGCTCACCACTTCACCGGCTTCTTTGGTTTTGGCGAGACCGAGCCCTGGCAACCAGTGCCCTTTTGCAAAGAGTGGTATGCCCACATGGCGCGTGCGCCCGAGGACGCGAGCGTTGCGAAAACCTGGCATTCCCCGCCAGACAACTGGCGCGGCTCCTGTTCCATCCATTACCGTCGCGAGTGCCCAGTTGGGGCGAACCTTGAAATCGGAAATCATGCCTGTCATGAGCCGAAAATACGCGCGGGAACCTCGGAAGTTTGGCTTGATGCGGACATCATGCACGTAGGCGATTCGGGCTTCTGATGACTGGAGTTGCCTGGTTTGCCAGCTGAGCGCAGCACACCCGATGAGTTCCTTGTCGGAGAAAACGCCAAATACTTCTGCTTCTCCCCAGGCTTTGAAGAGCGCGAAGAAATCTGGCGATCGGGTCACGGTGAACAGAGCTCCCTTGGTTTGGCAAACTTCAACGAGCTCAAGCAAACTCACGTTATCTTCTGCTCCCAGACGTCGCACCTGAAAGGTCACGGCAGCCTTGCTACAGTAACGGCGCGATATAAGAGTGAACGTTCCTTCCCGGACAACTCGTCGGATAGCGTGCGATCCACGCGGAAGCGCTCCAAGAACTCGGCGGGCAGGGAAGGCGTGGCCAGCATGTTGCGCCACAGTAAGAGCGCGGCTTCGTTGAGCATCGAAGCTCGAGCACCCGGGGATAAAAGAGCGTTCGTTGTTCGAATTCGATCAATCGAACTTTGCCAATCAAATACGTTGGATAGGAAGTAGGCGTCGTAGGGCGGCCCTTGGCGTTGCTCCAGGTGGCGCTGAATGCTGTCATTCACGAGTTCAAGCTTATCGACGTTGCGTTGCGCGAGGGCATATCCGGCAGGCGTCAGGTACGCAGGCAAGCCCTCGGGGTGTTCGGGCCAGTAGGTTCCGAACAGAAGCTGGGAGAGAAAGTAGTTTCCAGCCAAGGACCGCTGCTCGACTTCGACCCCAAATCGGAGAAAGAAAAACTCTCCGAAGTCCATTTCTCCCACCTGTTCAAACATGAAAGCCGGGAAAAATCGCAGGTGCGTGGTGCGGGAAAGCAGGCTGAGGACCCGCTTCTTAAAATCCACGGTGTTGAGGAACTGGACGCGTCGAACGCACCACCCTCGGTGTGCCTTCGGCGCCCACGCGTTGTGACGCGGAGCAACAGGGCAGATTGGCCTCGGGCAAGTTCGCGCGTGGCGGCCACGGACCTGTGCTAGGGTGCGAGCGCGATATGGCAGCCTCCGCATTGGCCGACTTTGACGGAATTACCCACCATGATCACCGCGTGTTTCTGCATGATGTAACGTGGGAGGACTACGAACGGTTGTTGGAAATCCGGGGCGACCATTCAGCTCCGCGCTATACCTATCTGGAGGGGGAGCTCGAAATCATGAGCCCATCAAAAACGCACGAATCGATCAAGTCGACGATTGGCTGCCTGGTGGAAGTCTGGTGCCTTGAGAAGGGCATCGAGTTTTCTACGCTGGGTTCCTGGACGCTTCAGAACAAATCTGAACGGCGCGGGGCAGAACCCGATGAGTGCTACGTCTTTGGTTCAGTCCTTGAGCCCAAAGCACCGCACCTCGCCATTGAAGTAGTTTGGACCTCCGGTGGCATTGATAAGCTCAACGTCTACCGAAAGCTCGGTGTACCCGAGATTTGGTATTGGTCGCGCGGAAAGATTCAGGCCTACGAGTTGCAAGGGGAGAAGTACGAGCCGATGCCTGAAAGCAAGATGCTGCCCGGAATTGATTTAAGAGAGCTTGCACGCTTCGTTGATCTGCCAAGCACGAGCCGCGCGATGCGTGAGTATCGCGATGCGATTAGGCGCTAGCGAGCTGCCGCGGGCGAAGACTTTGACACAGTCCAAGGACAGCTCTGACAGTGCTAATCCGGGCAGAAAGCCTGTGGAGCTCCCGCTTTGGCTCGAGCGTTGGGTGTGGCTTTCTGAAAACGCGATCACCATTCCCGGCACGCAGTACCGCATCGGCCTCGACGCACTGTTAGGTTGGGTGGCGCCTGGCATCGGTGATTGGATCGCGTCTCTCGGAGCGTTGGCCACAATCTGGGTTGCGGCTAACCACCAAGTGCCGTCACGCGTGCTTGCGCGCATGCTCGTCAACGTGGTTCTGGATACGGCTTTTGGCGCGATCCCTCTCGCTGGAGATCTATTCGACGTTTTCTTTCGTTCGAATGCGCGAAATCTCGCCCTGCTGCGGCGGCACGCCGCGCCACGTAAGGTTGGCGCGAAGGCTTGGCCCAAGCTGGCGATCGCGCTGGTTCTGATAGTCGCGATCGCGGTCGTCCTTTTTTGGCTCGTTGTGTTGGGTTTGGGCGCAGTCTTGATCTGGGCGCTGGGTAGAAGCTGGCACGGCGCTGGACCTTAAAAGATGCGCTTTGCGTCGCCTGAACGCGCTCAAAGACAAGCTTCCCGGTGGTTTAGGTAGGCTTTTCTGAGAGTCTTTGCATTTCAATACCCCTGCGGGGCCGTGGCGGGTAGATTGTTCCCATGTCCTTAGAAGGTCGGATCTTAGGCGCCACGCTGTTTGTTGCGATTTTGTCGCTCCCTGGTTGCGGCGACGACACCGACAACCAGGGCACAGAAGCCGATCGCCTTGGCGTGGGAGCGCAGTGCAGCACCGATCAAGATTGCCTCCACCCCCAAACGCAAAACGAGCCCGTCCAAAAGTGTTTGCAACAATTCAAGGGTGGCTACTGCGGCATTGAAAACTGCACCAAGGATACTGATTGTCCACAGGCGAGCGCCTGCGTCGCTCACACCGACGGCAAAAACTATTGCTTTCGGATTTGCGTCGATAAGCTGGAGTGCAATCGGAATCGCCTGGAAAGCGTCGCAGCCAATTGCTCCTCAAGCGTCAGCTTTGTCGCGGGAAAAGCGGGCTCCAAAGCTTGTGTGCCACCGTCCTCGTGAGGGCTAGGCAACCTCTTGTTCTAACTTTGTAGGCACCCGGACTAGTTCCCGTCTTCTTGCGGCCAAGCATTCGTGCCGTTGCCGCCACGACGCGCGCATTCGCGGCATAAAAACCAGATTAATCCGCCCGACTCAGGCATTTCCTCGGCGAACCAACGGAGCTTGGGCAGAAGGGATGCTGCTTGCGCTTGGTCTAGGAACAGCAAGCTTCGGTCCGCGACGCGCGTTCGGCGCGACCAGGCGACGATGGACCTCCAAGTTGCCTTGGGATCGTTGGTGTGGAAGCACGTTGCGGAGTATACGAAGGCATATGACGCGCACAGGGAATTGGTTTTCGGTTTTTGGATTGGCTGTGGTGGCAATGGGTGCGCTCAGCTGTCAGGGCGGGCGTTTTGGTGGGCTTGGGGGACTTGCCTGTCCTTACCTCGTCGGGGAGGGCGATCTGTTGAGCGCACAGATCTCGGCCAACGCGCGTGCGAACGCGAAGATCCGTACCTTTCTTGTCGCCGCGCGGGATCTCAACCGTGTGAGCATGCAAATGGAAGCGCAGGCGGCCATGGCGTGCAGCAATATCGGTCGCGATTTAGGTTTGACCGACGCGCAGCTGGCGCCACGGGGAAACAATCCGGGGGCTCTGGCTCAGTCCGCGTGTAACGCCGCGGCGATGCAGATTGATGGCATCCTGCGTCAAGGGATCCAGCTACGAGTTCAGGTGACGCCTCCACAATGTCAGGCGAACGTCAACGCCAAAGCGAGTTGTGACGCGGCGTGCAACGTTGACATTGATCCGGGTGCAGTCGTCGTGCAATGTGAACCGGCGCGCCTCTCTGGCACGTGCCAGGGACGCTGCACTGGCCAATGCGACGGCACCTGTCAGGGACAGTGTCAGGGAACATGCTCAGCCTCTGACGCTCAGGGCAATTGCGTGGGGCAATGCCAGGGCACGTGCAGCGGTACCTGTGGCGGCACCTGCCATGTGCGCTGCGACGGGCAGTGGCAAGCGCCGCACTGCGAGGGTAGCGTGCGGCCACCGAGCGCAGATGCGGAGTGCAACGCGAGCTGTAGCGCTCATGCGGATTTTAGCGCAAGTTGCACGCCAGCACACGTTCAAGTGGAGGGCATGCAGAACGTCGACCTCGCGATGCGCTTAGTGGCCACGTTGCGAGCGAATTTGCCAGGGCTCTTGCAGGCCGAAATCGCGCTGGGTCGCCGTTTGGTGGGCAACGTTCGCACTGTGGTGAACGTGGGAGCTCAGTTGCCGCGCGTGGTGGGTGAGGCTGGTGCCGAAGGTATGGCGTGCATCGCCGCCGCAAGCAGCGCGAGCGTGCAAGCGTCGATGCGGATTAACGTCA
>CAZSUA010000167.1:0-11929 GCA_964609655.1 uncultured Polyangiaceae bacterium | reverse complement strand
GTTCGCTTCCCGGAGCAAATCCGAATCGACCGTGACGCTGCCTTCGTACTCAAGCTCCGCGTGGGTAACGGTAGCTCGGTGGATTCTTGACTTACAAATGTGGAGGTTCATGGCTATTGGCCCTTAAGCATGGCGGCCGTTTAGGGTCTGCCTGCTGGACATGTGGTTCCTGTTAACCTTAGGCCGGCCAGCGGCCGAGTCAATCAGAGCCTCCGCAAAGCCCCCGCGAAGCCCCCCGGTTGCTCACGAATTTCGAACCAGCCCCGCGGCAGGCTCACTTCCCCCTCCAAGGTACCACTTGTTTTTCACGTGAAGTTGGCCCGCTCGAGATGGGCCCGTTACCAAGAGGGCGTCTGAGCGAATCCTGCTGGAGGCCATCATGAGTTCACAAACCAAGGACCAGTTGCACGTTCTCGAGACCCTGCTCACCGATGTCTTGGAGCTTAAGGAAGCGGGTGGGCCTCACAGCCGCCTGGCTCACGCCCAAGGCTACGCCGACGGATACATGCGAATGTTGCTCGACGCCAAGCTTGCCAGCCAACCTGAGCTCCTGCGTTTGGTAGCCGCGGTTCGATCGCGTTTTTATGGGCCGTCCGTCGCTGAGGTCTCAAGCACCAACCCGTCAGAAGAGCGCGTCGAGCGCGTGAGCGCTGCAGCTTAATCGCGCTTGCAGCCTAGGCTCCGAAGTGGACGAGCGAGCGCAGGGACTCCAGCCGATGCGCCACGTCCTCGCGTATGAGCGTTTGGAGCCGTTCCGTTCCAACGCTTTCGACGCAGAAGGAAGCTACAGTGGCCGCCATCATGAGCGCTTTGCGCAGCGACGTGCGCTCCATCTCGGACTCGCGTGCCAAAAATCCCATGAAAGCGCCCGCAAATGTGTCGCCCGCGCCCGTCGGATCGACCTCAGCTTCCAGTGGGTAGGCCGGCGCGAAGAAGATACCGTGCTCGTCGAATAGCATGGCGCCATACTCACCACGTTTCACGATCAGACGCTTTGGCCCCATTTTGAGCACACGAGCCGCGGCTTGCTTAATGTTGTGTTCACCCGAAAGCTGTCGGATTTCCTCGTCATTGACCACCAGGCAGTCGATCTTCTTAAGGACTCGTTCGAGCGTTGGGCGTTCGCCTTCGATCCAAAAATTCATCGTATCCGCTGCCACGAACTCGGGCTTCTCGACTTGATCGAGAACTTCAAGCTGAAGCGCGGGATGGATATTGCCCAACAAAAGGTGGGTGCACTTTTGGTAGCTGGCAGGCAATTTTGGTCGAAAATCGGCAAAAACATTCAGCTGGGTGTCGAGGGTCGTACGGCTCGAGAGATTCTGCGCGTAGCGCCCTTTCCAGCGGAATGTCTTGCCGTCGACACGCTCAATGCCATCGGTGTTCACGCCGCGCCGCGCCAGCGAATCTAAGGTGGCGGCTGGAAAATCACTGCCCACAACTGCGACGATTTTCACACTTGAAAACAGGCTAGCCGCGTAAGCGCAGTACGTAGCCGAGCCACCCACAACATCAGCGAAATTCCCGGACGGCAGCTCTAGATCGTCGAAGGCCATGGACCCAACGATCAGGACGGACTTGTCATTTGCGTTACTCATGATGGTTGCCTTACTCTGTCCTAGCGTCCGGTCAGTTTCAAGCGTCGTGGCCGGCCTGTTACTGGTTATTTGTCGCCAAATTCGCGACCCATGGCCAGCAAACGTTCCGCAAAACGGGCCGCGCGCGCCCGGCGGCATTCTTCGGCCCGAAAAATCCCCAGCAATTTGTCGGTGGCGGCGTCGAGCTCATCGTTGACCAGGACATAGTCGAAGAGCCCGTAGTGGGCGATTTCGGTCCGGGCGACATTGAAGCGCCGCTGCACTGTCTCTTCATCTTCGCTGGCTCTGCCTCGGAGCCGTTGCAGCAGAATCTCCATGCTGGGCGGCAAAATAAATACCCCCACCGCGTCGGGGCGGGAACTCTTGATTTGGCGCGCACCCTGATGATCGATATCAAACAAGATGCCTCGCGCACTGGAGGCACTCGCAAGCTCACGCTGGCTAGTTCCGTACAGATTCCCGTGAACTTCAGCCCACTCCACGAATTCGTCTTTGGCGATGAGCCGCTCGAACTCGTCGCGTGTGACGAAGTGGTATTCGCGACCGTTCTCTTCGTTGGGGCGAGGCTTGCGCGTGGTGTGAGAGACGCTGAATCGGACGTTGTCGATGGCGGCCAGCAAGCGCGCGGTCAGTGTGGTTTTGCCCGCGCCCGAGGGCGAAGAGACGATCAACAAGAGCGGCCCACTACTCGACATGATTCACCTGTTTTCTGCAGCCGTTCCGCCTAGCGCGAACCCTTGAGTCGTGCTCAGAGCCCTTTTCTTCGTTTAATATCTTCCATCACGCGGCGGTATTCAATTTCCCAGGTGCTGGTGCCCTCTTTCACGTGCTTCAACTGATTGCGGACCGCTTGCTGCAGCTCGCCGTCGAGATCAGCCTGCTTGCGGAGCGGCTCACGCATCTTCTTGCGGAGCTGATAGTCTTCAGCAAAGATTTCTTCGACGTTGTTCGAGTGCATTAGCATTTCAAGCAGCTGATCGAGCAGGTAGTCGATCGCGTCGTCATCGATCTTGATCTTGCGCTGATCGGCCAGAAGCCGACGAGTTTTTCCGATGTCCGACTGGGGCAGGCCGCGGGTGGCTATCATGTCGCGGGCGCGATCGGTGATGTCAGCCTCGTCTTGAATGTATTGGTTCAGCACGGACTCGAGGTCGCGGGCCACTTCCTTGGGGTCTTCGCATTCGATGTCTCCCCCCGCCATGAGGGCAGCGACCATTTCGTGGACCATTTCGGACACCCGTGAGCTTGAAAGCCGCATCGCCCCGGTTCGTAGCGCATTTAGGCCAGGGCAGGGAACGCCTATCTGCCCTGTTGAGGTCGGAAATCGTCCGTCCGTCCCTGCCGCGCCCGGCACAGGCCAGTTCGCTTTACGACTCCGAGTCAGTCGGGGGTTTTTCGGGGCGGACACCCATGCGGAGGCGCGCGAATACAGCGGCTTTTTGCCGCTGCTTATAGGCCTCGTGGCTGGCATCGCCTGTTTCGTTCGCCGCGTCGCTATCGGCATCGAGTAGCTGGAACTCGCACAACATGAAAACAATCGGCCCGAGGCCCTCGCAACCTGTCGGCGCCAGCTCCATGACGTGCTCCGGCACCCGGACTGGAATGTCCGCCACGAAATGAATCACGCGATAGCTGGGTGCGCTGAAGCGATTATCTCCTGGGCTCAACATATCCTCCATGTCGCCCTGAAACTGCGGCACCATGTCGCGCAGGTGGGGGTGTTCCATACAAAAATCGCGAAAATTCAGGAGGGTGTTGGTGCTCTGCTGCGGGACGACATAGTTAAATGGCAAGACCCGTTGGGTGAGGTAGCTGAGGATGGGGAGTACATCCTCGCGCGTGCGAGTGACGATTCTGAATCGGAGCTTGTCGTACAAGGCTGACGCGGTGGCTTCCTGCTTTGAAAGCAGCTTGGTGTACGTCGAGTCGAGGTTCTTCCTGCCGCCGATGAATTCGGTGATGGGGAAGCCGGCACTCAGCATCGTACCCACCATCCGATAAACCTTTTCCTCTACTAAGTGGAATAGGTCGTGGTCGCTGACCGGTAAGCGAAATAGCAGCTCACGCCCGGACATGTGGTGGATGATGTGGACCGTTTTCAGGATCGTGCAGGCGCACAGCTGGCGGTGGTTGGATTCAGCTTTGCCGGCCGCCATGAGCAGCAGCTGATCCACCGACGCTCGCTCGAGCGGTTTCGGAATTGCAAAGGAGAAATTGCGCCGGAGGTATTCGATCGCTTCATCCCGCACACGCTCCAGGTAGGCACGATCCCCTGCTGTTTCGAGGGAAAGCTCGTGGTTGGCTAGGAACCGGCGCACATCCTCGGTGTCGCCGAAGTGGAGGCGGTGCCAGTCGATCACCGAACCCCCGCGCAAGATGAGCCGCAGCGCTTCAACTTCTGGGAGCGTCAGCTCCTGGACGCTCCTCAGCCGTGCCGGCGGGATGGAGGCGGGACTTGGCTCGCGCGACGAGCGCGGGGGCGTACTATCAAACTGGTCCGTTATGTACCTGAGTTGGTGCTAGGGGCGTCGGCTGCGGCGGGAGTCTGCAGTGAGAGGGTCCCAAAAAAGATGGCCAGCGTCACGCCGAGGACGGCTAGCTGGATGCCGATTGAGCCGGCGAACAATGCAACAGCGAGAGAAACGAAAGCTGCCAGGTAATAGAAATTAAACTTCATGCGTTTTGTAACTCCAACAACGGATCCAAGGGTTCCCCGCGATACCCCGACAGAGTGAAAAAGGACCGCACCGCTTCGTGTGCGCTGATGTAGGTTAAGATACGACATCACGTTGCTAAGGGCCAAGAGATAGCTGCAGTGCGTCGTTGAGTTCAAGGGGGGGTGGAAGCGCCCTAACCATTTATGCAAGAAACGGCCAGATCACTCAATCTTCTGAGCCCCTGGGACGTCGGAGCCCATGTTTGCGCGCGAGGTCGTAGAGGTGCTTGCGGTCCATCCGAGCTTCGCGTGCGGCGGCGCTGATGTTGTCTTGGTGGCGCTCCAACAGCCATTGAACATAGGCCTTCTCGAAGCCCGCCTCAAAATGCGTGCGCGTGTCCCGGTAGCTGAGCGACGCCGTGAACGCTCCAGGTTCTTGGAATTCACTGATCGCGCTGAGCGCGCTCGTGCCGAGCTCCTCTTCGCTTCCGACTCGTTGCAGCGCTCGCTCAAGAACAGCGCGCAACTGATCAATATTACCTGGAAAATCGTAGCGGCTCAGCGCCTCGATCAACGCATGCGAGGGGCTCAACAGCGATCGCCGGGCTTGCGTGCACACCTCGCGGAGAAGGCCCCGCACCAGCTCAGGCAGATCCTCCTGGCGGTCACGGAGCGGTGGCACCCGGAGACGCTCAGTGAAGGCGCCCAGCAGCATCACACTGAACGCGCCAGCGCCTGCCCACTGCTCGAGTGGGCGCCCAGATATGGCGATCACTCGAGTGGTGGTTGAGCTCAACTTCTGGGCAAGCTCTGCCTGAACTTCTGGAGGTAAATGTTCGATATCGTTGAGACAAATGGTGCCGCCTAGGTCCAGAAGCGCGGCCCTGCCGAAGAGCAGGTCTCGGTGGTGTTGCGGCGAAGCCTCCGACAACGCGAGGGTGAGAAAGGGCGCTGCAGCGGTGGCACTTCGCTGGTGCAGCACCTGGGCCGCGAACGTTCGTCCTGAGCCAGGCTCACCCAGGATAAGTACTGAGCCGGTGCCAGACGCCGCTCGGTCGAGTTGGGAGGCCAGCTGGCGCATGGGCTCGCTGGATGCCACCAAGTTGCGAACTTGCGGTTGGAGCTGGGGGAGGTTGGGGCGCGTTCCTTCAGTCACTGATTGGCCTCACGGTAGGTGAATAGTGGTGGGGAGACCTTCCAGCGTTACGCGACGAACATAGCTGGTGGTGGGTGGGTCCGCCTGGGCGGCTGCGGGAGCCCCTGAAACTTGAACGCGCGTTACCACGATGTCGAAGCGGTAAGGGCCGTTCGCGAGATCGGCGGTATGCCGTACGGTTCTGGATGCTTTAGGTCCAAGATTCATCGAAAATCCGCCCTGCGGCTCGCTCTCGGAATCGGGCGTCCAGCTCACCTCGAGCTGCTGGGCCGAGCCGTTGGTGAGCTTGAATGCCAGCTCCTGCTCGCGCGGCACGCGGGGTCGGAGCAGCAGCAAGCAGGCGAGAGTGCCCCCAATTAAAGAGGCACGCGCGGCCCAGGCTCGAAGCTCGGCTCGCTTCACTTGGATGTCCCCGAGTCTGGAGGACTCGCCGGACGCTGGGCAAAAAGTCGAACTAGCTTCGCGAGGCCTTTAAGCGTCTCCTCGGGCAACGCGAATGCTGGCATCATCCCGCGACCCTTGCTGATGCTCTTCTCTATCTGCGCATCGGAGGTAGCTTGCTGCCAGACCGGATCGCTGAGGTCCCGAGCGTTGACAACGCGCGCCTGAGGGCCATCCGCACGCCCAATCGTGCCGTGGCAGGTCGCGCAGCGTTCAACCCAAATCTGAAGGATTTGTTCGTTGAGGCCTCGGTGGGCCAGCGCTTGGCCTACCGAGCTAGCCGGAACCCCTCCAGCACCCGCAGCTCCGGCGGAGGGTGTTGCGGTTTCCGCGGGTGGGGCAACTTGGTTGGGAGAGGGGGGCTGAGCGTGATCAGCAACCACCCACTCGCGGGTGTCTGTTGGTCGCTTCTGACAGGCTGCCGGAAATGCAACCACCAGCGTCATCATCGCAAACAACGGGATGCGCATGGGGGCCACATAGCACACGAAGCGCGGGCGGCAGCCTACAATTGGCTGAGGCTGCCATGTGAGCTGCTTTTGAGGTCGGCCTGTTGGCCAGACAGTGGTTCTACGGACAGTGGCTTTCTCCCCGACAACGCCGGGTGCTACTTGATGCGGAGTGGCAGAGTTCGTCCATCTCCACGCACACTCCCAGTTTTCCTTTCTCGTCAGCATGGTGCGAGTGGGGGAGCTCGCCGTAGAGGCGGAGCGTCGGGGCATGAAGGCCGTCGCGATCACCGACCACGCCAACATGTACGGTGCGATCCGGCATTACAACGCCTGTCATAAGGCTGGGATCCAACCGATCCTCGGTTGCGAGCTGAACGTGGCGCGCAGGAACAACCCGGGTGTTGTGGACCACTTGGTCATGTTGGCGTCCAACGCTGAGGGCTACAAGAACCTGATTCAGCTCGTCTCATTGGGCTATTTAAGCTCCGCGAACGTCGACACCCCGAGCGTCACGCTGGACCAGGTGGCCAAATATGCTCGTGGGAACGTCGCCCTCACCGGTTGTCTTGGCGGGGTGATGGCGCAGGCGATCCTCGAATACGGACCCGAACGCGGCGAGCCGATGCTGGCCGAACTGCGCGACATGTTCCAGCCGGGGCATTTGTTTGTGGAGCTTCAAGACCACGGCTTCCCTGAACAACCGCTAGTTAATTCAATCCTTTCGCAGACCGCCGATCGGCTCGGTTTGCCGTGTGTGGCCAGCAACGACGTCCAGTTCTTGAATCGCGACGACGCTGAAGCCCAACAGTATCTGGAGTGCATTCGCCAAGGGAAAACCTTTGAGGAATCGCACGCGCATCATCACAACAGCAGTCAGATGTATCTGAAGTCACCCTCGGAGATGGTCGAGCTTTTTCGCGATTATCCCGATGCCACCAAAAATACGCTGCTCGTCGCCGAGATGTGTTCCGGGCTGAAGCTGAACCTGGGCGCGGCCATGCTCCCGAGCTTTCCGGTGCCCGAAAGTTACGACGCCGCTAGCTATTTTCGGCATGTAGCCGGCGAGGGGTTGAATCAGAGATTTGCGGATTTTCGCCGCACAGGGCGTGCGTTCGATGAGCACACCTACCGGGAGCGCTTAGAGCGTGAACTGGGAGTGATCATCTCGATGGATTATCCCGGGTATTTCTTGATTGTTTGGGATTTTATCCGGGAAGCCAAGGCGCGCGGGATCCCGGTTGGCCCAGGTCGCGGCTCGGGTGCGGGCTCGCTGGTGGCGTATTCGATGGGGATCACCGAAATCGACCCATTGCCGTATAATTTGCTGTTTGAGCGCTTTCTGAACCCAGAACGCATCAGCATGCCAGACTTCGACGTCGATTTTTGCATGGCGCGGCGTGATGAGGTCATCACGTATGTGGCGTCCAAATATGGGCAAGAATCGGTAGGGCAAATTGCCACTTTCCAGAACTTAAAGGCGCGCAGCGTGATCAAAGATGTTGCCCGCGCGATGAGCTTCCCAGCTCCCGAAGCACAGCGCATTGCCAGCCTGATCCCCGCCAAAGGGCAGGGCAAGATGTGCACCATCACCGAAGCCCTCGTGGCTGAGCCAAAGCTGCGGCAACGGGTTGAATCTGAGCCGCGCGTCGCTGAGCTGATCAAGCAAGCCCAAAAGCTCGAAGATCTCACGCGACACGCGGGTACCCACGCGGCGGGTGTCGTGATCAGCGATGGCCCACTCATCACGCATGTGCCGTGTTTTCGCAACGGCGACGTGATTGTCACCCAGTACGACAAAGACGACGTCGAGGCCGCCGGGCTGGTTAAATTCGATTTCTTGGGCTTAAAAACGCTTACAGTTATCGACATTGTGCAGCGTTTCGTGAACGCGCGCCCGGATCGCCAGGAGAATCCACTCGATCTTTCGAAGATCCCACTCGACGATCGCGAAACGTACACGCTCGTTTCGAGTGGTGAAACCACGAACGTATTTCAGCTCGAATCAAGCGGGATGCAGGCGCTCTTACGCCAGCTAAAACCGGATTGTTTCGAAGATATTGTCGCCGCCGTGGCACTTTATCGCCCAGGGCCGCTCGGCACTGGGATGATCGATGATTTCGTGGGCGGCAAACATGGCCGAAAGGCGATCCGAAAGCTGCATCCGTTGGTGGATGGCGTGCTCGCACCCACCTACGGCGTGCCCGTCTATCAAGAGCAAGTGATGCAAATCGCCCAGTATCTGGCCGGTTTTTCGCTTGGAAGCGCCGATCTGCTGCGCCGTGCGATGGGCAAGAAAAAAGCCGAGGAGATGCAGAAGCAGCTCGCGATGTTCGTGGAAGGCGCCCAGAAAAATGGGGTCTCCGAGGAGCAGGCCTTGGCAATTTTTAAGGAAGTGGAGGGGTTCGCTTCCTACGGCTTCAATAAGAGTCATTCAGCCGCTTACGCGCTGGTTACTTACCAAACCGCGTACTTGAAAGCCCATTATCCCGCTGAATTTTTCGCGGGGGTGATGACGGCTGATCGAGAAAAAATCGAGAAGGTGGTGCGCACGATCGCCGAGGCGCGCGCTTGGGGCGTGAGTGTTTTGCCGCCGGATATCAACGCGAGCGCAACGGACTTTTCGGTGGTCTACAAACATCCGCGGGGCCAGGGTCCGCCGCGGGGCCCTGGCAAGCTCAAAGACAGGTTCGGTCCCCAGGTCCGCTTTGGGCTTGGAGCGGTGCGTGGGGTGGGCGAAGCGGCGCTCGAAACGATGTTTGACGCACGTCAGGCAGGCGGAAAATTCGCCGATCTCTTTGATTTTGCCTCGCGTGTTGACGCAAAACGCTTGAACAAGGGCGTCTTGGAATCATTGGTTCAATGTGGGGCCTTCGACTCAGCACTCGAGTCTCGAGGCATCACACGAGCCCGCGCCTACGCTGCGATTGATCGAGCCCTCGAACGTTCGAGGAACACGACGCGTGACCGTGAACGGGGCCAGACCACCTTGTTCGGCATGTTCGAGCAAGCCTCGACCACCAACACGAGCCAGCCCAGCAGTGCAGATGAGTACCCGCGGCCGCTTGAATGGGATGGATTTGAGCTGCTGCGCCGAGAGAAATCGGCACTCGGCTGTTACGTCTCCGGGCACCCGTTGTATCGTTACGGCAATAAATCAGGGCGTTTGGGAGCTATTTCTACGGCCAAGCTGGGCGAGGCCAAACCCTGGTCGATGGCGATTGTCGCGGGGATGGTTGAGAACTATCAGGAAAAGCTATTCCGTGGCGGCTCGGGCGGAAAAGCTGCCTTCTTTGAAATTGAAGATACCGAAGGTCGTGTTCAAGCGAAGCTTCGCCAAGATCGCATCGAAACCTACGGTCCACTGCTCAATCGTGGTGAGCCAGTGCTCGTTACCGGGAAGGTGAGTTTTCCAGTAACGGATGAGCCGGATGCCGATGCCGAGCCGACGCTCCTGGTTGATTCAGTCGAACCGCTAGCCGACGTTGTGCTCAAGAACACTCGATCGCTCACTTTGCGCCTGAATGCTGAGCGAGCCGAACGCAGCCAGCTGGAGGGCCTGCGCGCGGTCTTGGAGCAGTCGCCCGGCCCGTGCCCCGTTGAGCTGATCCTCACTTTGCCCGATGGAGTGCAGGCCATTTTGGATTTACCTTTGAGCCGCATCACGCCGACGGACGCAATCCTGGCGAGCCTGGAGCGGATGTTTGGCCAAAGTGTGGCTGAGCTAAGATAGCCGGGGTATGATTTCGGGCTCATGAAGGACGTTCGCGACGAACTGGTTCGTATCGACTCCCAGGGGGAGGCGCATCCAATCGGAACTCTGGCGAGCCAACGCCTCCGGGTTCGTGCGGGCACTTTCCGCATGCTGCCAGGTCCGAAGCACGTAGTTTTCATGCGTTACACGGGCGAGGACGGTCAGCGTGACGACGAGGATGGTGCCATCGTGCGGCTGAGCGGTGAGCTCACGGCCCCGGGCGCGATGTGCGATATCCTTGCACTGCTCGCCCAATCTGGTTGGCGTGGCGAGCTAGCTGTTTCCGACGCGCTCGAAGGAGCCGAACGCTCGATCTTCTTCGATCAAGGCAACGTTGTCGGGGTTGCCACCAACGTGAAAGAGGAGCGCCTCGGTGCGGTGATCTATCATTTTGGCGGGCTCAACGAAGCGCAGCTTGAGGCCATCGAAGCTCGCGTCCTAGAGGGGCGGCGCTTTGGGGAAGCAACCGTAGAGCTGGGCTATCTGGAGCCTGAAGCCGTGTACCAGTATATCGGCAAGCAGGTGCGGGAAGTGGTGTTCGCGACGCTGATGGTAGCCGACGGCACCTTCTTTTTTCTGCAGGATTTTGACGATTCTTTGGTGGTTTCGCGGCACACGGCGAGCGCCAATTCGATCCTGATGGATGGCGTGACGCGACTGGATGAGCTGAAATATTTTAGTCAAAAAGTGCCCTCGCATCTGCATGTGCCGAAGCATTCAAACCTGAACACGGCAGCGCCCGAAGAGTTTCTTGCGGTGTATGCGGCAATCGACGGCACGCGCAATGTGGAAGAAATTGGGCGCCAAACAGGCCTTGGCGAGTTCGAGACGACGCGCCAAATTTACGCTCTGATTCAATCGAAGCACGCCGAAATCAGTGCGCCTCCTGTCTCGGGTGGTCCCAAAGCGATCGTGGCGCGCGCGAACAGCGCGATCGCGGTCGTGTTTGAAGTGTTGCGCCAAGCGGGCAGGGTGCCCGAGCTGGTGAACGCCCTCGCTAGCTTCGCGAATGGTGCCGGCATGTATGACATTCTGTTTCGAAGTGCGGGCCCAGATGCCGATGGGCAGCTGGAGCCCGAGCAAGTCACGGAAAATGCGCTGTTGCTTTCGGGCGGCGCTCCGCCAGATGCCCCACTCCGCCAAATGCTGCACGAATACGTGAGTTTTGCGCTGTTTAGCGCGGGAGCACTGCTCGGGCCCGCGGTGGAGCAGCAACTCCGGCTCAAGGTGCAAGAAATCTTGGCAGATGGCTGATTTGCTTCGCGAAGCGCACCAGTCGAGCCCCAGAATGAGCCCTCAAGCCAACAACCCACTCCACGGCGTTACGCTGGAGATGATCGTCAACGCGCTCGTCGAGCACTATGGCTGGGAAGAGCTCGGGAAACAGGTGAATATTCGGTGTTTTACGTTCGAACCGAGTGTCACTTCGAGTTTGAAGTTCCTGCGCCGCACGCCCTGGGCGCGCGAAAAAGTGGAGAGCCTTTATCTCTTCATGCTGCGAGAAGCAGCGCGCCGTGCGCGGCGTGGCGAGTAGGGCGACAACCCCGAAGCGCTTTTACCCGGGGAATCGTTGGTGGGCCGAGAGGGATTCGAACCCTCGACCAATGGATTAAAAATCCACTGCTCTACCGACTGAGCTATCGGCCCTGAAATGCAAGGGGCCTCCCTTACATCGAAACACTGGGAGCCACTACCCAGAATTTTAGGAAAAATCTGGTTTTGGAGGTCTTGGCAGCAGATATTCAGGAGGCGCACGAGGACGGATGCTTGCCTTCTGCAGGACAACCGGGAACTCTATGGCGGTTGTCTTGAGTCGAGGGGCTGAGCGATTCTGATGAAAAAAATTACTGTCGCGATGGCCACCGGGGTCGGGTG
>CAZSUA010000166.1:0-11974 GCA_964609655.1 uncultured Polyangiaceae bacterium | reverse complement strand
GGAAGTCTAACACCGAAGCGGGTCGCGATGTAAAAGGCTAAAGGGGTCCAAGTTGCCGCGCGAACGCCGGGCCGTGAAGCAACTCGCCTACCTCGTCGCTGGTCTCGCCTTCGTCGCCTCCGTCGCCTCCGTCGCCTTCGTCGCCTCCGTCGCCTCCGTCGCCTTCTCCTGCCCCCCTTACGCTCAGTACGCAGGCATCCAGACGAATCGCGCCGTCCACGGTTGCAATCACAACTTCTTTCGGCTCCCCCCAAATCACGGCCTCTCCAGCGCGGAGTTCTAAGTTAGGCCGGGCGACCCGACTTGCCTTCGTCACAAAGAACGCTTGCCGCTTGAGTTCGAGTGCGAGTCCGGGGGTCGGCCCGAGGGCGCGAATTCTTCGCAGGATGCGCTCAGTGGGCCAATTCCAGTCAACGCGGAGCGCATCCCCGATTGGCTCAGGAGCCCAGCTGGCCAAGCGCGGATCTTGCTCGTGCGCTTCGAGTGTGCCCTGAAGCACGCCCCGGGTGGCCTGTTTAAGCGCGCCGAGCGACGGGCGGTCTAAGGCGCGAGCCAGCTGCCAGGCATCGCGGTCTGCGACGGGGAGTGAGCTTTGCAGCAGGATTCTTCCGGTGTCGTATTCTGACGTTAACTCGTGAGCAGTAACGCCCGTCAGTGTGTCGCCGGCATCGATCGCTGCGAAAAAAGGATTCGGTCCTCGATGTTTGGGCAAAAGTGAAGGGTGCACGCCAATCGCCCCCAACCGCGCCTTTGAAATCCAGGTTGAGTGAATGCGACGCGTCCAAAACCAACTCACCAACAACTCGATCGGTGACTCATTGAGTCGCGCCTCGACGACCGCTTCGAAATCGCCCAAGCACTCCGCCACTTCGATAACTCGCGCTTTGCCGATCTTGGCAATCAACCGTCGGCGACCCACGTGTGGAACCGGTGAAAGCACAGCAAACGCGAGCTCGTGACCCTCCCCGAGCAAGGTGAGAGCACCCAGCGGCAACCCAAAAAATCCCAAGCGGCCGTGCACAGGCTCCCGGTTTGCCACAGCTTGCAAAAACTCGCGACGCGCTCGGACGATCCGGCGGATTTTAGCCGAAAACTTGTCGGTTTACGCGTTAGGCTGATACCTCGTTTGGCATGCAACCAGGCTCGGATTTGCGCGCCTTCGAACCCAAGCTCCGCCAGGGGCATCGTTTCGACGACGCCGCACGGGATCGACCGATCCTCGTTTTCGAAGACGTCCACAAGGCGTACCGCGCCGATGCACCCGTGTTGCGCGGGCTTTCGCTGTCGGTGGCCCGAGGAGAATTCGTGTTTGTGACGGGGCCTTCGGGCGCGGGCAAGAGCACGCTACTGCGCTTGTTGTACGGCGCCGAGACGCCGGATTCGGGTCGCATCCTGTTCATGGGTCGCGACATCGGCCGCCTTTCTTCCAGCTCGATTCCGTACTTGCGGCGCAACCTCGGCATCATCTTTCAAGACTTCAAGCTCGTGAAAAACTGGAACGTGATCGACAACGTGGCGCTTTCGCTTGAAGTGGTGGGGTTGCCAGCACGTTTGATTCGGCAGCGGGTGGGCGAGGCGCTGGAGCGCGTAGGCCTCGCTGGGCGCGGGGCCGATCGAGTCGAGTCCCTGTCGGGTGGAGAGCAACAGCGAGTGGCGATTGCCCGCGCGATCGTGTCTGAACCCGCCCTGCTTCTGGCAGACGAGCCCACCGGGAATCTCGATCCGCAGTTGGCTTTGGATATTCTCGGTTTACTTGGCGACATCAACGAAACGGGTGTCACCGTGCTGTTCGCAACTCACGACCGTTCGCTCTTGGATGTGCGGCCGCGGCGAGTGGTGGTTCTGGATGAGGGCCGCATGACAGACGTACCGCATGGGCTTGGGGGAGCCGATGGCATGATGGGGCGGCAGGTAGCTTGACATGACGCTTCTTCAACGAGCCTGGCGCGGAGCGCGCAATGATGTTCGTCTCTACTTGCTCAGCGTCTTCTCAGTAGCCGTGGCGTTCATCTGCTTGGGCGCTTCGCTGCTCACGGTTTTCAACGTGCAAGCACTGAAGAACCGCTGGGAAAACACGGGGCGTTTGTCCGTCTACCTCAAGACGGGGAGCTTGCCTGAAGAGATTCAGAGCATCAAAGAAGCGCTCACCCGAACCACGGGTGTCGCCAACATCCGTTACGTCACCGCGAAAGAAGCGCGAACGGAGCTTTCGGAGACGACACGCGATCCACTGTTTGATTCGCTTGCCGATGAGGCTTTTCCAGATTCGTTGGAGGTGGCGCTCGTGGATGGGCCCCTGCGAGTTGAGAAAGTAGCCTTGCAGCTGAGCGCTCTGCCGGCGGTGGAGTCTGTAGAAACTTATACGAGTTGGGCGGGTCGTTTGGGGGAGTTGATCGCCGGTGGCATCACCGCGACGGCCCTGCTCTCGATTGTGATTTTTGGAGCCGTGATCGCGGTCGTTTCTTCGACGGTGCGGCTCAGCTTGGAGCGGCGGCGCATGGAGATCGATGCCTTGCGTTTAGTGGGCGCAACGGGCGCCTATGTTCGGCAACCGTTCGTGATTGAGGGGGCAGCGTTGGGCGCACTCGGCGCAACGGCGGCGATCCTGTTATTGGCGTGTCTGTTTGGCGTGGTGTCTCAGCACTTTGCAGCTGAGTTCGGGACTTTGCTGGGCATTTCGCCTGCATTTTTACCGGCGTGGTCGATGCTCGGGATGGTGTCGGGCGGCGCCGTGCTGGGCGCTCTGGCCGCGCTCGGAAGTCTGCGCAAGCTCTCGGTTATCTGATGGCCAAGCGTCGCTTGAAGCTGCTCTTAGCCGTCGCACTCCTCAGCGCTCAGGCGTCAGCGGGAGATGCCGCGCCGCCCAATGTGGCCGAGGTGGTGCGCGATCTCACGGCCCTCCAGCTCAATCAGGAGCGCGGGCTTGAAAGATTGAAAGAGCTCACCATTATCGAGAACGAGGCTCACGCACGCATTACCCTGCAGGCCAAGATCTACGTTCGCTTGGTGCGGGTTGGGCTTTTGCCGATGGGCGGAGGCTTCGACAAGCTGCTGCGTCACGCACAAAATCTAGAACGCCTGCGGCATTCCATTGAGCGGGATCTCAGCCTCGAAAAAGACAGCGTGCGAGAGCGCGTGGCGATTCGTCAGCGGCTCGGCGTCATCACGACCGAGCGTTCAAAGTACGCGGGTCAAGAGAGCGCTCTGCGTGCGGCTGAGCAGGCACTCTCTGCGGAGCGCGACCGAGAAAGTTCGTTTCAGCGCGCGTTTGGGCCAGGATCCGAGGGTGCAACGACGGTGTATGGGGCACCCAACGCGGCGCCTCTCGATCCCTCGGAGCTGAGCCGCGGTTTTGAAGTGATGCAGGGGCGGTTGCCATTCCCGATCGGCGGGCGCAGTGAGATTGTGGCTGCCAATCGGGAGCAAGGTGCCCGCAAGGGGTTGGAAATGAGCGCACGTCTCGGGGCGACGGTCCGCGCGGTGTACCCGGGCCGAGTCGTGTTTGCGGATAGCTACGCCGATTACGGCCGCACGGTGATCGTGGATCACGGCGCGGGCTACTTCTCGGTAAGTGCCAATTTGGGACAGTTGGATGTGCGCGTAGGTGAGCAGGTATCCACGGGCACCCGACTCGGAGCTATCGGTGCTTCTGAGCGCGGAGCCCTGCTCTATTTCGAGCTGCGCCGTGAAGGTGTGGACCTCGATCCCGCAAGATGGTTCGGGATTTGAGCGCCTAGCACTCCGAACGCCAACCATAAAAGCAGAATGGGGAGTCGCTTCTGCGCGGCACATGCGTCGTCAACGTACTGGCAGGTGGGAGCTAGTTTGCGAGCGAGGCGACAATAGGGTCCAGCTTGCCAAAGATTTTTCCGTTTCTCTGATTCGAGGCATCGGGAACATTCCCGTGCTGAGCCCCGGAATCAGCGCTTCATGGCCCTACTCAAATCGCCGAGATCTCGCGTCGCCCTCTTCGCACTGTTGACCCTCTCGGCGACAACGAGCGCGCTCGGCCAAAGTGCCAAACAAAAGCGCAATTTCTCTCGCGGGCGGTCGCAGCCGGCACCGCCAACGGCTCAGTTTCCGAGCCTGCCACAAAAGGTCCAGACGAGTGCTGCCATCCAGCGCCAGGTGCCTCTGCCGCCGCCAGTTGCTCCAGCACACGTCCCTCCACCAGTCACCCAGAAACCAGCAGTGGCGCCAGTTTTGGCTTACACTCCCCCACAAGCGCCACCACCGGCTCAGTACCAGTGGACAGGGACGCCTCGGGTTAACCCCGAGCCGGGCGCTTTGAGCCCTGCTCCTTGGCAAAGTTCAAGGTTGCCCAGCTACCGAGCGGCGCCGGGCTACACTGCAGCGTACAGTGGCGGCTACCTACCTCCCCAGCAGAGTCCGAGCGGCGTCCCTTCTTTTCAAATACTTCCTCCCGTGTTGCCCTACCGCGATGGGCAACCCGTGGATCCGATGTATCGTAAGGAGAGCAGCGGCAACACAGGGCTGATTGTTGGTGGGACCCTCACTTTCTTGGCATCCTATGGCGCGGCCGTTGGCTACGGCGCCAATCAGGATTGGAAAAATGGCCTGAGGTGGAACACCTTGCCGGTTGCTGGTCCCTTCTTTGCGATAGGCAAGCGCGATTTCGGCTGTAAGATAAACACTCCCAGCCTTGATGTCGCGAACCAGTGCATGGACGATGCGATGAGCGAAGTGGAAGCTGTGGCCATCCTGGCTGTGGATGGACTCATCCAAACGATTGGAGCCACGCTCCTGATCGCGGGAGTGTTGGATCGCGATACGCTGCTCGTCAGAAATGATGTTGCGAGCCTCTCGGTGCGCCCTGCCGGTAAAGACGGCTACTCCCTGAATCTTCGCCAGCGCTTCTAGTGGGAATGGTCGAATCCACGCAACCGCAAAGTCTGCCGGACGAATAGTTTCTGGATCGGCAAAAATGCAGTGAAATTCCCGCATTTGGCGGGGAACGAACCGGCATTTCCGATCGCGCACTCTTGGGGTATCGTAACAGCATGGCTATCGACGGAATTGGACGCCCAAGGATCGGCGATATCCCGTCGCCGGCGGCTTCGGAGGCACCTGGCTCGGAACTCGGGAAGGTTGCGTCGAGCCTTGAGAAGCTTGACCGTGGCACCATTGAGAATCCAGAAGTCTCTGCCTTAGAGCGTGGAGAGCTGTCCGTGGATCAATACCTGGATCAGCAAGTGGCAAACGCAGCTCAGCATCTTGAGGGCCGCTTGTCCGCGGAGCAGCTAACATTTGTCAAAGAGAGCTTGCGCGCATCACTTGAGACCGACCCGGTGCTGATGGAGCTTGTGAAGCGTGTCACTGGCGGACTCGCCGCTGAGCTGAAGTAGGTTCACCCAAGCGTGGTGCGTGCCGCCTTTTCAGTTTCTGATTCCGTTGTTCGCCTTGAAAGTGCACGCCAGGCTTCGCTGAAGCTCATTGGGCAGCGAGCAGGTGGCTTATTTTCGCTCGACCGTATCGGCGTCCCGTTGCCTCCGGCCTGTGTGGTTTCCTCGCGAGTGTTTCGCGCCGCCATTTTCGAGCTGTTGCCAAAGGGCCACTCACCTTCAGCGCTTTTGCAGAAGTGGGGAAGTTCGGGCGCGGTGGAGCGCGCCGCGCGCGCACGCGACCGGCTGCTCAGGGAGGGATTCACTTGGGCAAACGCGGTTGTGAAGGCGTTGCCCGTGGAGTTTCAGAGCGCGCCCGCGCTCGGCTTCGTGTCGAGCCCCTGCTTTTCGGGTGCTCGGGTTGCCGAAGAGGCGGGCCTCCTTAAGACATGGTTTTGGGGGGCGAAAACGCCCGCAGACCCCGTCGTCGAGAGTCGCGAGCTCGCCTTGATGAATGCCTGGGCGTTGGCCTGTGATGACGCAGCCCTGAGAACCTTGCATGCCCACGGCGTGCGCGAACTCGAGATGGCGGTGCTGGTGGTTCAGCTCGAACACGCAGCCTGCACGACCCACTTCTTTGGACGCTTGGCGCTCGGATCGGCTGCGTTTCCCCGCCGTGAAAATGGAAACCCCTGGTCGGTAGCGAGTGGCGCGCTGCTCAGGGTGGGTGAAGAAGGGCTGCGCGAACCCACCGACCTCGCGCGCGCGCTGCCCGAGGCGATGCCAGCAGAAACCTGCAGCTGGCTCAAGCCCAGTGAAGGCGGAGTTGAACTCACGCTCAGCTGTTTCGGACCGAATCCTGGGGAGGGCTCGGTGATTGGGTGCGAGCTTCAGGTGGCGGACGGAGCCGATGTTCTTTCCGCCGCGTCCAAGCGTCGCGAACTCCGGAAGCGAGGGGGCCTCGAGGATTTCGGAGGGAGCCCGACTCCGCTCAGCGGGTCGCTCGTTCGAGCGCTCAAAGCCACGGATAGTGAGCCTCAGGCACGGAGCTCGGCGCTGACGCTTCAAGCTGGCCGCTTCCAAAAACAGTTGCTCTGGCTGGAAGTCGAACACGAGCGGCTCACGCAGGAAGCAGCGCCTTATTTTGCTGCATTCCGTGAGCTTGATTTGGGGATCTTGCCCACGGATGCGGCCACGACCACACTGCACGAAACACGCTATCACTTGCTGTCCGCGCTCAAGCTCTCCACATTCGCGAAGCGCACCGTGCTGCTCGGGAGCGCGACATTTGATTCGTGGCTGCGCGCCCTGTTACCGAAGGAGCTGGCATGGGCTGCGCTGAGCGCTGCCTGGGCGCCGACGTCTGCCTTGCCCTTCACGCAGGCATGCCTGGATGCGCGCCTTCCCCTGCCAAATTGGACTGAACGCTGGGGATATCTGCCGGTTGGCTCGCTCGATCTCGCTGAGCCGCGCTGGGATGAATTATGGGGGCGATCTTCCTCGAGTGTTGAGCTGCCGCCCCCGAGCGTGAAGGGCGCAGAGCTCGGTCCGGAAACCGCGTCAGCTGAGCTCCTCGTGACCGCCAGGCTACTCCGGGATCGGGAATTGGCCGATATCGAACGGGCGTTGAGTCGACCGAATCGCTGGGTTTTTGGTCGTTCTCTGCGTTCGCTACGCAGTGCGGTTAGCTTGATGGCGGATGTGGCAGACCAGATCGCGAAGGCGTCCTGGATGCTCCGTAGGACGGTGCTGGAGGTGGATCGAAGGTTGGGCCGCCTCGACGCGCGACTTGGTAAGGGTGCTGCGTTTTACTGTACATTCCGCGAGTTGGCGTCGGCGGTGGCTCAAACGCGAACGGATCTTTCTGAAATCGTTCTTATGCGGAGCGCTCGTGCCATGCGGGATAGTCGGGAAGGAGTGAATCATTTTCCGAGACTTAGAAGCTCTGCTGCGAGCCCTTCAACCAGCGCGGCACCCGGCGGGCCAGCGCTTTTTTCAGGGACGGGCACCCTAGCGGGCTCTGTTCGGGGCCGTCCGGTGTTGGTCACCCAACATAATTTTCGCGAGCTATCCGGCGAAATGATCGGGGTGCTGCCGGAGTTTGCGCCTTGGCTCGCGCTCGCGCTTCCCCATTGCGCCGGCTGGGTTGTCGCCCAATTCGAGGAGCTTTCTGGCGCTTGGCTGAGCGCGCAGCAGCTCGGATGCCCGCTCGTTGCACTCCCTTTTGTCGACATCGTGACGCTCCTGGATTGCACGGAGATTGAAGTTGATCCGCGCCAAGGTAGGGTGTGCCTGTGGTGAGGCAGCCGATTTTTCGCTGGCAAGTTCAGGTGGGTGAAAGCTCGCTCGAGGCGCTGCTTGAGCGCTCGGGTCACTTGGCGGCACTCGTGGAGGGGCGAACGTTCGTGGATAACTTGCGAGTTAATAGCAGGTTATCGCTCAGGCCAGATCAGGTGGTCGAGGTTTACGCGGCGAAGCCCCACCCCGAAGAGCCGGAAATTCTGGCAGAAAAGGCTGGTATCCTCGCGGTGAGTAAGCCCGTCGGGTGGAGTACGGAGCCTGATCGCGCGGGTGAAAACAGCGTGGTGACTTGGATTGCGGAAAAGCGTGGCATCCCCCGTGCCGAAGTCTTTGCGGGCTCACGCTTGGACTCCCCGGTGAGCGGTGTGCTGCTTTTGGCGGTGGAACCGAAGGCTATCAAGTTCTTGAGCCAGGCGAAGCAAGCGGGCGGATTGACGCGCTCCTACTTGGCGCTCTTGGGTGGTAAGCCTGTGGCCGCGGAGGGTACTTGGAGGCTACAGGTTCACAACAAACCGGCGGAGTCTCATTTCAGTCTGCTTCGTTCGTGTTCGCATCGAGCGTTTGCTCACGAGGGTGTTTCGCTTGTTAGATTGACACCGGTGACGGGCCGCATGCACCAGCTTCGAATTCATTCGGCTGCGGCCGGTGCTCCGATTTTAGGTGATGTGCGCAACGGAGGCGTCCGCCGTTTCACCCAGCCGAATGGTGAAGTGGAAGAGCTTGCCCGCTTGATGCTTCACGCGAGCGCGGTGTCGCTGCTGTTCCGCCCAGGGGAGCCCTTCTCGGCGTGTGCGCCCGTTCCGCTCGAAATGCAGCGCATTTGGCGCGCGCTCGGTGGCCTGGATCAGGATTTTCTGGCAGAGAGCAGGCCTCAGACATGAAGCCCGCGCGTGACCAGCTGCCCCTAGCCCTCTTGCTCAGCGCGGCCATCGCAGGCTGCGGTACCCAAGTATCTCCCAAGGGTGCTGGATTTTCGCTACCCGTCTCGTTTGCTGAAGGCCGGAACGAACAAGCGAAGCCTGTCGTTGCACCGATCGGTGCGAGCAGCGAGGCCGCCCCGGAGCCGAAAGATCACGGCGGCCCGCCCGATCCTCAGCCTTTGGTCACCGATCAGTATATTCGGTATCAGTTTCGATATGAAAAGCGAGTGTTGTCGCTGCTTTCAGCCCAGCCGTTCGAGATGAAGCAGCCGGTCGAGAGCGCGCGTCAGCTCGGGCGCTTTGCGGTTGAGCTGTGGATCGGTCGGGAGCTGGTTGAACGGATTCGGTTCGACTTCCCGCTGCTGGTCGAGGACCCAAGTGCAGACGCGCCGGCGCCGTTTGAACGAGGTGCGACGGTCGACCACACCGTTTTGGTCCCGCGGAGCGAGCGGGCCACACGGGCTATTTTGGTTGATCGAGCCGGGAGCCGCTGGAGGTTGCCCTGGCCCCAGGATCGCCCAGAAACGGGAGTTCGAGTGTTAAGTAAGGAGCCCTAGCCCGAGCCTTGGGGCTCGGAGTTTGCCCCGGCTAGCGCGACGGGCGCGGAGTGTGCGACCCTCTCACGCACGATGAAGTGTGAATCGTGTAACCACGACAATGTTCCCGCAGCTCGCTACTGTGCAACCTGTGGTGCGCTGCTTCCGATTGAGACGACTCAGGGCGATGATCCCTTGATCGGAAAGCTCTTGGGCGGAAGATTTCGCGTGCGCCGAGTGCTCGGTGAAGGGGGCATGGGAATTGTCTATGAAGGTGAGCAGCAGATGGGCTCCACCGTGCGCAAGGTCGCCATCAAGACGCTGCATCTCCACCTTTCGAAGGATCCTTCCATCATGGCCCGCTTCCATCGCGAATGCGGCACCGTGGCGCAGCTGGAACATCCCAACACGATAAAATTCTACGACTTCGGGACGACAGATGATGGCGCACTCTACATCGCGATGGAGTTCGTCGACGGTAAGGCTCTGAGCGCAGTCATTGAAAAGGAGGGCGCGCTACCTCCGGATCGCGTCATCAATATCATGCGTCAAGTGTGCGGAGCACTCGACGAAGCCCACCAGCAAGGCATCATTCATCGTGACTTGAAGCCGGAAAACGTCGTCCTCACCAACCGCGCCGGGCAGATCGATTTCGTAAAAGTTCTCGACTTTGGCATCGCCGGCCGCACCGAATCGGCGGATGCCGCCAAAGAGCAGAAGCTGACGCAACAGGGGATGGTTCTCGGGACTCCGCCCTACATGAGCCCCGAGCAGTTCACGGGCAAGGCGCTCGACGCTCGCAGCGATATCTACTCGTTGGGCGTGATGACCTACGAAATGCTCACGGGTCGCTTGCCCTTTGACGCAACCACGCCTTGGGAGTGGGCGACCCAGCACATGACCGCGCAACCACGTCCACTCGAAGCCACTCCTTCAGCACACCATCTCCCGGAGAATATTCGGCATGCCATCATGCGCGCGCTCTCTAAAGATCCGGCGATGCGCCCTGACACTGCGCGCCAATTTTTTGCTGAGCTTTCAGGCGGCGAACGCATGACAATCGTGGATCCAGCTCTCGCAGCGCTGGCGGTTGGGGGCACCGCGCAGATGGATGCGGTGCCCAGCTTCCCACAAGCCGCTGGCTACCCGGCTCCACGCGTGGCGGCGGCAACACCACCCGCCGTATCGCACGCGCACCCTGGCATCCCTTCTCACGGAGCACGCGGAGGGAGTGGCAAGGGACTCATTTTCGGTCTCGTTGCTGTGGGCGCGGGGCTTCTACTGACGATGGTTGTTGTCCTCGTCAAGTCCTCCAAGCCTGCCGAGGACGCGCCGCTTGCGCTAGGTGCCTCCTCAGGATCGAAGCCTGGAACGGCCGAGATCGCTCCGATCTTGGAGGGAGCAACCCCGCCCGTTGTTGCACCGCCTTCCATGCCGGTTACCCACACGCCTCACAGCTCCACACCGCCAAATGTAAAGCCCACGGGGACCGCCACTTCGGCCGCACCAAAGCCCACGGGGACGCCCACCGCCACCGCCACCCCCACCGCTGCAACCCCGACTGCAACTACAACTCCGACTCCGCCCGCGGCAACGCCGGATGCTTGCGATGCCTGCATCCTCGCGGCAGGAGCTGGTAACCTGCAAGCGGCAGCAGCCAGCTTTGGGCGCTGCAGCGACGCAGGCAAGAAGACGGCGTGTCAGACCGCGGCGAAAACACACCTGCGCGCGGTGCAGACCGCAGCCAAAGCGGGAGACTGTGTGAAAGCTAAATCGCTGATGGCCGCGTTCGCCGCCATGGGCGTGCAAAGTCCTGTGTTCGCGGACGCTGCCGCCGCATGTCCATAAATTGATTCGCATTGCAGATCTGAATGCTCTCTCAGTATCAGTTCCCCTGGGACATGCCGGAAACACCAAAAGCGCCCGCAGATAGTGTATTGTCAAGAAGCAGCGCCAGATATTCCATTGCCAAAACAATCGTTCACAGAAGTAAAAGCTCACTTGACGCTCTCGCTCAAGCATCACTAGAGTTTGGTCAGCAGCAAACGAGACCCCGCTAGTTCACATTCTCTCCGTGCACTACGCAGGCCTCCGTTTCTAAGAGCATGTCCCAAAGGATGTCGATGAAAACCAGGATGACGTGGCCTGAGCTTTGCCGCTCGGGGCAGTTCAAAGGGCTTTGGGTAGCGCTGGATAAGTGTCGCTACGATCAAGAGACACGGCAGCCCATTGAGGGCGATGTGGTCGATTCCGACGAGGAGCTTTCGACACTCTGCGCGCGCATGCGCGAGGCGGGTCACTGCTCGTGTGCGATCCTCTATTGCGAGGATGACGTTCTGGTGGAGTCCGATCGCATGGCCCCCCCGCCTCGTTCCGAGCGCCAAGCGCACCATTAACAGCCGAGAAGCGCGCGACGGCATCAGCGCGTTCCCCGAACGCAGGTGGGGCTAGTCAGCGTTAGACTTCTTCAGGATCGGGCGGAGCACGGCCTTGCCGTCTTTGAGCGCCACATCGAAGTCAATCTCGCGCCCTTGGTGTTCGGCTCGGAGCTTGGCCTCGGTCGCACGCAACGAACGGGCAAGGCCGGGCAGGCTGGTTTCTGTGGCATCGCCCGCTTGGCGTCGAGCGGCGATCAAACGTTCGTGAAGCTGCTGGATTCGATTCTCGCTGAGCGATTGGTCCGGCGTCGCCGGGAGTGGCCGTGGGCGGGCAATTTCAGCTGCAGAAGGTAGGTGTGCCTGCGCAGCTGCTCGCGGCGGAGGCGGCCTGGGTGCTGGCGCGGCAGCTGCGGGTGCCACTGCTCGGGGGATATTTGGCAGAGGAGGTGGCGCCATTTTCGCGGGTGGGAGCGCCGGAGGTGGCGCCATTTTCGCGG
>CAZSUA010000165.1:0-11995 GCA_964609655.1 uncultured Polyangiaceae bacterium | reverse complement strand
CATTGTCCTTGGCGCTCAGTGGCTGGCGGTGAACCTGCTTCCCAAACGCGTCGATGAACGTGTTAGCGCAGTCTGACTCCGCCCGAGGGGCAGCGCAGGGAGCCAGCATTGAAATGTTCGCTTCGCTAGCCAGGCGAGTGGCCATGGTAGCATACTGCGAGCCTAGAACGGCTGACACAGTGAGCGCAGAACTGAAGTTGCTGTAACCAAGTGCGCGGGTATCTGGGATCAGAGGATCAGCGGGTGGCGCCGCTAGCCCTAGAAGATCCTGCACGGTGGTGCGATATTCGTCGTTAGTCAGCCGTCGTAAGGCAGTGGGGCCAGGAGCACCCGCTGGGATGACGAATGCAGGCTGAGCCCCAGTGCCAGGGGAAGCCCCGCCCGCGGCTGTATTGCCCACGCCGCCCGTGCCAGGTGTCCCAACCGACGAGCCGCCGCCGGAGCCAGAAGAGACGTTGGAGCCGGGGACGTTGTTCCCATCAGACGGTACGCGTTGCTTTTGGCCTGAGCCGACATTGGCAGTGCATCCGGTAGCGGCCAGGCAGGTCAAGACAGCCACGCCAAGTCGCACTAAGGTTTCACGAGGATCCCGGATGGCGGGGTGGCGAAATAGTTCCGATGTATGCAGTCGATGCATGTGGACAAACCTCCGACCTGAGCCTGCTCAACACGGCCGCTTCGGCCCTTGCTGATGTCTGCGTCTCCGTAGTCTAGCAGTCGTAGTCTGAATTGCGGCTCTCACTTCCTGGCAAAGAATTGTTGGATCCTGCTGGCTCCAGGCCGCCTTTCAGCGAATCAGGTGAAACCGCCACCAAAAAGCGCCAGCATAGAGCGATGCCGCGACCCAACGCTCGACTCAAGGTTTGGAAGCAAAGCTCGGGCAACGTCGCTTCGAATGAACGGTCTTTCGTGCTTGGCTCCGATCAGCTGGTTTCCGTCCCTGGGCGTCCGAGTGGTCCATCCGACGCTCACATTCACGGAGGCGTGGAGCTTGGGGCCATCACTGAAGGCCCTGCGGTGCTGTATGCCAACGGGGTACACTACGACCTGCAAGAGGACGATAGCTTAGTGCTGGACTCGGCGATTCCCCATCAGGTGGGCCCGGTCGCTGGCGGCCGCTTTCGCTATGTGTACGCTCACCTTTCGCACGCAGCTGTGCTCAGCATCCACCCGCCCGAAAGCGGACTGGCTCTGGCGCGGGCCACGCGCTCTCGCACGCCACTCATTCTCAAGCGCCAGCCGCAAATAGCCGCGCTCCTCGCTGAAGCTTTCGTGCTCCAATCCCAAGCCGATCCGTTCGATCGAGCTATTGCCTGGTCAAAGACCATCGCCGCGCTGGTTCAAGCTGTTCGACACCAGCAGTTGCCCCACGCGGTCCAAACGACACCAGCCACGCCGGCTGGCAATGAAGCCGTGTTCTCGGCGGTGCAATTTATCCATGAGCACTTTCACGAGCCGATAGGTGTCGTCGAAATTGCCAAGCATTGCTCGCTCAGCCCATCACGACTCACCCACCTGTTCTCCGAGGTCATGCAGTATTCTCCCATTGAGTACCGCAACAAGATTCGAATCGATCGGGCCCTGGATGCGCTGCTCGGTACCGAGCAGCGAGTTGAAAGCATCGCTTTCGCTGTGGGATTTCACAGCCCTGGCGTGTTCTATCGCGCGTTCAAGAAGGCGACCGGCGGAACGCCTGCCGAGTTCCGCAAACCTCAACTGGACGGAGAAAGCTAGCGTGACCGCTTCCGCTGCGCCCCCGTCGAACTCAGCTTTAGTGAGCCGAATTGCTTAGCAAAAGGAGTATTCATATGCGAGCTAAGGGTGATGTGTTTCGCGGCCTCACGCTCCAGCCGGCACTGGATTATCTCGACCTTCGTTCCACGGCTCCGCCGTTCGAGCAGAGCACGACTCCGAGTGTTGTCGTTTCTAGTCAGGGTGTTCCGTGTGGCGGCGCAGCTGATCAGACGATTTGCAATGCTGCCTTTTCGAAGGCTCCCAACAGCAGGAGCTTTCTGCTCGATCAGTGTGTCCAGGTCTGCACGGGCTACTACATGCTCGCCACGCGCGGTGATGAAGTTCTGGTTCTTGATACGCCGGAATCGGTCAAAGGCGTGCTGGGCGGCGCTTGAGTTGGTGGGTCTCTTCCTCCGGTGCGCAATAGTCGACAGAACGGGGTCAAGATTGCAGCTCAGAGGCAGGCGAACGGAACGGAAACGACGTCTTCGGCCACTTGTCGGCAGACCTCACCGTTGTTAATCACAATTCCGAGCGGGCATTTCCAGTCGCGAACGAAGCTCGACAGCGCCCGCACCTCGCGCGCTTCGACGCCAGCCTCGGGTCTCTGGGTTCGCTTGATCTCGATTGGGATAAGACCAAACTCGCCTTCGAGCAAGAGGTCCACCTCGGCACCGCCACCGGTTCGGTAGTGAAAGGCATCGTACGCAACACCCGTTGCGTCGAGCCCGCGCAGAATATTCTCAATGACCATTCCTTCCCACGAGGCACCGGAGCACGGATGACTCAGCAGTGAATCAAGGTCAGGAATGCGTAAGAGATGGTGCAGAAGACCGCTGTCACGCAGGTAACCTTTGGGGTGCCTCACAAGTCGTTTCAGCGAGCGGCGATCCCATGCGGGCAAGGTCCTCCACACGAAGGACCCGTGAGCAATCTCGAGGTAATCTTTGGCTGTTGGCTGGGAGACACCGAGTGCACGGGCGATGTCGGCCATGTTCACAATGGTTCCGGAAAGGCCCGCCAACAGACGCACGAAGGTTCGGTAGCGTTCACGGTTCAATCCCGGAAACACTCGATCCACGTAAGTCCGCACGTAGGCTTGAGCCCAAGCTTTGTGGAAACGCGGCGACTTTTCGAGCCAAGGTTCAGGGTATCCACCTTCGAACCAGTACCGGTGTAGGTCGCGAACCGAGAATCTGGGAACGCAATCATTCAGAACGTTGGCTGCAGTTAACTTACCACGGGCGAGCATCTCAGCGAAGGGCGCGTTCGGAGCGGCCAATGCCTCGCCTGCGGTAAATGGGGACAGCTCAATGATTCCCACACGACCTGCTAGGCTTTCTGAGATCGCTCGTACGAGTGCCGGCGAGCTCGACCCAGTCACAACAAAGCGACCCTTCTTGTGGCGTTCGCGATCCACTTCGACACGCAACGCCGGGAAGAGACTTGGCAAAACCTGCGCCTCGTCGAACGAAACCTCGTTGGGATGAAGCCGCAAAAAGAGCGCGGGGTCTCGCGCGATCACACAAGAGCATGTCCCTGCGATCCCGAAGTTACGACCCATTCGGAGCCGACCCGATTGGGTATGCGAAGTGCTGTCACCGAGCACCAAACGTTGGGATCTTGGCCCGAAGCTCCAGGCGTACTTGAGTGCTGGCGTGCCCTACTATTGGATACTGGATCCCGCTGAGCAGAAGCTAACGGCGCATGCGTTGGCTGGTGATGTCTATGAAGTGATGGGGGTAGTCACTCGCTCGGCTCCTTCGACCTTGCCCCCATTCCCGGAAGCCGTGTTCGACATGAACGAACTCTTTCCGATCGCTATCGAACAATAGGTACGAGCTGAGGCAACCCTAGTGGGGTTCGCTCAGATGTCCCAACCCGCGCGACCGCCCTTGTGGGTCCGCCTTGGGTAGGGCTTCCGACGGGCACTGGAGCGGCGTTGGCCCACTCTTACTCGTGCCTGGGGGGGACGCTGCGGAGTCCACCATCGGCGCGAAAGGTCGCAGGGCCCCACTCACTCTGGATCCGCTGCTTAGCCCTTGCGTTCAGTCGCTGAACAAGCCAAAAACAGCCTCCCATGACTCAAAGGCCCCTTTCTGGCGTGTTTACGGCGCTCGTTACTCCGTTTTTGGCGGACGTGGATAAGATCGATTGGGGCGCCTTCGAGAAGCTTCTGGCCTCTCAACTGGAAGCCAAGGTGGCGGGCGTTGTGCCGTGTGGCACCACGGGAGAAACGCCGACGTTAACCGAAGATGAGCAGCTCGAGATCATTCGCTTCACCGTGAAGCATGCCAAGGGGCGGACATTTATTTTGGCCGGTACTGGCAACAACTCGACGCACGATAGTATTCATCTCTCCAAGCGCGCGGTGGACGCCGGCGCTGATGCCGTGATGATCGTGATGCCGTATTACAATCGGCCCTCGCAGGCGGGCCTGCTCAGGCATGTGGAGTTGATTGGCAAGGCGATTTCGGTGCCCATCGTGCTGTACAACATTCCGCATCGTTCTGCGGTCAGCTTGGAGCCTGAGACAACGCGGTGCATGCTGGAGGTTTGCCCACACATTATTGCAATCAAAGATGCAACGGGCGCGCTCTCGTATAGCCAGGATATGATTCCCCAGCTGCCGCCTCAGGTTTCGCTCTTGTGTGGAGATGATCCGCTCACGGTGCCGCTCATGAGCGTGGGTGCACGGGGTGTGATCAGCGTGGCGAGCAACCTTTATCCGCGCCAAGTCATGGCCGTTGTGGAAGACATGGAAGCGGGCCGTTTCGCTGAAGCTTTGCGCAAGCATCGCTTGTTGATGCCGGTTTATCGGGCTCTTTTTTGCGAGCCGAATCCGCAGCCGATCAAGGCCGCGTTGGCGCAGAAGGGGCTGATGGGGCCGTACGTGCGTTCACCGCTTGTGGAAGCGAGCCCAGAATGTTCTCAGCGTTTGCAAGCCACGCTCAGTGCGTATGAGGCCGCATGAAGCTCGCGATCCACGGTGCCACAGGAAGAATGGGTTTGAGTGTGGCGCGTCTCGCGCACGCGGCAGGTGATATTCAAATTGTTGGAGCGGTGTGCTCAAGTGTGGATCCTGCTGAGGGCCGTGATATTGGCGAACTCGCTGGTATCGGTCCGATCGGCGTTTTAGCTTCTTCCGATCTGGGCGCTGGCCTGCTCGGCGCCGAGGTGCTCATCGATTTTTCAACGGCATCCGCCATGCCCGGCTTGCTCGCGTTGGCGGCGAGGCAGAAGGTTGCAATTGTCAGCGGAACAACGAATCTTGACGCGGCTGGGCGTCATGCGCTCGATAAGGCAGCAGAGTCGGTAGCTGTGCTGTGGGCTGCGAACATGAGCTTGGGCGTCCAAGTCTTGGCTGAGCTGGTGCAGCAAGCTCTGCGGCGCCTCGGCCTAGGCTATGATGTGGAAATCGTCGAAGCGCATCATCGGCGTAAGCTGGATTCGCCTAGCGGAACGGCGCTCAGGCTGGCTGACGCGGTGAAGCAAGTACGCCAAGATGCGCGTTTTCTGCCGGGGCGCGAGGGCGAAGTCGGGCGAAGAACGGACGAAGAGGTGGCCATTTTGGCGATTCGGGGTGGGGATGTGATTGGAGATCACACCGTCCACCTACTCGGACAAGGCGAGCGTCTGGAGCTCACCCACCGCGCATCGAGTCGCGATCTTTTTGCACATGGCGCACTCAGCAGCGCCCGCTTCCTTCGTCAGAAGTCCGCGGGCCTCTACAGCATCGCTGATGTGCTGAGTTCTTAAGCTTTGCCAGAGTTGGTCCCCCCGGACCAAACCGTCAAGCCTTGCGAGAGTTGGTCCCCTTCGGGCCAAACTCCGCATTGATGTCAGGATCGCCATTTGCTTCGGCGCTTTCATCGGCGTTGCCGTCGTCGGAGCTCTCTTCGCCTTCGCCGTCTTCATCGGATTCATCCTTGTCGGATTCATCCGCAAAGCTGGACACCCAACCCGCCGGAATACGCTTCTTGAAACTCCAAACCAGCCCGTAAAGACCCAGCAAAATGCCCGGGATACTCAGCACTTGGCCCATCGTCAGCATTCGCTGTACTTCGCCCGGCTGATACTCTTTGACGAATTCAACCAGGAAGCGGCCCGAGAAATACAGCGCAAAGTACAGCGAGATCATCGCACCGCGCGGGCGTTTCTCTTTACCAAGCTTCTTATCAGCCAGGTAGAGCACGCCCAAGATCGCAAGCCCCATCACAAACTCATAGAGCTGACTTGGGTGTCGATATTGGATGTTCTGACCGTGATCGTAACGGAGAAAGCGCACACCCCAAGTCTGATCGGTGGCTCGACCGACAATCTCCGAATTGAAGAAATTTCCAAGTCGCACCAACGCGGACCCGAGCGCGCCCGAGAAGGCAAAGCGATCACAGCCCTCCAAGTACGAAATCCCGCGGCGTTTGGTGAACAAATACATCGCCGTGGCTAGGCCCAAGGCAGCGCCATGGCTCGCAAGCCCACCCGTCCAGATCTTGAAAACCCACAAAGGATCATCCAGCGCCTGATCGAGATCGTAGAAAAGCACGTGACCCAGGCGGGCGCCCACCAACACACCCAGCACGCCGTAGATGATAAAATCTCCGGCATCTTCCTCATCCCCGCCACCCCGCCGAATTTGCCAATTGAGCAGCGCATAGCCCCCCAAGAAAACCAAGACGAAGAGTAGGCTGTAGTATCGGAGCTCCCAGCTACCGATTTTTAAGAGCGCAGGCTCTAGATTCCAATCAAACTTGGGCACGCTGATTCCTTTCCGTCAGAACGACGACGGCGCGCAGCATAGTGATGGCGGGGAGCTTGAACAGTGCTCAACGCGCTTTCGTGTCGGGCCTAGGGTTGAGCGCTCGGGTCAGGGCTGAGTTTTTACAAATTCGGGCTAGTTTTGGCTCGGATTCAAGACCCTTCAGAGTTTGGGCTAGGTCCGAAGGGCGAGGGTTTGGCCACAAACTTACGGAGGGCTCTGCCAACGAGGCGAGGAGCGTGTGTCCTTCAGCGAGTTTCGGGCAAAGAGCCTGCTTGTCCTTAAAGAGTGAGGCGTAGCGCAAACCGAGCAGAGCTGAGAGCAATTGGGCTGCTCGCGCTTGTTGTGGGAATAGCTCGCCTGCTCTTTGCTCACTCAGGTTAGAAAGATCGATGACTGCCTTCAGTTCAGACGCCGTGCTCTCCTTGCTCTGCCACGCGAGGAAGCTGCGCAGAATGGAGACCTCAAGCCAAAGCTTCGGTTGGACGCCAAAGCTCAGCTCTGCGGAGAGTGCTTGGAGTTCAGCCTCGCCACCCGCTCTCAATCGACTGTCTGACGAGAGCGCTGCGAGCGCGAGCGTTACGCGGACGTGCGCGAGACGCACTTCGGTGGGCGCCTGTTCACCGGAAGGCAAGGCGAGGTCTAGCTCGTGCAACGCTTCGTTGAGGGTGAGCGCGGTGGGTTCAATCCTGCCTAAGAATGCGAGGATGAGGCCCAGTGCTTCGTGGTGTTCGCGCCGATTCGGCGGTTCCCGAGCCAGCAGCAGGCCGCGGAAAAGTGCCGCAGCCTCGCGGAGCTCGGAAGCGTTCTCTTGTTTCACGCCGAGCTCCTGTAAGCTCCGCGCGAGGTTCAACGTGATGGTTTGGCGGCGGATTGGCGAGAATTGGGGGAATGTCCGCGCACAACGCAAGCGAGCCGGCGCTTGCTTCAGGAGGCCCAAATCTCCGCGTGAACTGGCATCCCGAAAACTCAGCTCGCCGAGATAGGCGTTCATCAGTGCTGCTGGTTCAGTTGAGCAATCGGTGTCCAGAGGGCGGTGCGACTTGTACGCGCGTTCGCAGGCTTCCCGCGCCTGAGGTCCGACTTTGGCAGACAATCGGAGTGCGCTCACGGCTGTCTGGCACACGAGAACTCGGAGCTTCTGGCTTGAAGGTTGCGACGCTTCCTGATGACTGGACAAGACGCGTTCAAACCCCGCGAGTGCCTGCAAGATCTGCGAGGCGTCTTGGGTCAATTCTCCTACGGAGAGCAGCGCTCTGGAGCGGCCCTCTTCGGCGATGGCTTGGGTGGGGCGGTCCGTGCTCGATGCTTGCACATCAGCGAAATGTGCCGCTGCCTGAAGGAGCAGGGCGGTGTTTTTTTGCTTATTCCCCAAACGAAGCTCCGTGCTCGCCAGGCCAAGCTCGGCCGTGAGCCAGGGTCCGGATTGGTCCTGCTTGGAATAGAGTTGAAGCGCACGCGCGTAACCCTTGTGGGCTTCTGAAAGCTCAGCCGGTGCAGGGTGCTGGGTGTCGAGCATTTGTGAGATATCAGCAGAAAATAGCGCGAGATCCGCCGCCCATAGCCGCGCTCTGGGTGTTGCGGGCACGGCGCTGGCGAGCTTCGCCAAGCGATCCCTCAAGCTGCGAGTCTTGAAGGATCCCTCGCCCTTGCTCGAAATTCTTGCGAACACAATCCCGCGAAACAGATCCAAGAAATCTCTTCGGGTTAACATACCATTCGCACCCGTCGGCCGTAGCTGTTCCGGCTCCGGGGCACCACGGGTGGAGGCAAACAGTGTGAACACCTGAGCTTTTGCGTCGAGTGCAAAGCCCCAAAGCAAGGTATCTTCGCCGCTCGGCTCCAACCTGGCCAGGGCCTCGCGGTGGCACTTCGCATACGGAATGGCCCGCTCATGGAGCCAGCAGGCCATCGGTGCGCTTTCCGTTCGAATCTCGAGCGTGTCACCGCCGAGGGCTTGGTTGAGCGAGTCAAACGCATCGATCACGAGATCTTGAGTGTCATCCTTCGGGTCTCGCAAAAGGGTCGGCACAACCAGCGTAAACCTGTGACCGGAATCTAGCTTGGCTGTTTGGGGACGGGATTGAACACACCCAGTGCCGAGCGCCAGCGTTGCGAACGCGAGTGTTGCGAGCACCAGCGTCGCCAGCTTCCGAAAGCTGCACACAAACGGGGTCATAGCCGGATCCCCAGGGCATTCAGCTGTATTTCAGCGGCTTTTGCCCAACCACGATTAGCGGCGGGGCTCTGCGGGCTAGGGTGCAAAATCGTACCCACCGGGACAGCGCTGTCCGCTAACGCAGCTTTGGCCCGAGCTTCCGCGAAGGCACCAATCCCGATCACGAGACGTGGCGAAAGTGCCGCCACCGTCTTTCGGAGCGCAGCATCGCAGAGCGCGATTAGCGGGGCGCGCTCTGCGGGCAGTAACTTATCAGGCGTGAGATTCTTTCCTGACTCTTCGATGAAGGCAAGCGGGCAATAGTTCACGACGAAGAAGCGTGCAAAAAAATTCTCAGGAGTCACAAAGCGTTCTTTGGCCCAGCCCCAAAGCCTTTTTCCGCTCACTTCGCTGCGCGTACACTCAAACCCAAGCACTCTGCGCTTTGGGTGCTCCGGCTCGGGGCGTTTCACTTTGCCCGAGATCAGCAACCAATCTCGCACCAGATTCACTTCTCCAAATGGCACACCTGTCTGTGCCATGCCAAAGGGACCCGGATTCATGCCGACCAAGATGGCTTCCTTGGGGCCAGCGCCGTAAGCTGCCAGGTAGGCTTCGTGCGGGGCTCGCGCGTAGTCGAGCGGATTGTAGACGAAGCGCACCGGCTCCGAGAATTGGAGCTCGGCCACCTTTTTCGAGAGATCGCGGCTGATCTTGATGAGGGACACGCTCTGCCTTTAACCCAAACGGAGGTTGCTGTGCACGACAAAGCACCGACATTAGGCTAGCCTGCGGAACATTGAACGCCTGGGTCTTTAGCTTGAAGCTAGGCATCTTTGCCTCGGTTTTGGCTTGTTCGCCGACGGGCGGCGAAGCCAACGGGCAAGCTATAGCGCCCAGTTGCCAAGGGCTCGAGGCCCTCTGCGGCGCCTCTCAGAATGAAGCTTGCTGCGAGAGCCCGGTGGTGCGCGGTGGCGCTTATGAGCGGCACGAAGATGTGGCAGAGGCCACGTTGTCGACGGCGCCGGCGAGTGTGAGCTCCTTTCGGTTGGATCGCTTTGAAGTCACGGTTGGGCGCTTTCGGAGGTTCATGCTCGCGTACGATGCTTGGCGCAGCTCAGGCCATCCGCTCGCAGGTGAAGGCGCGCATCCGAAAGTTGCGGGCTCTGGCTGGATCCCCGAGTGGCCGCTCGCCCCAACGAGCGCTGAACTCCAAGTTCAGAAGATCTGCTTGGGAATGCGCTTAACGTGGACGCCTGAAGCCAGCGCTGGAGAAACACTACCGATTAACTGCATTAGTTGGTTCGAAGCGTTTGCGTTCTGCGCTTGGGATGGTGCGCGTTTGCCGACCGAAGCGGAGTGGGAGTATGCAGCCGCAGGGGGCAGCGAAGCGCGGCTCTATCCCTGGGGCAACACGCTGCCTGAACCCAATACGGCGTTAGCGGTGCATAGCTGTCGACTCTCAGGGACGGCCTCCTGCGAATTCGCGGACATCGCGCGTGTCGGTTCGGTGCCAGCCGGTGACGGAAGATTTGGACAAGCCGATCTGGCGGGCAACATCTATGAATGGGTGCTCGATTTCTACCAGCCGCCTTATCCGGCGCTCTGTGAAGACTGCGCCGTGACCACCAGCAACCCGAGCGGCCGCGTTTTTCGGGCGATTCGCGGTGGCAGTTGGTTCCACCACGCAGGGCGTCTTTCGGCGGCCCTCCGTTACGGTGATTCAGGCGGTGGCCACGGTGACTACACGGGCATTCGCTGCGCGCGCTGGCTCGCTCGGTGAAATCAATGCGGCCGGCCTGAAGAAATGGCTACCGTTCGTGCGAAGCTTGCGCTAGAGCAGTGTCACGCCGGGGCGCGGCAGAAGCCGCTGAGATGCACCCGTTGAACCTGATCCGGTTAGCACCGGCGGAGGGAAGCGACGTCGAAATAGGGCGAAGCTCCCCGAGCCATCCAAGGAGCGAGAACCCATGACGACCCAACTGCCTCTTCCCCTTCACGGCGCGCACAATCCCTCTTCCTTGAAGGAAGGGACCAACCCTGGCTCCTTTGCCAATGCGCCCAACGTTGGCGGCCCGCGTTCCTACTCTTCGCCGGACACTCCCGGCATGCCCGCGCCGAGTTCCAAGACGGCTTGGGATTTCATGCCGCTCGATTGGGAAGAGCGCGATGGCAAGTGGGTGGCACCGATCGGCTTCGTTCCTTGCACGCAGCTTGAATTTGCGCGTCTCGGTAGGGTGACGGATGCCATGCGACGCGTGGCTGAAAAAGAAACGCACCTGAGCGCCGAGCAAATCCGCGACGAAGTAGCAGCTGGGCGACTCATTATTCCGGCGAATCGCGAGCATCTCGCCAAGGGCCTCGTGCCTATGTGCATTGGGCGAGCTAGCAAGACGAAGGTGAACGCCAATATGGGAGCGTCGCCTGTGTCATCAGGAACCAGCGATGAAGTCGAGAAGTTGAAGTGGGCGGAGCGTTGGGGTGCGGATACCGTGATGGATCTGTCGACGGGCGGCGATATCGACGCGTGTCGTGCTGCGATTATCCAGGCATCCACGGTGCCGATCGGGACGGTGCCGATTTACTCGATGATTCTGGGCAGAAAAATCGAGGATCTGACACTTCCCGTGATCCTAGAGAGTTTGCGACATCAGGCAGCGCAAGGCGTCGATTATTTTACAATTCACGCCGGAGTGCTGCGGGAGCATTTGCCGTTGGTGACGAAGCGGTTGATCGGGATCGTGAGCCGCGGTGGATCACTTCTGGCTAAGTGGATGCTCGTGCACGGCAAACAGAATCCGATGTACGAACATTTCGAGGAAATCTGCGCCATCATGCGCGAATATGATGTGTCGTTCTCGCTTGGCGATGGCCTGCGCCCGGGTGGCTTGGCGGATGCGAGTGACAGCGCGCAGCTGGCCGAGCTTCATACGTTGGGCGAGCTCACGGAAAGAGCCTGGCGCATGGGTTGCCAGGTGATGGTGGAGGGGCCAGGGCATGTGCCCTTTGATCAGATCGAATACAACATGAAGTTGCAGCGTACGGTGTGCCATGGCGCTCCGTTCTACGTGCTCGGACCGTTGGTGACCGACGTTTTCCCTGGCTATGACCACATCACCAGTTGCATTGGGGCCACGGCGGCCGCGTACCATGGAGCTTCAATGCTGTGTTACGTCACGCCCAAAGAACACCTGGGGCTGCCCAAAAAGGATGACGTGAAGCAAGGTTGCATTGCGTACAAGATCGCCGCCCACGCGGGAGATGTAGCGCTCGGAATTCCCAGCGTGCGCGATTGGGATGATAATCTCACCAAGGCACGCGCTGCGCTCAACTGGGAGAAACAC
>CAZSUA010000164.1:8691-12007 GCA_964609655.1 uncultured Polyangiaceae bacterium | reverse complement strand
CGCCCCGCTGGCCCACATACCTCGGGTTTTTCGCCGGGATTGTAACTTCCGCGGGGCGCCATTACCCTGAATCTGGCTGGCATGGGTTCAGAAGACGCGTCCTTGGAACATCGCGACAAAGAGCGCGCGCCCATCGAGCTCAAGGTTGAGTATCGTCGGCTCAACACGTTTTTCGCGGACTACACCAAGAATATCTCGCGCGGCGGCACCTTCGTGGCAACCACGAAACCGCTGCCGGTTGAGACTGAGTTCGTGTTTGCGCTCGGAATTCCCGGCCTTAGGGAGCCACTCCGTTTACTCGGCAAGGTGATTTGGACAACGTCCGAGGATGACGCGACGCCCGCGAATCCAGCGGGGATGGGCATTGAATTTCAGTACCGGGATGAAAAAGAACGGCTCGATAAGGAGCGTCAAGTCGAGGTGCTGATGTGCGAGCAGTTGGGTGAGCTTTTGTCTAGCAAGCTGCTGGGGCGTCCACCGCACAGAGTGGAATAGTCGCCGTTCTGGGTTCACCTGGATTCGATTGGTGCCGGGGCTCGACGATGCTAGAAGCCTGTTGATGAAGAGAGTTGCGCTGGCCCAGATCGGTTTTTTGGTGTTGGCGGTAGCCGCTGTTTTCTCGTTTGGAGCCGCCGCACAGGACGGCGAAGCGCGTCGCGTGTGCACGCCGCTCTGCGCCCTCAAGCCGAGCTACGCGGGGCTCAATCGCACGGCCCCTGATTTTGAACTCAACGCCCTCGGCGGCAAACGCGTCAAGCTCTCGAGTTATCGAGGTCGCGTGGTGATCCTCAATTTTTGGACCAAGACCTGCAAGCCGTGCATGGAAGAAATGCCGGCCCTGGCACGCCTGGCTAAGTCGCTCTCCGGCCGAAAAGACCTGGCCCTCATTACGATCAGCACGGATGAGAGCTTGGAGGACGCGAAAGCCACGCTCAACGCCGTGTTAGGCGAGAATCCCAGCTTCGAAGTCTTGCTCGATCCTGAAGGCGAGGTGGTGCGTGAAAAGTACGGAACGAAGCTCTACCCAGAAACGTGGTTCATCGACACGGAGGGTGTGATTCGCGCGCGTTTTGATGGGCCGCGTGAGTGGGACAGCCCGTTGGTCGTTAATTTTGCAGAGAGCTTGGTGCTGCCAGGGGTGTGCGGAATAGAGTACGACGCCGGAAAATCTCATGGGCCAACCTGGTTCTGCGATCAATAAGGCAGCAGAATGAAAGTTTTGGTTTGTCGCTGCGAAGATGTGACGCTGCACGATCTTGAGCGCGCCATCGAGCTCGGGTATCGAGATATCGAGTCGCTCAAGCGCTACAGTGGGTTCGGGACGGGCTGGTGCCAGGGCAAGAACTGCCTGTCTGTGTGCGCACGCCTGCTCCAGCAAAAGGGCGGCGATGCCGGCAGTGGGATCACGCCCCGCCCCCCTTACCACCCTACAGAAATTGCGACTTTAGCGGGGCTTCACAAGTTTCTTGAGGAGAGTGAATGAGCAACCCCCCAAAAACGCCATGTCGCGCACACCACTTCTAGGAAGGCTCCGCCGCTTAGCTCAAGTTGCCGCCCAGTCGGAGCGGCGCAGCGGTGCTTCGTGGTTACCGCCGCGGGTGTCGCGCCGCAACCTGCTGACAGGTGCCCTCGGGTTCGGTGGGGGAGTTCTCGGTTGCGTTCATTCGGGCACAGCGCGGCCCCCATTGGGTGCTGCGAAGGCAAGGATTGTGATCGTGGGCGCGGGGATTTCTGGGCTCAGCGCAGCTCTCCGGCTCAAAGATAGAGGTGTGCAGACCACTGTCTACGAGGCGAGTGCGAGAACCGGCGGGAGAATTTTTTCAAACTCAGGATATTGGCAAGACGGTCAAACCAGCGAGTGGGGTGGAGAGCTGATTGATTCAAGTCATGAGGTCATGTTGGGCCTCGCGCGGCGTTTTCAGTTGCAGGTCAACGATCTGCACAAGAGCGAGCCTCCAGGCGCAAAAGATACGTATTTTTTCAACGGGCAGTACTATCCCGAGGCCGATGCTTTACGGGATTTCTTGGCATTTTTGCCAGCGCTCCAGGCCGATGCCGCGGCCGCCAAGTATCCGATGACGTTTGCCGAGCACACGCCCGCGGGTGTGGCGCTCGACAAGCTGAGCATCGAGAGTTGGATTGAATCGCGAGTTCCGGGGGGTAATCGCTCTGCCATGGGGCAGCTCCTGAATGTGGCTTACGCCACCGAGTATGGGGCTGATTGTCGCGAACAGAGTGCGCTCAATCTCATCTATATGTTGAGCGCTAATGAGAAGAGCTTTCATGTCTTTGGCGAGTCGGATGAGCGTTTTCATATTCAAGGTGGCAATCAACGCTTGCCAAGCGCCATCGCAGCCGAGCTGGGTGCAGACGTCGTGCGTACCAGCTTTCGTTTGAAAGCGCTCTGCCAGCGTCCGGATGGCGCTCTCTTGTTAACGTTTCAGACAGGCACGCAGGCGCTAGAAGTAGTCGCCGATAGGGTACTGCTCACCTTGCCTTTTTCAGTCCTTCGCACACTGGATCTCTCGCGTGCGGGTTTTGATACAAGGAAATTGCTCGCTATCCATGAGCAAGGCTGTGGGCGAAATGGCAAGCTCCAGCTGCAGTTCAGTGAGAGAATTTGGCAAGGCCCGGGAGTCTGGCCGAAGGCCGCAAACGGTGGTTCTTTTGCTGGTACAGGCTACCAGCTCACCTGGGATGCGACGCGTGACCAGCGGGGAAAAAGCGGGATCCTGGTGAACTTCACCGGTGGCACAGTGGCTTCCGAGATGACCACTCCGATCGCCTGGGGCACCGCCAAGAGTGCCGGCGTTTTGCGTGATGCGCGGACGTTCCTAGGCCAGGTCGAGCCGGTGTTCCCGGGGGCGACAGCTGCCTTCTCAGGTTTTGCGACGAGCTCCCTTGCGCACCTCGATGATAATCTGAAGCTGTCGTATTCGTTTTGGAAGCCCGGGCAGTACGCCAAGTTCGCAGGCTATGAACGTGTCCGGCAGGGTAATTGTTTTTTTGCGGGCGAGCACACGTCGCTCGATTATCAGGGCTTCATGGAGGGTGGCGCCGCCGAGGGTCTCCGCGCCGCCGACGAAATACTGGCAACGTTCGGCGCGAGCTGAGGAGCCGTGTGCCCCTCGGATGTGTGTGGGCGCCATTCTCATGGCGATGGAGATAGTAAGCATGCTTACTATCTCCACTGAAGAAAAAGGAAGCCCACCGCCGCGGACCTGCAGGGCGAATTCGGTCTCGGTCAGCGAGAGTTTTCGCGGCCAGTGCTTCGGGCCGCAGCTCCCCGCTGACATCCCACGAACGATAAGAAGAA
>CAZSUA010000164.1:1774-8681 GCA_964609655.1 uncultured Polyangiaceae bacterium | reverse complement strand
GAGGCTCAGTGCCCTTCGTACTCGCAGCGTGCGTCGCAGGTTTCGTGGAGAATCACGCGGGTGAGTTCCGGCAATACAGGCTTCAAGCGATTCCAAAGCCAAATCGCCAGCACTTCGCTGGTGGGGTTTTCAAGGCCCTCCACCTCATTCAAGTAATGGTGGTCGAGCTGGTCGTGAATGGGAGCCCAAATCGCGTCGAGATCACCAAAATCGATCAGCCAGCCTGTTTTCGGATTCACAGGGCCCTCCACTGCGATCTCGACTTTAAAACTATGGCCGTGCAAGCGTGCGCATTTGTGGCCCTCGGGAACTTGGGGCAAGCGATGGGCAGCTTCGAAGCGCAATTCCTTTAACAACCGAACGTTCATTGCGGGCAGCCTAGTCGGGCATCTGGGCCCGAGCAATCGCTTCGCCTACTGGAACTCCAGACGCCAGCGGATGTCTGCTCCCAGGTTCCCGAGTGAGGAGCTCGAGATGTCGTTCACGTTGTCGTACGATCCTTCGAGGCTTACCTGGGGGCTGACTTTCCACTCAACGTTGGAGCGCACCTCACGGGATTCCGAAAGGCCGCTCGTCACGTTCGCCCGGATCCGTTCGGCGAGGCGTTTCCCGATCGTGACTGTGGGCTCCGTGCGCCCCGTGCGCGAAGAGTAGGCGGAACCAAAACGAAACTCATCGACCACTGGCACGGCATCCACAACGGCTTGATCCGCACCCGTGATGCTGCCGAGGGCCTCCAGCGCCATGCCTTCCCCGATACTCGCGGAGCGCGCCTGGTCGAGCTCCGCACGTGTCAGCCCCACCGTGAGCAAAAGGAAGATGTCGTCTTGGCTCAGCACGGGCTCGCTTGAGAGATCAATCTTTAGGCGCTCTGCGTCACCATGTGCGTGCAGCGCAATCGCCCAACGTCCCTCTTTGGTGCTGGCACCGGCATCTGGCCCGGCTTCCTTCTGAGCGGGAGTTGTCTCTTCGGCGTATCGACGATAATCTGTAACCGCGGTGACGTCGACTTGCGGTAGAATCCGGGTAGGGTTGTCGAAACGCACGCTGCCTTGTCGAATCTCGAATTCATTGCGTCGCAGCAATATCCGACCGCCCGGCTTGAGCGTGAGCCCGCCCCGCATGCCGAAGCGTTGGTTGGTTCCGGTAAGATTGAGCCCGCCTGGGTCCACCAGAACTTGCGCGTCGATCAGATTGTTGCGCAGCGTGATCGGGGCCTTGGCCCTCACCACGATGTCCAGCTCCAGCAGGTCATCGGCTGGGTCGTAGGCGTCGAATTCAGTGCGATTGGAGCGTTGGGCCAAAGATTCGATGTCTGCCGTCATGCTCACGGCGCGCGTATATTCGAAAGAAGCGAGATCGATGGTGCCCACGATTTTAGGGAGAGTTTTGCCCTCGTCGAAGGTGTCACCGTCGAAATCAACACCCAGAGCGGCATCAAAGGTGCCGCGAACTCCCGGCTGCAATGGCAGGCTTACGTTATTCGCTTTGACGTCGAGCCGGCCATGCTTCAACGATCCTGAAATAATTTCGCTGCCTCCGGAGAGCACCACGCTGCCTCCGCCGAGCTTAGCCTCACCCCGAACCACCCGCACTTCATCTGGCCTCACCGTCAGCTCCAGATTCACGTCACTGATCGGTGTGGGCAGTCCCGCGAGGCTGAGCGAGCCATTCTTAACTTCTAGATTTCCCTGGTAAGCGAGCGATTGCCAGGGGCCAAACAACCGCACGCTACCGCCAAGTGTGCCCTGAACGTTCTCCGCCTGCGGTAGGAGCACGGCGAGTGCGCGGAGTTGGGTCGGGCGCAGCCTCACGGCAAGGTCCACGACCGGGCTCGCACCGAGCGCGCTCACGTTGCCGCTCACATCGAGCACACCATTGGCTCCGGAAACACTGCTGACGCGTGCCGCGAGCGGAGCAATCTTGAGTTTGCCTCGGTCGAGCGCCAGCGGCCCACTCGAAGAAACCAATTCGACAGCGAATGGCCCCTGCCGCAACTTCAGCTCTTCAAGTGCGATGCTGGCCTTGGACACTGCCAGGTTTTCAGGCGAAAAATGCTCGAGATCAATGCGCGCGCTCAGGTTCCCTTCGACAGTCGCACTCTTGCCGAGTGTGGGGGAAAGCTCCGCCCAAGGTGCGAGATCCATGCGCTTCAGAAGGAGTGCGCCGCTCATGGTTGTAGCTTGTTGGCGGCTCAGCTTGAGACCATCGAAAGTGATCTGCCCGCCGAAGAGTTGTCCTGCGAGATTGATGGTGCCGGTCGGCTTATCCTCCGCCCACTCGCTGGTGGAGAACGGTGAAGTGATGGGATTTCCGCAGCGACTTTTGCCGATCTGCTTGGCGCGCGAGGGTGTGGAGCGGAGCCTCACCGAAAAAGCCGAAGCCGGTAGGGTTTTGGTTCCCAGGGTCACCTGGCTCACGCCGACGGTAGAGTCAATTTTTAGCTCATCGAGGCTGCCGGAGATCTTTGCGACGCCCTCCACGTGCCCAAGAGCCAGCCGTGCGAGTGATTTCATCGCATCGATTTGAGCGAGAGGGATCTTGGTTCCCACTAGGCTGCCCTCCAGGGTCGCGCCTTGGCGCATCCTGAGACCCCCAAGCAGCGTGCCCGTTCCCTTTTTGAGGAGAAAGCTTGGAATGTCTAGATTGGCACCGAGGTAACTCGCATCAGGATCGAACCACTCGTAACGAAAGTTGGCGGCACCGCCCGAGAAGTGTTCCTCAAATAGATTGGCCTTGGCGATTTCCGTCGCACCCTCCACGACCAAACGGCCCCCGCCGCACCGATCTTCGGGCCCGCCGAGCACGTAGTGCAGCTTGCCATCGAAGCTGGCAGTGCCTGAAACGGCGTCAAAGCGTGGATCTTGGTCGAAGTGAAACATCGCAAAAAAATCGCGGATATTGAGTGCTTGAGTGCTGAGCGTGGCATCCGCGACCAAGCTTGCTTGGGTGTCAAAATCCAAACGCGCACTTGGGATATAAAAGGAGGAGTTGCCCTTCTTTCCTTTGAGCTTGCTGAAATCAACCTTGAGGGGCAGGAAGCGTACGTCAGACTCCAAGATGTCGCCGAACTCAAAGCCGCCAAACGAAAAGGAGTTAACAGCCAACGTTCCGAGAATGGGAACCCTTTGCGGATCGCCTGCCAGCGAAACCTGGACGCGAGCCTTGCCGGCTATCGGAATACTGGTGATGGGGCTGATGTCTTCGAGCGAGATGAGCGTGTCGTCCGCCATCTGGATCCCGAGTGTGCTCAAGTAACCAATCGACACCAGCTTCGCGTTGAGCACGCTTTTGCCAAAACGCGCGTTCACGTTCTGAAGGTCGAAGGATTTGAGGTCGACGGAAAGATTACTGCGAATGTCGGCAGCTTTTACGCCGATCATGTGGGCGCGCTGCGGGTCGTGAAAGGCCCTGTCGAAGACCTCGAAATTATGGGTATTGGCGCTGAAATCACCGTGCAATTTGAAGGGGCTGAGCGTTGCGCGAATATTGGCAACCCGTGTGTGGGTGAGGTCCCAATGCACGATGGTATTCGGGGTCACTCCGATATCGCGCATCAGGCCAGGAAAATTCATGCCCTTTCCGTCGAGGAGTTCGACACTGAGCGGCACGTGTTCCTCGAAGGGGGCGATGCGAGCGTTGGTTAGAATGCTTTCCCCATTGCCCCAGGTCACCTCCGTGCGCGGGATGTGGATCACACTCTGGCGTAAGTCGACCTCCGCATGAATGCGCTCCGCCACGCGTGCAGGGCCATAATCTAGCTGGCCACCTTCGAGGACGCCTTTAAAATCCGGCAAACGGCTGCCACTCTCAAAGCGCACCAGGCCAAGAATGCTGACCCAGCCGCCTGCTCTGGGAAGCCGAACATAGCGCTTGGCGATGTTAACCGGAGTACGCGCCTGGACTGTGCCGAAGACACGAAATTGGTCGTTGCCAAAATGTGAGTATTCCGTTTGGGAAAGCTTGATGCTGATGCGGCCGGGTGCTTCACTGGCACGCTTCGCATCACAACGCGGTTCGGTGTTCGGTGCTTCGTCGCTATCCGTGAGCGCTTGCAGCTCGAAACGCCGGATCAGTGCGTGATCTGGCCGAATTTCCGCGCGGAGGTCCAATTGGCAAACGACATCCTCGTCGTAGGCCAGGACCTCGTGTCCCAATGTGGGCTCGGGCGTCTGGCGTGGGCGCTGATGGCTCACGTGGCTCGTCGTGGTGCGGACGGCGATCTCCAAGGCAGAACCGCCAGCGGCAAACACATCGATGTCGGCACTTTCGGTGCGCACTTGCCAGCTGCCAAAGTCGACAGAAATACGCCCATCGGAAAGTGCCAACGAAGCAAAGGGTGCCCGTTTTAGTGGAGCAGAGTCGGATTTCTTGGTCGACGGAAGATGGTAGCTCAAATTGGTGAGTTGCTTGTTTCGGATCACGGCTCGAACCGTCGGTTCGTCGATGGCAATGTCGCCAGCGTCGAAGCGTCCGCTCAGCAACGAGAAAATCTTGGGCGTGACACTGAGTCGGCGCGCCCTGAGCACGGGCGAACCGCCATCGTTGGCGGGCACTACCAGATTCTCCAGCTTGAGCCGGAGGGGTAAGAGGCTGAGCCGCACCTCGTAGCTTGCCGAGAGGCCCAGCTGCTCGCGCAGGGCACGGGTGGTCTCTTCGGCCGCCCATTTTTGAATGGGTTCGGAGCGAAAGAGGAACTCGCACGCCAGCGGAGTTGCTCCGAGCAGAGCGAATAAAACGCACAGAATTCGTGCTAGACGCCGCCCCCAGTCGGGGAGCGAGGAGCCCTGCTCTCCGCTCGGTCGTGACATCCGGCACGAGCCTATCGCGCCCACCCGGGAGGCGCCCACTTTCAGTGCTGAAACACAGATTGGGGGTAAGAGCCCCCATCGTTGTTCCAGGAGGCTATGCTAGAGAGGCGCCCCTTTATCGTCGCGCGAGGTCACATTCCCACGTGGATCTTGAGCGCGCTGTGCCCGTTGTGAAAGCCGCCATGATGTCTGAGGAGTTCCAAGAGCCGAGCGCCAATCCTGACCGAGCGATACAGGCGCTTGAGCGGGCGGTCGCGTGCGCTGAGACGGGGGTCGCCGATCGGCCCGTGGTGCTCACGACGAAGGAGGACATGTCGGCGTTAGCTCCCTTCGATCGACGTCGCCTCCTGGATCGCGTCATCCTGGGAACGCATGCCGATGAGGGTCTCGATTCACTCTTGGCCACTGGCGTGTTGGGCGTGCTCCTGCCGGAAGTTAAGGCGATGGTTGGCTTCGGGGACGGCGAATGGCGCCACAAAGACGTGTGGAAACACACCAAGCAAGTGGTGACCCAAAGCGCGGGAAAGTTGGAGGTGCGCTACGCGGCACTGTTCCACGACATCGGCAAAGTGAAGACGCGTTCCATTTCAGCCAGTGGGGAAGTGCACTTCTTCGGTCATGCAGAGGTGGGCGCACGCATGTTTGAACGCATGGAACGACGTGAGCAGCTCTTTGCCACGGATGAAAGCCTGCGGACTGAGGTTCATTTTCTAGTGCTCCACCACCTGCGGGCGAGCCAATACGACGGCAGCTGGACGGATAGCGCGGTGCGCAGATTCACGCGCGAAATCGGCCCTTATCTGGATGATTTGCTGTGTCTTTCGCAGGCCGACATCACCACCAAGCGGCCCGAGAAAAAGCGCCGGGGCATCTCCATGATCCACCAACTCTCCGAGCGGATCAACTATCTGGTTGAGCAAGATGCGTATGAGCCGCCACTGCCCAAAGGGGTGGGGGATGCGTTGATGCGTGCCTTTGGTTTGCCGCCTTCCCGCAAGATCGGTGAGGTCAAGCGCGCGCTTGAAGCGGCGGTCGAAGCGGGTGAGCTGGAAGGGTATCAAGAGTCTGAGTATTACGTTGCCTTCGTCAGCGAGCATCGTGCGCGCTTTAGCCTCGAGTAGCGCGACGTTTGGAGGCGTAGGCCTTAGCCATCACACGCGTGGCATACGGAAGCACCAGGCCCACGAGGCCCTTTTCGGGCGCGAGCCGTCCGACCAACCCGAACAGCAAAACGAGCGTGCGTTCAACGTAAAAATATCCCGGCGGGTATTGGACATTGCGCATCACTTCCCGAAGTTTCCCGCGCAAGGCCTCGTAGCCGCCGAGTTGGTCGAGGTGTTCGCGGTTGAGGTGCGAAGCGTTGGTAATGTTCATTCCGGCTAAAATATGCAGGTATTCCTTGCCCACGCGGCGTAGAAGTTCTCGATCACCTCCTTCGGCCACGAATCCCATGGTGGCCAAGCCAGAAAGCACTTCCTCGTCGTTGCGCCGAAGCGCTCCCTCCAAGACTTCCTTCATGCCCTGAGCGAGCGGCAGGGTGAGCTCTTCCACTGCACCATAATCAAGAATCACCAAGCAAAATCCCGTTTCGCTCTTCCGCACCAAGAAATTCCCAGGGTGTGGATCAGCGTGAAAGAGGCGGTGCTCGAAGAGCATCTTGAAATAGCATTCAACGATGCGCTCCCCGATCGCTTGCGTTGAGATCCCGAGGCCAGCCAACGCCTCGGTGTCAGTGATCTTGAAGCCATGTTCGAAGCTCATGCACAGCACTCCCGGGCCGGTGAAAGCCGCTTCCACCTCGGGGACCACCACATCCGGCCGGTCCGCGAAAACGGCGCGCAGTTTTTCTAAATTGGAGCGTTCATGCGAAAAATCAGTCTCCTTCTTAAGCATCATTTCGAGCTGATCGAGGACGCGTTCGGCATGCTCAATCGGAAACAGCCAACGAACAACCGGCAACACGCTACGCATCACCCACAAATCGGAGGCAATCCATGCTTCGATGTTGGGATACAGAATCTTGATTGCAAGTTCACGCCCATCGTGGGTGATGGCTCGGTGGACTTGCGCGAGGGATGCGGCCGCAATGGGCCGGC
>CAZSUA010000164.1:0-1674 GCA_964609655.1 uncultured Polyangiaceae bacterium | reverse complement strand
TCGTGGGTGATGGCTCGGTGGACTTGCGCGAGGGATGCGGCCGCAATGGGCCGGCGGTCCACGTGCTTGAAGTGGCGCAGGGGCTGGGGTCCGAGCACCTTTTCGAGCCGTTCTTCCACGTCCCGGAAGGGCCGAGGTCGAGCCCTATCCTGGAGGGTCTCCAGGGATTGTGCGTAGATCTTAGGCAAAAAAGTGCCAACCACACTGAGCACTTGTCCGACTTTGATAAACACACCGCCGAGCGAGCTAAAACCGCGCGTCAAGCGGTCGGCACCCGAAGCGTGGGTGGCGGCCATGCGGCGTTCTGTGTTGCCAAACAGCCTCCCCAGCAACCAGGCCCAGGCGTAGGACGCGATCAGCCCCCAAAAGAGCACCAATGCGGTTAGTGTGCGAAACACGACCCGCTGACCCTAGCGCATTTCTTTTGCGCTCCGAAGGCAGTGAAAACGGCTTTAATCTCCAGGTCAGCCAAAAATGGCTCAAGTTTGGACACGGCGGACCGTACTTGTCGGGGAGGGATGCCATTCCTACCGCCGCGCTGCGGTTGGGGGTGGCTTAAGCGCCACCCATGCCCAAGCCAAGCGGTCAAAAAATTCTCCTAGCGGATGATGAGCGCATTGCGCGCTCCATGGTGCTGAGCTGGCTTGAGGAGTGGGGCTACCAGGTGGTGATTGCCACGGACGGGCAAGAAGCCTTGGATCGTCTGAGAGAGGATAAGCAGATCCGCATTGCCCTGCTCGATTGGGTGATGCCGCGCGTCGATGGTTTGGACGTCGTACGGCAGATCCGCAGTGAGTCCCAGGAGCCCTACATCTACACGGTTCTACTCACCGCGCGTAACGACAAGAAGCACGTCGTGCAGGGTCTTGATGCGGGCGCGGACGATTATTTGGTGAAGCCTGCGGACCCGCTCGAGCTGGAGGTTCGTTTGCGAGCCGGAAGCCGAGTGATTGATTTGCAAGAGCAGCTCTTGACGGCACGCGAAGCGCTGCGCTTCGAAGCCAACCATGATGCGTTGACCGGAATGGCAAACCGCGGAGCGCTGCTGAAGGTGCTGAATGTTGAGTTGAGCCGGGCCGCAAGGAGTCACCACTCAACGAGCGTGCTGTTCGCGGATATCGATCACTTCAAGCGTGTGAACGATACCTATGGGCACGCGGCGGGTGATGCCGTTTTGATTGAGGTGGGGAAAAGAATCGGCCAAGGCATTCGGTCGTACGATAAGCTCGGGAGGTTGGGTGGCGAGGAGTTTCTGGTCGTCTTGCCCGAATGCGACGCACGCTTGGCAACGATCGTAGGCGAGAGGCTGCGTCGCGTCGTCGCGGCAGGCCCCATTCGAGTGGGTGGCAATGATATTCCGTGCACGGTGAGCATCGGCGCCGCAGGTACTGATCAGAGGCCGGGAGCCTCCGCAGTGGAGTTGCTCGAAGCCTCCGATAGTGCGCTCTATCGGGCCAAGGAATCAGGACGCAATCGTTTGATATTAGCGGCGGCTGTGGACTGGGCAAAAACAGAGGGGGAGGAGCCTCCGTCAACGATCAGCCCGGTGGGCCCTCGCGCGAACGTAGGCTGAGGACGACCCTGTCGGCTCTGCGAAGTACTGCCCTTTTCATTTCGCGGGAGATAGTAAGCATGCTCTCATCCTTGATCACTGCGTAGCTGTAATTTAGCAGC
>CAZSUA010000163.1:0-12120 GCA_964609655.1 uncultured Polyangiaceae bacterium | reverse complement strand
CGACGAGCTCGCTCAAGCCCGCGTGCGGGGCTCCGAATTGTTCAAGAATCCGGGCTCCGCGCATTCGACGGTGGAGCGGCTCTCCGTGCAAAGGCCCCCGTTCCGGCACGAGCGCTATGAGCGAATCTGAGCGGAGTGCAAAGCCGTTAATCCGAAGCGCTATCCAACGTGAGTCTTGCACGACCTCGGTTGTGTCCCCAAGAGTCACGAGTGTCTTCGCCAACCAATCCGCAAACCCGGGGGGCGTGACGGGCGTGACGGGCGTGACAGGCGTGACGGTGCCTGTTTCCCGAACACTCAACTCGGGGAGCCGGAGGGCATCGATGGGTCTACCTGGTTCGCGTGTACTCCAGGGCAAGGGGCCCGGTTCCGGCAGAGCCGGCGAGGCGCTGGAAAAGAGGGCTCCGTCGTCGGCCCCTTCCGCGTCCGAGGCGTCAAAGCGACTGACCATGGCCGCAGCGGCTTCCTTGAGCGCTTGGTGTTCCGGAAGCGTCGTCCTCGAGCGGATGCTGGAGGGCCCCTCTAAAAGGCTTTGCATCCTGCGCGCCATGTGCGGCTGTTCTGCGCGTTCAAAGGCGGCCTGTGCTTTGGCCAGATCGCCCAATTGCTGAAAAGCGAGGCCCAGGTAGCCCCAGGCGCGCTTGTGGTCGCGCGATGTGGCGATCACGCGTTCCAGGCTCTCACGGGCTTGATGGGGTTGGCCCGTCTTCAGAAAACACAACGCCAGATTAATTCCGGGCGTGGGCTCTTTGGGGCAGAGCTGCACCATGTCGCGGTAGATTTCAATGGCGCGCGGATACATGCCCAACCGGAAATAGACGATGCCGAGCAGGCCTTGACCTTCTAGATCTTGAGGCTTGAGCTTGAACGCGCGTTCCAGCTCCTCGCGTGCTTCCGCAACGTAATTGTCCTGGAGCAGCTCGCTGCCCCGATAAAGGTGAAAGAGGAAATCTTCGCTCTCGAAGTTGCCCGAGTTGGGTGCCTCTTCTGGCTCCGGGGGTCGGATGACTTCGCTGAAGAGCCCACGGAGAGCCCCGGCGCTGGTCTCCATGTGTTCCGGCTTCTCAGACATCTCCTGGCACTGTTCCAAACAAGGGAAGGCTAGCCTGCCAGCGCCTGCAGCGCCTCGGCAAGGTTGAAGCGTTTTTCATGGATGGCACGCCCGACAATGACACCACCGAAGGGGACACTCGTAGCCACCAGCGCGCGCAGGTGAGCGAGTGTGCCAACACCACCACTCACAATCACCGGCACACCGCCATCGCGGGCCAAAGCAGCCGTTTCGGGGATATTCGGGCCGACTTCGGTTCCGTCGCGTTCAATATCTGTATACAGCACGGCGGCCAAAGCTTGAGCTCCGTGCCGGCGAACAATGTCCAGGGCGCGGACCTCGCTCTGATCTTTCCAGCCTTGGGTGGCTACGAACCCATTTCGAGCGTCCACCGCCAAGATCACTCGACCTGGGAACTCGCCAGCAGCGGCGGCTACCAAATCTGGCTGGGTGATCGCAACCGTGCCAAGCACCACGCGTTCCACACCTGCGTCAAAATAGGCTCTCAAGGTTTCAAGCGAACGTACGCCACCGCCAACCTGGACCCCGCTCCCGAAAGCTTTCACCAAGCGCGTGATCAGCTCGAGCTGGACGGGCTTGCCGTCGCGTGAGCCTTCGAGATCGACCACGTGCAGCCGAGCCACACTGGCTCGCCATTCCGCTGCAAGCTCCGCGGGCTCGTTATGGTAGACTGTAACGGCGGCATAATCGCCGCGCAACAAGCGGACTGCTTTTCCCTCGAGCAGATCGATGGCCGGAATCAGATCCATACGTTACGCCAATACGCCTTTGGTGGACGGGATCCCGCCGTTCTGTGGATCGAGGCGTGTGGCAAGGCGCAAGGCGCGAGCAAAGGCCTTGAAGGAGATCTCAATGATGTGGTGCAGGTTGTGGCCGTAGTGGAGCTGCATGTGCAAATTGATCTGCGCGGAGCGCGCCACGGCCTCGAAGAATACTTCGACCAGCTCTGAATCAAAGCTGCCCAATTTCGCTTTAGGAATAAGTACATTCCATACAAAAAACGCACGGCCCGAAAGGTCCAACGCTACCGTGACCAACGCTTCATCCATGGGCAACGTGGCTGAGCCGTAACGCTGAATACCCGCGTGGTCGCCCAAGGCTGCGCGCAACGCTTGGCCGAACACGATCCCGACATCTTCGGTGGTGTGGTGGCCGTCAATCTCTACGTCACCCACCGCTTCGACCGTGAGATCAAAGGACCCGTGGCGAGCGATCTGATCGAGCATGTGGTTCAGGAAGGGCAGGGGCGTCTGCACACGGCTCTGGCCCGTTCCGTCGAGCGCAAGTTCAACCGAAATTTTGGTCTCGCGTGTCTCGCGTTCAATACGGGCTTGGCGGCTCACGGGTAAAACTCCTCAATTTTCCAAACGCCGTGTTCCTCTAGCAATTCGATCGTCCCACCGCCACCGTAACGCAGGGTTGCGTGGTCACCCAAGAGCTCAATTTTGGCCTTCGGCGCTTCATTTTTCAGCGCCTGACTCAGGCGATCCAAGGCCTCCCGCTGTTTCCCCTCGAACGATTCCTGGAGCTTCTTGGCCGTCAGCCCTGCGAGTTTGGAGTCCGGGACGAACTTCAAGAGCAGGTCGTAGCGGTTGTTCTCGTAGGCTCGCACGAACGACAGCACGGTCGAGCGGGGATTGGCTTGGCTGTAAAGGTCGAGCGCGCTGCCCTCCACCTTCCACACTCCGTCTTCCAGCACGAGCTCAAGTGCCTCACCGTGCGGAGTTGAAACGGTTGCTGTGACGCGTGGCGGGTCTGCTGGGCCGGCAAGGCCGTGCGCCAGATCTGCAACTTCCCGGGGATTCTCGGCGAGCATGTGCTGAAAAGCTCCAAAAGAGAGGGTGCGACGAGCCTCCGAACTCAACAGCGCGTACGCCTCCTGTGCGTTTCCTGAAGCCAGGGCCGAGGAATAGGCGCTGAGCACTTGCTGAGGGTCTTTTGGCTGGGAAGGGGCCCCGCACGCCCAGCTTTGGACAGCCACCAACAAGCTGAGCGCCAACCTCTGACCCACATTGCACGACACCCCGACCCCTTATCACAGACACCCCCGTTGGGCGAGATTCCGAAAGGTCGCTGGACGTCTGGGTCGGTCGTATTACTGTGGTGGCATGGCCACTTCCAAGCGAGGCGCTGTCGAGAGAGTAGCGATCTTGCCGCTTCGCAACTCGGTTTTGTTTCCGATGTCGGTCGTGCCCATCAACGTGGGGCGGCCGAGGAGCGTCCATTTGGTTGAAGAGCTGAATGGCGAGGAGGGGCTGATGGTGGGTGTGCTCACCCAGCGAAACGCCGAAGTTCGCGAACCAACGTTTGAGGATCTCTACGAAATCGGAACGCTCGCCCGGGTGGTGAAAGTGGTTCGGATCGGCGCTGATAACTACAGCGTTGTGTTAAATGGCGTGGGTCGTTTTCGCTTGCTGAAAGAGCACGGCCTGGAGCCTTACATGCAGGCAGACATTGAGCGCATCGTGGAGCCCGCTCCAGGTGCCGACGTCGCCGAAATGGTGGAGCGCCTCCGCAAGGGAACGCGCGCCATCCTTGCGTTACTGCCCGATCTGCCGAAGGAAACGGCTAGTATTCTGGATAACGTTAAAGATCCCGGAGCGCTCGCCGATCTGATTGCGTCCAATTTTCCTGAAGATCAAGCCAACATCAGCACCCGCCAGAAGGTGCTGGAAGCGTTGGGGGTCGGGGAGCGGCTGCAATTAGTACTCCATATGGTCGAACGGCAGCTCGAGATACTGCGCGCCAAAGATCTGCTGTCGTCGGTTGTTACCGAGGACATGGGCCGTTCCCAACGGGACTACGTGCTCCGCCAGCAGATCAAGACCATCCGGGAGGAGCTCGGCGAGAGCGCGGAAGACGACGAAATCGAGCAGTTGCGCGATCGCGTGGCGCGCGCCGAGATGCCGCCGGAAGCCGATCAAGCCGCGCGGCGTCAGTTGGGGCGCCTCTCCCATATGCAGCCACAATCCTCGGAGTTTCAGGTGTCTCGCGGCTATGTGGAATGGTTGGCCGATCTGCCCTGGAATCGTCGAACTCCGGACACGTTGGACGTGAAGAATGTGCGTCGTTGCCTGGATGAAGATCACTATGGCTTAGAGCTCGTCAAGAAACGCATCGTTGAATTTACGGCCGTACGCCAGCTGCGTCGCGATCAGCGCGGCCCCATCCTGCTGTTTGTGGGTCCGCCAGGCGTCGGGAAAACCTCGCTCGGTAAATCGATAGCCCGCGCGATGGGGCGGCGTTACGGGCGCATCGCGCTCGGTGGCGTGCGTGATGAGGCAGAAATTCGCGGCCATCGACGCACATATGTGGGTGCGCTGCCGGGGCGCATCATCGGCGCGCTGAAGAAAGCTGGCGTAAAAAATCCTGTCTTGGTGCTGGATGAAGTCGACAAGATGGGCGCCGATATGCGCGGCGATCCAGGATCCGCGCTGCTGGAAGTCCTAGATCCCGAGCAGAACAACACGTTCATCGACAATTACATCGACGTGCCATTTGATCTCTCCGAAGTGATGTTCTTGGCCACCGCCAACTACCGGTATGCGATCCCGGCAGCGCTCCTCGATCGCATGGAGATTATCGAGGTTCCGGGCTACACACGCGCAGAAAAGCAACGCATCGCAACCCAATTCTTGATCCCGAAGCAGTTGAAGGAGCACGCGCTGGACAAGAGCCAGCTCGATTTCCAGGAGGATGGGCTTGAGGCGATCATTGACCATTACACCCGCGAGGCTGGCGTACGCGGCCTTGAGCGAGAGATCGCAGCCGTGTGTCGCCATGTCGCGGTCCAAATGGCCGAGGGCAAACAGGTGGCGGGCCTGGTGGTAGATCCGGGCAAGCTTTCCGAATTTTTAGGCACGCCACGTTACCACCAAGAAACCGTGGAACGAGCACCTAAGCCGGGCGTCGTCGTCACGCTCGGCATCTCGGATGTGGGGGGAGAGCTTCTATTAATCGAGGTCAACAAGATGCCCGGGAAGGGTGAAATTCGCGTGAGTGGCAGCATGTCCACCGTGATGAATGAATCGGCGCTGACAGCATTCTCATTGGTTCGAGCCCGCGCGGAACGGCTGCATTTGGAGCACGATTTTGTAAAATCGATTGATCTCCATCTGCATATCCCGCGTGGAGGCGCCGTACGCGATGCGGCTGGGGCTGGCGTGGCCATGTTCGTGGCGGTGGTGTCCTTGCTGCTCAGTGTGCCTGTGCGAGAGGATATTTGTCTTTTGGGAGAGCTGACGTTGCGCGGGAGTATTCTGCCTGTTGAAGGTGTGAAGGCGAAGCTTTTGGCGGCGCATCGCGCCGAATTGCGCGAGGTGGTGTTGCCCGCAAGAAATGAAGCGGACCTCGAAGAAGTTCCCGATGAAATAAAGCGGGACCTCGTGATTCATCTTGTGAGCCGTATCGATGAAGTATTGCCTCTGGTGTTTGGGCCGATTCCAGGCGAGGGCTCGCGGCGTGGCCCGCTTCTGCCCGCGCAGGGTGAAGCGCATCTTTGAAGCTAGGATTGCGTCCGAGTCGGCGAGTGAAGGTTAGCATTTTAGCTCAACGGTCGAGTCAGCTTGCGCTGCTTGTTAGCGCCTTAACACTCACAGCTTTCGGCTTCCTGCCGCTGTTTTCCGGGCTATCCTACGAAGCTTCGCTGGTGGCCGGGCTCATCGTGCCGAGCGTGGTGGCGCTGGCGACCGCAAGTGCCGTGTTTCCGGTCGGCACGCTGCCGCTCAGACGGCTCGCGTTTGGAATGAAAACGGGCTTGGCCCACGCACTCTTGGCACTCTCGATCAGTGTGCTGCACGGCCTACGGGTTCAGATTTGTGATCCCGTCGCCGGCCTCACGGGGTTCATCTTGGGGCCAGGCGTCGGCGCTCTGTTGGCTGGGGCTTGGGGGGCGATTGTTAATCTAATACTCGATCGGGCCTTCATGGATCGTGGCCGAAAGGTGCCACGTTGGGCGAAAGGCTTGGCGTTCCTGGGTCCCCTTGCGACCGCGCTTTTCAGCGTATGGCGTTTCTATACCTCACCGATGGTTTTTGCGTACGACCCGTTTGTGGGGTATTTCGCGGGCCCGCTCTACGATACCGTCTTGCGCTCGGTGGAGCCTCTGCTGTGGTATCGCGTTGGCACAGGGCTCACCTTGCTTTCAATCACTGCCGGCTTCGCAGTCCTCACGTGCGGCGAGGACGGGCGGTTGCGCGCTCAGCTGCGATCACGCGCTTGGCAGTTTTCGCTGGCACTGGTCTCTCTAGCTTCCAGCGCTCTGCTCGTGGCCATGGGACCCGAGCTGGGGCATTTCAGCACCGCAGCAAGCATTCGCGAGACCTTAGGTAGAAGTCTCAGCACGCGGCGTTGCGAGGTGGTTTATTCGAGGGGAGTTCAGCAAAAAGCCGCTCAATTGCTGGGTAGAGAATGTGACGCCCACGTCGCCCAGGTGGAGAGGTATTTTGAAACGCGTGGCCCGGCTCAGATCACCGTCTTCCTGTTCGCCTCGGCAGACGAAAAGGGCGCCCTTATGGGAGCCGCGCACACATTCATCGCCAAGCCGTGGCGCCACGAGATCTACATCCAACAGGCAGGCTATCCACACCCGGTCTTAGGTCATGAGCTGGCCCACGTCATTGCCGGCAGCTTCGGTCAAGGCCCGTTCGCCGTCGCCGGGGCGTTCGGTGGTTGGTTGCCGGATCCAGGACGTATTGAGGGTTTTGCGGTTGCCGCGTCGCCTCGTGAAGATGATGAGTTGACGCTTCAAGAATGGGCGCAGGCCATGCAAAAGCTTGGGCTCTTGCCAGCGCTTGAGAGCGTTTTCCGACTGGGTTTTTTGGGGCAAAACGCGACGGCGGCCTACACGGTGGCTGGCAGCTTCGTGGAATGGGTGCATGGTCGTTTTGGCGCCAAGAAGCTCCGTGAATGGTACGGTGGAGCTACGCCGCTGGCGGTGTTTGGACGCGATCTTCGAGGCCTGGAAGTGGAGTGGCACCACTCGCTTTTGCAGCACACGGTAAGTGAGCAAGCGCTGAAGACCGCGCGTGTTCGCTTCGACCAGCCGAGCATCTTCGGGCGGATCTGCCCGCATGTGGTCGACGAATTATTTGGTGCCGCAGGCCAGGCGATCGGGGGCGGCGACGCCAATCAGGCGGAATCAGCCTACACACGGATCTTGCAGCTCGACGACAGAAATCTCCAAGCGCGTTTTGGGCTTGGCGTGTGCGCCGATCGGCGAGGCGATTCAGTATTGGCGCTGAAGCGTTATTCTGAGATTGCCAATGACCAGGCCTTGCACTGGGCAGAGCGCCTGTCGGCCCAGGAGGCGCGAGCGGATATCTTGCTCCGAGGCGGAAAGTTGGGGGAGGCTCGTGCTCTGTATGCGGAGATTGCCGGAGCTTTCGTGGATGAGGATCGTCTGCGTCTGTTGGAGGTTAAGGCTGCGGCAGAGCTTGGGATTGCTCAGGAAGCGACGGTGAATTTGCTGGTCGGGGCGGGAGAACGGGGCGCCTCGTGGGATGTCGCCGCCGTCCAATTGGGGCAATGGTTCGAGCAGGCCCCGAGCGACGGGCTGCCAGCGTTTTTACTAGGCAAGAATCTCTATCATCGCGGCTATCCGGAAGAAGCCGCGGCCTACTTGGAGCAGGCCTTGAGCCGCGAGATCAAGCTGCCCCGAGCCAGGAAGGAAGCTCTTCGTGTGCGGCTATTCATCGCTTGCGCGAAGGGAGATATGCCGCGAGCACGCGCGCTTTACGCGGAGTTGGTAGCAAGGAACGATCTGACATCGGCTCAACGTGAATCGCTATCACGCTTTGCGACTCGCTCCGGGGTGATTCCTTGAGGTTTCGCAGCATTGGCAGCCGCGCGGCCTGGTTGATGCTCATGAATGCGTGTTCTCAGCAGTCAGCTCCGAGTGCCGAGGCCAGTCGGGCAGCACCGAGCCCCCATTCCACTCCAGCGCAACCCAAGCAGAAAAGTGAACCTGGTCCTGTCGCACCCGCCGTGGGTGCGAAGGCACCGGAGTGCCCTGCCGGAATGGTTCGAATCCCTGGAGGTACGTTCTGGATGGGTTCGGGACGCGGAAAGTATGCGGACGACGAGCAGCCCAAGTTTCAGACAAAAATCGCTGGTTTTTGCCTGAATCTGACCGAAGTTACGGTTGCCTCGTATCTCAGCTGTGTCGACCGTGGCCAGTGTGCACCTCCGCATTCATCCCAGCCGAGCTGCAATGTTCGCAACGGCAAGGCTCGGGCCGGGCGCGACAATCACCCGATCAATTGCGTCGATTTTCAGCAGGCCACGACCTTCTGCCAGGCATCAGCAGGCAGGCTCCCGAGCGAGGCAGAATGGGAGTACGCGGTGCGCGGTGGAGCAGCTGCGCTCACGTATCCTTGGGGTGAAGGTTCCCCGGATGGGCGCGCGTGCTGGAAGCATGCGGGCACGTGCAGTGTGGGCTCATTCCCCGCGTTCGCGTTTGGCCTGCACGACATGAGCGGCAATGTTTGGGAGTGGGTAGGGGACTGGTACGGGCCGTATCCTTGGCCGGCTTTGTACGGCTTCAGTCGAGTTTACCGCGGTGGCGGCTTTAGCCGACGCTTTGAGAAGTGGATGCACACGCGCTTGCGCAATCGCGATGTGCCTGGGTATTGGGGATCGCATCTGGGCTTTCGCTGCGCGCAAGAGATCGCCCACGAGACCTGCCCGTTCGGAGCCGGTCAAGAATCCGGTCGATGCCGCGCGGGTGTGTTAGCGGTGGACTGCACTAACGGGAAAAGCTGGAACGGCGCGCGCTGCGCCCGGGCCAATGAGCCGAAGTGTCGTTCAGGATTCAACGAGCAAGCGGGTTTTGGTTGCGTCTTGCCCAGTGCGCAAGCGGTGCCACCCACTGATCTAAGCACCGAGGAAATTTCCAGGAAACGCACACCTGCCTTCGATGCGGACTGCGTCCGATATAAGCATGGCTTGCCGGTTGCCTACGAGTACGTTGGCGGCACGCACGCCGCGCGAAATCTTGTCAGCAGCCGCGCTGGATGCAAGAACCGTGATGTCGGTAACGGTTGGAATTCCACATGCTGCCCTCAACTCTGATTTCTCGCCTAGTGGCAGCTGCGCTTTTCGCACAATTCGGCTGCGCTAGGGCGATGACGACGGAGCCAAACATACCGCCCGCGGCTCCTCGCGTTTCTCCAATTGCAGCTCAGGCAAGACTCCCCATTGTCGAACGGGAGAAGGCGCTCGGGCGAGAGGTTCTCAAGCGCGGCATTGCGCTGAGTTCGTTAGAATCCGCACACAGTTGGCAGCCTCCGACGGCGCAACCGCGCCGCGTGGATCTTGGGCCAGTTGCGCAACTCGGCGAGCTTCGTTTGCCGGCCGGCACGCTCGTCTATCACTTTGGCGACTCCTTCGCGGGGGCGCTCGGGCCGCCACTCAATCACGAGCTCGCTAAGTCCCAGGTGCGCGGGATCTTGCACTACGAGACGTCCAGTTACATCACGACCTGGGCGTCTCGCGATATTGAACGCCTCGTCGCAAACGCCAATCCTGACCTCGTGATCATCACGCTCGGAGCCAACGAAATTGAGCTCACGAACCCAGCGCAGCGTGCCCCCGCCATTCGGCGACTGGTTGCTCAACTCCGTGGGCGCCCCTGCGTTTGGATTGCACCACCGCTTTGGGAGCAGGATTCAGGGTTGCTTTCGGTGGTTCAGGATAACTGCGCACCGTGCGCATACCTGGACAGCACCGCGCAAGTCACGGATCTGCCCCGAAAGAAAGACGGCATCCACCCCTCAAAGCCAGGGCAAGAGGCGTGGGCGAAGGTTGTCGCGGAGTGGTTAGCTCAACACCGTTCACCGACTCCGGGCAGGCCCTGGAATCTGCTTTCCGAATACTAAGCCAAGGCTCGGGGCTTGTTCCCCCGAGAAACTTTGGTGACCCCAACGAGACTTGAACTCGTGTTACCGGCGTGAGAGGCCAGTGTCCTAACCGCTAGACGATGGGGCCGATGGTTACTTGCTGGGGGACTAGGATTCGAACCTAGATAGCAAGAATCAGAATCTTGCGTCCTGCCGTTAGACGATCCCCCAAGATCTCGAAAAAGCCTGTTTCAATTGCCAAACCTTTCAAACTTTGCCGCTGCGTGAGCCCTCAAGCGCTCGCCCGCTTAAGTAGGGGGTCGCCGAAGCGGGGCCGGGTACCTATCTCCCTTTGTCGCTTTATGCAAGTTGAATGGTCGCCTTTTTGGGAGCCTCGCTCTGAAGAGGCGAGCCCCCAACGGGATTCCTCGGTTGTTCGTCCGTCGGGGCTTGACTCGTGAGGCTGGCGGCTTAACTTGCGCGCGGCTTTCCTGGACTCGGAGCCTGGCTGCGGAACGTTTTGACCGCGGCAAGCCAAGGACCGTCCTACCACCCATTCGGAGAAGTTTAATGACCAAAGAACTCACGTTTAGCCGATCTGCCCGTCGCACCATGCAGGAAGGCGTCAATGCCCTGGCTGATGCCGTGAAGGTGACGCTCGGGCCACGCGGTCGCAATGTCGCGCTACAGAGGAGTTGGGGCCAACCCGTGATCACGAAGGACGGCGTGACGGTAGCTCAGGACATTGAGTTCAGCGGCAAGCTTCAGAACTTGGGCGCTTCTCTGGTGAAGGAAGTTGCCGAGAAGACCAACGACAAAACCGGCGACGGCACGACCACCGCAACCGTCTTGGCACAAGCCATCATCAACGCAGGTGTGAAGCTGCTCGAGGCGGGTGTGGCACCGATGCCTCTCAAACGCGGCATTGATCGCGCCGTCGGAGCAGTGATCGAGGATCTCAAGAAGCAGGCCAAAGTGCCCAATACCAAGGAAGAACAGCGACGTGTGGCGCTGGTCAGCTCGAATTGGGATGACGAAATTGGCGACAACATCGCCGAAGCCATGGCGAAGGTTGGCAAAGATGGGCTCATCACCATTGACGAGGCTCGCACCACCGAGAGCACGATGGAGATCGTCGAAGGGCTCAAATTCGACCGCGGTTATATCTCTCCCTATCTGATCACGGATCAGGAGAAGCTGACGGTCGAGCTTCAGGATGTCTTGATCTTGATCCACGAAAAGAAGCTCACGGCGCTCGCAGACGTCGTGCCGCTCCTTGAGCTCGCGTCGCAGCAAGGTAAGGCCGTTCTAGTGATCGCGGAAGATATCGAGGGTGAAGCACTCGCCGCCATTACACTCAATAAGTTGCGCGGTGTCGTCCGTGCGGCGGCCACGAAAGCCCCAGGGTTTGGCGACCGTCGCAAGGAAATTCTGCGCGACATCGCAGCCGTGACTGGCGCCAGCCCGTTCATGGAAGGGGACGGTCGCAAGTTGGGCGAGGATCTTAAGCTCGAAGATCTCGGGCGTTGCGACAAGATCGTGATGGACAAGGAAAACACCACGATCGTGGGCGGAAAAGGGACTAAAGAAGCAATCCAGGGTCGAATCCGCCTGATCGGTCTCGAAACAGAGGCGACCAACAGCGATTACGACAAGATGAAGTTGAAAGAGCGCCTCGCCAAGCTGGCGGGTGGCGTCGCAGTCATCTCGGTGGGCGGAAACTCCGACATTGAATTACGCGAAAAGAAAATGCGCTACGAAGATGCGCTGGCAGCTACCCAGGCAGCCGTTGAAGAAGGCTATGCCGCAGGCGGCGGTGTGGCTCTGATCCGCGCGTGCGCCGCAATCGACAAGCTCACGGGCCTTTCGGAAGAGGAACGATTCGGAGCGAATTTGCTGAAAGATGCGTGCTCTGTTCCGTTGCAACAGATCGCTGACAACGCCGGCGAAGAAGGCCTGGTGGTGGTCGATAAGGTTCGGAACGGCCAGGGCGCATATGGTTTCAACGCTCGCACCGGGCAGTATGAAGATCTGATTGAGTCGGGCGTGATCGATCCGGTGAAGGTTATTCGTCTAGCTCTGAGCAATGCCGCAAGCGTGGCGGGCCTCATGCTCACCACTGAGTGTGTTATTTCGAATAAGCCTGTGGCGGCTTCCGCTGCCCCAGCCCCAGGTGGGGGTGGGGGTGGAATGGGTGGAATGGGTGGAATG
>CAZSUA010000162.1:2433-12289 GCA_964609655.1 uncultured Polyangiaceae bacterium | reverse complement strand
AGCATGCATACTATCCTCCAAGGAACAAAAAGAGCAGCTCACCTGGCGCTCCCGCAGCGTGGCCTCGCAACAACATCCCAATCGTGCCCCTCACGCAGCGACGGGGCGATGCTGGGACTCCGCTCAAGCGGGCGGAGCAAAATCCGAGATGTCAGCCTGCTCAAGCGCCGCGAAATCAAGATGCAGACAATTGCCGTCGGGATCTTGAATGTTCACCTGAAAAGTTCCAAAACCTGGAATGACGCCGACGCGATAGGCAACACCGAGGGAGCGCAGGTGAGACAAAAACTCCCCGAGCCCTTCGCCCCTGAGTGCAAAGTGCTGGAGCTGCGAATTAGCAGGCGGATCCGGAGCTTCACTCGCCTTAATCAGGTGAATAATCGGTTCAGCACCTAAGTACAGCCAGGAACCAGGAAAGGGAAACTCTGGGCGCTTTCCCTCCATGAGTCCGAGCGCCTCCACGTAGAATTGCCGAAGCTGGGGGAGGCGTTGGGTGCGGATGTTGACGTGGTCAAGTCGTACAAAGTGCATGGGGTTAGCCAGTAGAGATTGTGCTGGTTGTGTGGCCAGGGTTCAGGGTGTTCGGGGGGGCGCTACTGGGTGCAAGGCTGGGCAAGCGGCGCGCCGGAATGATGACCTCCGGCGAGGGCAGGGTGCCGGTGCGTGGGATCAGATACACAGCCTTGGCGTAGAGCACCCCACTTTTGTTGATCAGACGCACCCGTTTTCCCTTGCCCATATCTAGATAACGCCCACGGTTGGCCGCCATCAGTGCGCCCACGCTGACACCGAAGCGAGCAGCAATTGACTTAAAGGTGTCCTTCTTCCTGGCCATGTAGCTCACGGTGTAGACGCGTGGTTTAACCTTGGCGTATTTCACCAGCAGCGGCTGCAGGCGGTGCGCGCTCTCCTGCGCGTCGGGATTGTAGAACCGGATGTGCAGGTGCGTGCGGTGGCCTCGAACGTGACGAATCAACGCGGGGCGCACGCCTCGGGTTCCACGAAACAGGTCCTCGACCCAGGCCGGATCATCGCCGCATTCTAGAGCGTAAGGCTTCAGCAGCGCTTGAATGGAGGCATCAATCAGGAGCATCTCAACGTCGGATTCTAGGGCTAATGCTCGAATGAAAGCCCACGTTTTCTCCACATCCAGGTTCGAAGCGTTCGCCGCCGCATACCACTTGGCTCCCGCAATATAGAAATAGCTTATATCAATATCGCGACCCGTCTGATGGCTGAGATGCGGCGACAAGTGCCCGCCCCTTTGGGCACTCACATCACCGATGAAGAGCTTGGGGGCGTTCGGATAGGTTTTGTGCACTTTGGCGAGACTGCGCGTGAGGTAACTCACGGTTTCTTCGGAAGCCCAGGCGGTGCCAGGCGCTACCAGCGTATAAAAGTCGCTCTCCGGGAAACGAACGCCGTTCATGAGTGCGCCACCGTTGGGGCGACCGATCGACAGCGCCCCCAGCTTTTCGGGGGTGTGCAGCAGCCACTGTTCCAGAGTCTTCTCGCTCAGGCCGTCGTAGGGATGGGGACGCTTGATCTGGGATCCCTGCGCAAATGTACTCGGATCTTCCTCGGGGACATCATCGTGGACAGCCGTAGGATCGTCCGGATCGGCCTCGCCATCTTCTCCGGCAATGTTGGGGTTTTGCTCCGTGGCTTCAAAGTGCGCACGGGGCGGATTCTTGGGCGGTGTCACACCTGCGCTGAGTGCCGGCAATTCGCTATGGAACGCGTGCGGACCGTCCGCGGGCGTGTGGCCTAGCGTCGAACTGCGGGGTGGTGGCGTGGCGGTCGCGCAGCTGAGGCTAAGGACGCCCATCCAGTAAACTGGGCTCGGGAGACGCCGGGCTGAATTCAAGGGTCGCTTCACAGGTGTGAAACGCTAGCCCAATCCCTCGATCTCACCAAATCAATGGGGAATATGTCGGCGTTTGCCCGAAGGTGCACAATCGAATAGAGGCGTACGTATGGCATTGCTGAGCATAGATCCCTGGGAAACGCTGGATAACTGGTACCGGGAGGCGGAGCAGGCGGGCGAATTGATGCTGGATGCGATGGCGCTGGCTACCGTGGACGCCTCAGGCAAGCCGCGCTCGCGCATGGTGCTCTACAAGGGTCGCGTTGAAGGCAAGGCGGCTTTTTTCACCAATTACGAAAGTGCCAAGGCACACGAAATGGACGGAGAACCCCGAGTGGCGTTGACTTTCCACTTCCGTTCACTCACGCGGCAAGTCCGCATTGAAGGTCTAGCGGTTAAGCTGAGTCCGGAAGCATCAGACACTTACTTTGCCAGTCGTCCCCGAGAAAGCCAGATTGGAGCTTGGGCATCGCCCCAAAGTCGGCCCATTGTGGATCGGGGAGAGCTGCTTCAGCGGGCGGAAGCGGTGCGGGCTCGCTTCGAGGGTGCGGAGGTAGCGCGGCCCGAGTTCTGGGGTGGTTATGGCGTCGAAGCAGAAGTGTTTGAATTCTGGATCGCTGGCGAGTTCCGGCTCAACGAACGCTTCGTTTATACGAAGACCGAGGCTTCTTGGGCAGTTCAACAGCTCGCTCCCTAAGTTGCCCTTGCTCGGCCCGTTCGAATGGTTATGGTGCGCGCCCAACGAGGATTGCCATGAGCGAACGCCAAGAGCATCATTTCAAAGCCGAAGTCACGCAAGTTTTGCGATTGGTGATCCAGTCGCTCTACAGCAATCAGGAAGTTTTTCTCCGAGAGCTCGTCTCCAACGCCTCGGATGCGCTGGATAAGTTGAGATTTCGTGGCATTCAGGATCCGGAGCTGCTCGCTCCCGATCACGTTCTGAAGATTCGGATTTCGGCAGATCCTGAAAAGAAAACCCTGACGATCTGGGACAACGGCGTCGGGATGACGGCCGACGAGCTGGCCCAATCGCTCGGAACAGTAGCTTGGTCTGGCACGCGAGAGTTTGCCGAGAAGTTGAAGCAAGCTCAATCCGCGGACCAAAAGGTCGATCTGATCGGGCAGTTCGGGGTCGGCTTTTATAGTGCGTATCTGGTCGCCGACGAAGTCGAGGTTATCAGCCGCGCCGCCGGCACCGAAGAGGCGCACGCCTGGATCTCCAAAGGCGAGAGCACGTTCACGATCGAGCCGGCCACCCGCGACGTTTCGGGTACGACCGTCGTGTTGCACTTGAAGGATGAGGCAGCCGAATTCTTGGAGCCTTTTCGAATCAAACAGCTGGTTTCTCGCTATTCCGACTACATTGCGCACCCGATCGAGCTCGGCGAAATCGAGAAAGAGAGCTCCGAGCTCAAGTTCACTGCCATCAATCAGGCAAGCGCGCTTTGGCAGCGGAATTCCAAGGATGTTAGCAAGGAGCAATACGAGGATTTCTATCAACATCTCACGCATGATTGGGAGCCGCCACTTGCGTACAAGCACTTCAAGATCGAAGGCACGCAGATGTTTGTGGGGCTTTTGTTTCTGCCCAAACGGGCCCCGTTCGATTTGTTTGAGCCCGAGCCTGCGCACGGTGTTCGGCTCCACGTGAAGCGCGTGTTCGTGATGGATAATTGTCAGGAGCTCGTGCCGCGCTGGCTGCGCTTTGTGCGGGGCGTGGTGGATTCAGAGGATTTGCCGCTCAATGTCTCGCGCGAAGTGCTTCAAGATTCACGGGCCGTTCGCATCATCAAGAAGCAGGTCGTGAGCCAAACGCTGGACTTGATCGAAGAACTGGCCTCAGGCAAGCCCGAAGAATATGCCGCATTTTGGAAGATCTTCGGTGCGGTGATCAAGGAAGGGCTGCATTTCGAGCCCGAGTACAAGGATCGCGTGAGCAAGCTACTGCGCTACGAGAGCACTGCAGGCTCCGAGCTGACATCGCTCGACGCGTACGTGGAACGGATGAAGACGGGCCAGAATGCGATCTACTACGCCGCCGGTTCGTCGCGCGCTCAGTTAGAGTCGAGTCCGCACTTGGAATTGCTCAAGAAGCGTGGCTATGAGGTGCTGTTCCTCACCGACCCAGTGGATCCCTTCGCGGTTTCGACGCTTGAAACCTACGGCGATAAACCGCTCGTTTCGGCGATGCAGGCTGATCTCAAATTGGACGTTACGGACAAGCCGAAAGACGATTCGAAGTCCGAAGAGAAGCCGGACATGGTGCCGTTCATCACGCGCATCCGGGAAGTGCTCAAAGATCGCGTTGCAGACGTGCGCGCCTCGGAGCGTCTCACCGATTCGCCGGTATGTTTGGTGGTATCCGATGGTGGCATGTCGCCACATATCGAACGCATGATGCGTGCGTCTCGGATGCAAGTGCCTGAGAATCGTCGGATTTTTGAAGTCAATGTCGACCACCCGTTGATCGCTCGGTTGTCAGCCCTTGAAAGCCAGGTTCCGGGGAATGAGCGGGTAGGGGACTGGATCCTCGTCCTTTACGACCAAGCGTTGCTCTCAGAGGGCAGCCCGATCGCCGATCCTGGCCTCTTTGCACGGCGCCTCTCCGCGCTCCTCACGCTCGCCGCCGCCCACGAAAACGTGGAGCCAAAGGTGGAGCCTGCTCAGGTCACGCAATAGAGCGTAGTGAGCAGCACGAGCCACACGACACCCAGGAAATCCCAATACTGCACGCAGAGCGCCACACCTTCTAGGCGTGAGCTCGAATACTTCCGTTGCTCAGCCTTGTAGAGCACGACGCCAAGCGGAGCAAAGCCGCCCAAGACATGCAAGGCATGTAGGCCGGTCAGCATGAAGTACGTAAAAGTATAGAGATTCTTTAGGCTTGCGCTGCCTTCTACGTGAGTCATGCTTTGCCAGTTGAAGGCTTGGGCAATCAAGAACACAACCGCAAATCCCAGCATGGCACGCAGCCACAGCTTAAACCGAGCGTAGTGATTGGAACGGAGGGCCCGGAGCGCGATGTGACCCGAGAGGCTCAGCAAGAGAATAAACGCTGTGCTGGCGAAGAGCCCGGGAGGAAGGCCCGGCAGGCCAAGCGTGCGCCACTCCCGGTTATTGGAACGGGTTACTAGGTAGCCGACGATGTTCGCGATGAAGATCACGCTCAGCGAGGCGATGAAGATCCACATCCCGAGCTGCTTCGCCGACATCCGGAAAGAGGGTTCGCGTGCTCCGCGCGGGTGCTCGGACTGGAAAGACATGGACTCAACCTAGCTCCTTTTCAAGGTGCAGAGGGTCTACTTCAGCGCTTTCTTCTTCGAAGCAGGGTGCTTGCATTTCGGACAAAGCCCATTCGATTTCCTCACGCACCCAAGCTTCGCCTTCACGCGCGTTGGCGAGCACCAGGCCTTCGGCGCCTGACGCGGGATCGCCTTTCCCGAGCCTCCCCAATGCCCAAGCGGCATGGCCCCGTACGAGCGGACTCAGATGAGTGTGGAGGGCATTGAGGAGCGGCGGAATCGCGGAAGGATCCCCAGAGTTTCCGAGCGCGATTGCCGCGTTTCGCGCGAGGCAGGCTCTTGGGATCCGACGCATCGCGGTGCGTCGAGCGAAACGACGGTAACCTGAAGAGGTGAGCTCGAGCAGGGAAAGCAGCTCGGGCAAGGCATAGTCCGCTTTTCGTGGGAGCCCAGGCGTCGTCGGTTTGGTTTCAGAGCCGGCATTGTAAGGGCACACGGCTTGGCAGATATCGCAGCCAAACACGTGATTGCCCATGAGTGCGCGGAGCTCGCGTGGGATCACACCGCGGTACTCGATCGTGAGGTACGAAATGCAGCGCCGCGCATCTAGCACGTATTCGCTAACAAACGCTTGCGTTGGGCAAGCATCCAGACAGCTTCGGCACTTGCCGCAGCCTTGCATTTGGCCAAGGCTTTGCGGCAGCTCCACATCTAAGACGAGCTCGCCCAGCATGAAATAGCTGCCGAGGCCGGGTGCTATCGAGAGCGTATTCTTGCCCGTGAAGCCGACGCCTGCCAACCACGCCGCCTCGCGCTCCAGAAGCGGCGCGGTATCGACGCAGGCGCGCGCAAGGACCTCCCGGCCAAAGATCTGACTGCACGCCCTGGCGAGCGCATTCAGCTTGGGGCGCATGACGGTGTGATAGTCCGCGCCCCGTGCGTAGGCTGCCACGTAGCCGGGGTGAGCCAGAGCCGCTCCAGGTTTCCGCAGCTCCACCAGTCCGCCTCCTGAATAGGACAGCGCTACCACCACCAGTGTCTTGGCGCCGGGCAACAGCGTGCGGGGGTCAGCTCGATCGGAATGGTCCCTCAGATAGGCCATCTCACCGTTTAAGCCGGCATCAAGCCAACTGGTGAGCGCCTTTGCACCGCGCTCGAAGCGCTGAGCTGGAGCGAAGCCGACGCGTGCAAACCCAAGCCCAAGCGCTGCGTCAGCAACTTCCTTTGCCCATCCGGTCGGGTCAGAGCTTTCCGCCTGGGGCATGACAGTTTGTAGTGTATGGCGGGAATAAATTGGCGCCGTCCAGGGTCCCAAGGCGCGTCAGAGTATGGTACGCCGGCTGGCGCCGGGCTCCGTTGCCCTCTTCATAATTCATGCACAGGTCGGGAAACTTCGGGATGCACCGTGATTGAGATTCAAGACTTATACAAGTACTACGGAGATCGGCGAGTGGTTGGCCCGCTCTCGGTGAAGATCGAGAAGGGGCAGATTGTTGGGCTCTTGGGGCTCAACGGCGCCGGCAAAACGACCACGCTGCGCATCCTAGCGTGCGACCTCTTGCCAACGAGTGGGTCGGTGCGTGTCGGGAATGTTGATGTCGTCGAGAATCCGGAGCTCGTCCGCTCCAAGATCGGTTACCTGCCGGACTCACCGCCGCTCTACAACGAGATGCGAGTCAGCGAGTACCTCAGCTTTGCCGCACGCCTGCGCGGGGTGCAGCGCTCAGAGCTCGCGAAACGAGTCGATGATGCGATAGAGCAAACCGAGCTAGGAGAGGAACGCCATCAGCTGATTGGCGCACTTTCACACGGCTTCAAGCAACGGGTTGGCATAGCGCAGGCTATTGTGCATCGCCCAGAGCTGGTGGTCCTGGATGAGCCGATCAGTGGCTTGGATCCGAAGCAGATCGTGGAAATGCGCGATCTCGTGCGCGGCCTACGGGGTGAACATACCGTGATTGTCTCAAGCCATATTTTGACTGAGATCAGCGAAACCTGTGACCAATTGTTGGTGATTCGGGATGGTCGGATTGCGGCCGCGGGGACGGAGGCGGAGCTCTTCTCCACGCTCACGCACGGCATGCGGATTGAGGTCACAGTCCGAGCTCAGTCCACCGAAAAGGACGCTGTTTTCGAAAACCTACGCCAGGTGGTCAGCCGTCTCTCCGGCGTTTCGGATATCAGTCAGATCGATCCGCCTGAGCCTGGAGGCCATTGGGTGAGTGCTCTTGTGGTGGGTGAGAGTGATGTGCGCGAAGAGCTGCTGAGTGCGCTCGTGAGCGCGGGGCTCAAGGTCGTTCAGTTCGCACGCAGCGAGAACGAGCTTGAGAACGTTTTTCTTTCGCTTTCTGGGGCAGGGGAGCGCCGAGCGCGCCGTGGAACCCGAAGCAATGTTCGGTCAGGCTCAGACGCGGCGGAGGCAGTATGAAGGCGATGCTCATAGCCAGACGTGAGCTCAACGCGATCGTGCGTTCACCGATGGGCGCGATCATTATCTCCGTGACACTCCTGATCAACGGGTTGCTGTTTTACAATATGGTGCTCACTGAAAAGCTCTTGAGCGGCCAAGTATTGGAGCAGTTCTTCTACTACACGAGCGGCCCGATGATGCTGGCAGCGGTAGCCCTTTCGATGCGATTGCTCGCCGAGGAACGCCAGAACGGGACGGTGATCTTGCTCAATACGTCTCCGATTACTGATGCGGAAATCATCTTGGGCAAGTTTATCGGAGCGTTCGTGGTCTTGATGATCATGGTGCTCCTGACGCTCTACATGCCGGCCCTGATCTTGGTGAATGGCAAGGTGAGCGTCGGCCACATCGCTGTCGGCTATTTGGGGCTGTTGCTCTTGGGAGCCTCGGTCCTGGCCATCGGGATTTTTGCTTCATCGCTGACACGCCACCAGATCATCGCGGTGGTGATCGCCGCGGCCATTTTGGTGCCCTGGCTGGTGCTTTGGAAGCTCGCGCAGCTGGTGGATGCCCCGCTGAATAAATTTCTGAATGCCTTTGCTCTTCATCATCAAAATTTCCGAACCTTCCAGACAGGCGTCTTGCGCCTCGACAGCGTGGTCTATTACGTGGCCGTGACTTTCTTTTTCCTGCTCGCCGCCACCAAAGTTCTTGAGGCTCGACGATGGCGCTGAACGACGAGAACATGACGGATTCTGCGCATGCGAATGGGGCTCCCCCCGAGGTTCCGGAGGCAGCAGTGACACCAATAGCCGCTGCCGTAGCAAAGGATGATCGCACGTCGCCAGCGTGGACCGTACCGCTGTATGTGCTCGGTCTGGTGCTGCTGTACCTCGGCGAACGGGTATTCTCAGAGCTTGAGAATGGGCGTTGGTTCGGTTCGGGTTTGGGGCTTTCCGCGGTGGCTATCGCTACGTTCGTGCGCTTTTCCCCGCGCTTTCGCATGGGTGGCGCGCGCCAGGAAATCGAGAATACGCTGGCGCTTTTGTCGCTGGCAGGCCTCATCGGCGTGCTCCTTTATTTTTCGACCACCGATGCTGGGCTTGCCAAGCTCGGACTGGATCGGCTCGAAGTGCCGGTGCGGGAGCGAATCATCGGAGTGGTGCGGATCGTCTGGATCTCGTTGGTCTGGCTCACTTTGCTCCCTATGGTGTTTGCGGAGCTGGCGCTCTACCCGATGCGCCATGCTGAGCAGCCTGAGAGTCGGCGCGTCCGGGCAGCTGCAGCAGCGGGCTTAGCCTTGGCCATGGCGGCTGTTTACGGGGGCTTGTTTGTTTTCAGCGCGGATGCCGCCGATCTCAAGGTCGATTTTTCATATTTCAAGACCTCCAAGCCGGGCGAAGCCACGATCAAGATTGCGCGGCAGATCAAAGGCCCGGTGCGCATCATCGGCTTCTTCCCTGAAGTGAATGAGGTCAAGACGGAAGTTGCCGCATACTTGAACGCGCTCGCTCAAGGCATCCCGAACATCAAAGTCGAGTTCAAGGATCGATTGCTCTATCCGAAAATTGCCGAGCAATATCGTGCTTTCAAGGATGGCGAGATCATCTTGGCCAAGGGCGGCGAGAATCAGAAGTTCAGCCTGTTAAATACGGACATCAGCGACCAGTCCACTCGGGATACGCTCAAGAAGCTAGATGAGAAGTTTCAAGAGGTGCTGCTGAAGTTGGTGCGGACGCGGCGCACGGTGTACCTCACCACGGGTCACGGGGAGATCAACGATGGGGACCGTTCAGGTGGCGTCGGCCGTGGCAGCCAAGTAGTTCGAAAGCTGCTTGAGAATCAGAACTACGCCGTGCGCGATCTGGGCCTCACTCAGGGCCTGGGCAAAGAGGTCCCTGCGGACGCAGATGTGGTGCTCGTGCTCGGCCCAGCCGAGCCTTTTGCACCCGAGGAGCTCGCCACGTTGCGACGCTACGTTGAGCAGGGTGGCAAGCTCCTGCTCGCCCTGGATCCAGACCGCACGGTTGATCGGCAATTTGACCTGGTTAAGGATGCTGCCACGCCGAGCGGAGCTGTGCCCAGCACCACGACCGAAAGGCCTCAGCTCCAAGCACTCGCCGACATGGCAGGGCTTGTGCTCCAGCCGGCGCTCCTCGCCAACGCCAATCAGCATTTGACGGCCCGTCAAAACAAGAGCGACCGCGCGTTGATTTATACTTCAAGCTTTTCGTCACACGCGTCCGTTTCCACGCTGAGTCGCCACGCCCCTAGGGCCGCGCTGATCGTGGGTGGCTCTGGCAGCTTGGAGCGTGGCAAAGATGCCAAGGGGGACAT
>CAZSUA010000162.1:0-2333 GCA_964609655.1 uncultured Polyangiaceae bacterium | reverse complement strand
ATGGCTCTACACGCAGCGCTCCTCGGGATAGCTTCCCTCGGCGCGCTCTACTTTTGGACGCGAGATGACGCTCCGGCCACCCAACGGGCAGATAACGTTCTGATTTGGGAAGCCACGAGCGACCGACTCACTGAGATCGGCTTCAAGTCGAAAGACAAGAGCGTTACCTTGGTGGCGAGGAAAGATGATAACGGCGCCTATTTCGAGGGTCGCCACGAGTCGCGCGATCCGCTGCCTGAAGGGCACCCCACGCTCGGTGCCGCCGACCAGAGCAAAGTCAAGAAAGACACCGCCAAGGTCACACGGTTCATCGCGGCCGCAGATGCTGAGAAGCTTGCCGCGGATGTCGCTCCCTTGCGAGCCCTCCGCCGAATCGGCCGTGTGGACAAGAAACGCGATCCAGAATTCGGGCTCGACGCACCGGATGGCACGCTCACTTTCAAATTCGGCTCACTTGAGCAAACGCTGGCAATCGGTGGGCTAGCTCCGGGAGAAGAGGATCTTTACGTCCGGTACCTCAAAACGGGCGAGGTCTACGCCGTGAGTCGTGATGTGGTCAATCGCGTGCGCTACGCCGACTCGCGTCTGGTAGAGCGCGCACTCCACGCCTTTAAAGTGCCAGAAGAGAGCTTAAGCGTGAAGATCGAGAAGGGCGATCGAAAGCGTGAATTGGTGCCGGTTGAGGGCAAAACAGACGGCTTTGCTGATGCGAAGGAGCCTGGAAAATTGGATGAAACAGCGGGCAATTGGATGGCGAATGTGCGCCGCCTGCGTCTCTCCGCCTACGTGGAGAAGCCCAGCAAGCCGCCCACGTTGGCCCAGCTCGTGGTAAAAGTTCGTTACTCGGATAAGGGCAAGGAAATCGGCGTTTTGGAGCTCTACAACATGGGCCCAGAGGCTGATGAAGAAGTTCAGTACCTCGGGCGTACCGAACACAGCCGCTGGTTTTTTTCGCTGCTTAAGACCAGCGTTGAGCAAATTGAACGCGATCTGCCGAGCGTGCTGAAGTAAGCCTCCGCAATACCAAGCGCCGCCAGCATCTCCAAGAAGCGGGGGCAAAGCCGGCGCGCGCCGACGTGCTCCCAAACTTGTCCGTGACCTCTATTACGGCCAACGCGAAAAGTGACCATCGTAGAGGGGTTTGAGCTACCCGACGCCCCCCCATCACGTCAGTTCGAATGTCTTATGCTCAAACCAACGGGTTCTAGGATTGGCGGTATCAACGTCGAGGGAGTTCACGGCGGAGGACTCTACTTCACGTTCCGAGCTATGGGGAGTGCGGTCGAGCAGGCGTCACGGCTAGCGCTTACGGCCGGCCTCGTAGGCGGCGATGTAGACGTCGGGAGTCACTCGCGCCAACGTGTTGGCAATGACGTCCGTGGCGAGCTCGGTGACTGCCCCGAAGCGAATACACGATTTTCCCATGTAAAGCTTCTTGCCACTCTGCTTGTATGCTTGTTCAAAGCGTTTTCGCTCGGCTTCGCTCGCGTAGATTCCGTGCAAGTACAACGCGTTGTAGTTCTTCTGCCCCGCCAAACTCGCAACAGCCAACGGCTGTTTATTGTAGGTGATCGGGTAGCGTGAGAAGGGAATCACCCAGGAGATCATTCCGAACTGAAAACACTCCTTGAAGCCTTTGGGCAAGTGCTTGCGGACCAGCGCGCGTACTTTGGCGATGTCTTTCCGCCGCTCCTCAGGCTGCTCCGCCAGATATTCGGCCACCGTTTGAGCTTTGCTCGAAGTCATGTGGACCGATTCTGGTCGCTACCGCGGCGGGAGTCCATCCGAATGAGCTGCTCTGCGCCGAGGTGCCTAATAGAGTGGCGCAATGATCGACCACACAGGAGTCAGCGTCAGTGATCCCGTCCAAAGCCGCCGCTTCTACGAGAGTGCGCTCGGACCGCTTGGGTACAAGGTACTCATGGAAGTGCCGCTGGAGTTCACCTTTGGGATGGTGGTTTTTGGGATGGGGGTGCCTCCAAAGCCCGATTTTTGGATCCATCAGGGCGCTCGGCAACAGCCACGGGCTGGTACGTACATCCCGAATCGTCCTCGCAGACCTTTTTTGAGGCCGTACCAGCCCTTCACGGGATTGTTTGCCGCACGACCCCAAGCTTCGACTGTGCCTGCGGCCGCGGGCTTTTGCTCGTCGGCCGAGCCGAGGGGGAGCCAGTCGCCGTGCGTCTTCAACATGGCGGCGAGATCGTCAATGCAGCGCACGTGATAGCGAAGTTGCGTCTTTCCCACTTGCACGACGAGCGCCGGCGGGACTGCCTCTTCGTCGCGATAGGCCTCATACTCCGCGGTGCCCGGGGGCGTCTTGAGCACCCACG
>CAZSUA010000161.1:0-12413 GCA_964609655.1 uncultured Polyangiaceae bacterium | reverse complement strand
GCGCTTAACACCCTTGGGCCTCCGTTGGTGACGTTCTTCGTCGTGGTCACGATCTGGGAACCCGCCGTTCGAGTATTGCGAGTACCCGCCTTCCTGGTGCCGCCGCCTTCCGCCATTTTTTCCGCGCTCCTGGAAGAGCGCGTGCTTCTCTTGAGCTCGCTCTTGACAACGGCCAAGGGGGCGTTGCTGGGGCTCGCGCTGAGCGTGAGCCTTGCCACGTTCGTTGGCATTGGGTTCTCTTCATCGCGCTGGCTCGAAAGGGCCCTTTACCCGTACGCGCTATTTCTCCAGACGGTGCCGATTGTCGCGATCGCGCCGTTGCTGGTGCTTTGGTTCGGAGCGGGGCTTCGAGCCGTCTCGGTCTCCGCGTTCATTGTCTCGGTGTTTCCTGTGATTGCGAACACTCTGGCAGGCATGCGCAGCGTGGATCCGAAGTTGAACGATCTGTTCAGGCTGTATCGCGCTTCAAAAGCCGCCACACTTTTCAAGCTCCGAGTGCCCTCGGCCTTAGCCAGCATGGCAACCGGCTGGCGCGTCGCCTCAGGCCTAGCCGTGATCGGCGCGATTGTGGGCGAATTCGTGGCCGGATTCTCGGAGGGCCAGGCCGGGCTTGGGATCACGGTGTTAGCTGCGTATCGTCAACTGCGAACCGATTTGCTGTTTGGTGCCGTGCTTTTAGCTTCCCTTTTAGGGCTTTTGCTGTTCGCACTGGTCAGTGTGGCTTCCGGTCTGCTCTTGCGGCGCTTTCGTGTAGCCGGCTCTGAGTGGTAAAAGCCAGCGCGTGAAACTCCCCGTAAAATCCCGGTCGGTACAGCTCTTCGTCAGCACGCTGCTGCTCCTTGCCCTCACAGCCTGCTCAAAGAAGGCTGACCTTGCGACTGCCCAACCCAACACCGACAAGCCCACGAAGCTGAAGCTCGCACTGAACTGGGTTCCCGAGCAGGAATTTGGTGGATTTTATGCTGCCCGCGAGAGTGGCGCGTATCGAAAACGCGGGCTCGACGTGGAGATCCAAGGTGGCGGGGCGGGCGTGCCCGTGTTGCAAATGGTGGCCACGGGGCGAGCTGATTTTGGAACGGTGGGGGGCGATGAGCTGGTGACGGCGCGAGCTAGAGGTGCGGATGTGGTGGCCGTATTTGCCACGTTTCAAACATCTCCGCAGGGCATCATGGTACACGCATCGCGCAAAGTAGCGAACCTTGCACAAGTGTTCGAGTCCGGGACCTTAGCGCTTGAGACGGGCGCTCCGTATGCCGGGTATCTGAAGAAGAAGTTCCCCTGGGGCAACGTTAAGATCGTGCCCTACGACGGTGGCGTCGCTCGCTTTCTGAGTGATGCCAATTTTGGCCAGCAGTGTTACGTGACTTCTGAACCGATCGTAGCACGGCAAAAAGGTGCGGATCCGCAAGTGTTCCTGATCGCTGATGCCGGCTACAACCCGTACGCGACCGTCGTCATCACACGACGCGAGCTGCTACAGACTCATCGCGACTTGGTGCAGAAATTCGTTTCAGCAAGCGCTGACGGATGGCGCAGCTACCTTGCCGATCCCCGCCCCACCAACCTAGTTCTTGGCAAGCTGAATCCCAGCATGGACGCGGCAACCCTCGCAGCCGCATCCACCGCACAAAAACCACTGATCGAAACCGCCGAGACGCGACAGCGGGGCCTCGGTACGATGAGCCAAGAGCGTTGGGAAACGCTCTCCAAACAGCTGTTGGAACTCAAACTGATCGAGCGTATGCCCAACGTGAACGAACTCTTCGCGTCCGACCTCACTCAACGCTGAGCGTCAGCGAGTGAGATCACGCTGGGGACGCCGGTGCCTCGGCAAAGCGGTAACCCACCCCGCGCACCGTCTCGACGTAGTCGCGGGCCGCTCCCAGCTTCTGACGTAAGCGCTTCACGTGTGCGTCCACGGTACGAGTTGTCACCTTCGTGTCCATGCCCCACACGTGATCCAAGAGCGCCGCTCGCGATTGCACCCGATTCTGTCGCTCGTGCAGCGTAATGAGCAGCTTGAATTCAATCGCGGTGAGCTCCACCTCCACGCCATTCACCCACACGCGGTGCGCTCCAAGATCGATCCGAAGCTCGCCAAACTCGAGGAAGTCCGATGCTTGGGTTTTTGGACCTTGCCTGCGCAACACCGCCTTGATTCGTAGCAGGAGCTCGCGGATGCTAAATGGCTTGGTGACGTAGTCTTCAACACCAAGCTCAAAGCCGACGACCCGATCAATCTCCTCGCCGCGTGCCGAAACCATGATGACCGGTACCGTGCGTGTGTTGGGGTCGTCCTTCAGCGCGCGGCATACCTCAGTGCCTGAAATATCAGGTAGCATCAGATCGAGCAGCACCAGATCCGGCTTGCGACTACGGGCTAACTTCAGGCCGTCGTGTCCACAGGCAGCCGCAATGACATCGTAACCTGCCTTGGTCAAATTATAGTCGAGGACATCGGCGATATCGCGTTCGTCCTCCACGACTAAGATCTGGGTCGTCACTGTTGACTGAGCGGAATAGTCGCCGAGTGTGACCTTAAGGTGACAATACCGTAGCAGCTGCGAGCGCAAGTGTTTCCCAGTGAGGGGTGCGCGCGGGCTTGGCTATGGGTGCGGTACGGTGACGGAATTGAGGCGATTGTGTGTCACGCTTCGGTGCTTCCCGCAGGCCAACCAGCCAGTTCGGGGGTGCCCTAGAGCAACGCTTTGCCCTGGCACGTAAGCTTCCGAAGTTGCTCTTCCGCGTGCTTGACAACCAAGGGCGGCAGAGCCCCGTAGTGCAAGAAGGGTGCAAACGATTGGCCATCACGCAGGGTCCACCAGATGAAGCGGCTCAGCGCCCTTCTGGTTTCGCAGGGCTCGGCAGCATCCTGGTGAACCAGCAGGTAACTGAATGACGCGATTGGATAGGCGCCCGGGGCCCGACTGTTGATGAGGGACACGGTCAAGTCCTTCTGAGTCAGGCTGGCAGCCGCCGTGATGCTGTCCAGTGAAGGTTCCACATAGGCACCGGTTGAGTTGAACATGCGAGCGGTTTGCAGCTTGTTGGCGCGAGCGTAGTTCAATGCCACATATCCCAAGCTGCCCCTGGTTTGAGAAATCAGCATGGTGGCACCAGCGTTTCCATCGGCCTCCAGCGCACCCGCCGTCTTGATCTTGGCTCCGACGCCGTACTTCTCTTTGAAAGACGGACTCGTCGCCGAAAGGTATTCTGTGAGCAGGGTGGTGGTGCCGCTGCCGTCCGTGCGCCGTACGAAAGCGAGCTTGCCGGCGGGCAGTTCTTCCCCGCTATTGAGCTGGGCGATGCGGGGATCATTCCACGTCGTGATGGCACCCGAAACAATACCAGCCAAGACTTCGCCAGTTAGCTTCAGGTTCTCCACTTCGGGCATATGGTACACGATGGCGACGGCACTCAAGGTCGTCGGGATTTGCAGCACATCGTCGCCTGCTTGGCTCTGCTGGTCCGCGCTCAGGGGAGTATCGCTCGCGCCAAAATCCACCGTGTCCGTGAGGATTGACTGTACTCCGCGCGATGAGCCCACGGCTTGATACACAATGCGCGTGCCCGTGCCCGCACCGTATTCAGTGAACCACTTCTCATACAGCGGGGCAGGGAGCGTCGCTCCAGCGCCCGTGACGGTGACCCTCGTCTTGTTGTTAGCCGCGTCCTGGTTGCAGCCAATGAGCAGTAGGCACACGGCGGAGCAGGCCCAAAAGCCACATCTCTTGCTGAACATGCCGGCGATGAATAGTCGAGATCAGGCGGTCAAGATGTGAAATTTAGACAACGGAATCGTCATGCAGGACACGGAATCGGTACCTATCCGTCATACGAGCGAGCCTTGAAAATCCAGGCCATTTCAGGATCCGGAGGGATGTTCCGAGAATCAGAAGTTTTCCAGTCGGCCCTTGAGCCTTCAACTCAGCAAATTTGGGTTCTCTAGCGTTTTGCCGGCATCGCGTCGCTCGCTTGGGATGGCGTGCTTCTTGAAGTGAGCGGGTCCGGCGATGGATTGTCACCCAGGAAAGAAATGGGGAGCTCTCGGGCAGGTTGCCCTGGTGTTGGCTTGTCATAGCTGGGCATGTTCCGAGGCCTCTGAGGGAGGGGAACAGGGAGCGGTGGTTGCCGGGCCTGCTGCAACAGTGGCGGCCCTCGGTGCTCTTGAGCTCGCACTCAAGCTTCCAGGTGGGGCTCAACTTGCCGAGGTCGCCTACGTCGTCGATTCAGGTTCGCTCGGGATAGGGCCACAAGGCACCCTGCAGATTGAGTCCGACCTCGCCGTTCCATCTGCATACATTGGCCAGCTAACGCCAGGCAGCCACCAGATCCACCTCAGGGGCACGGCAGTGGGGAACCTTGCGACTTGCGAAGGATCGGCCGCGTTCACGGTTGCTGCTGGGCAAACCATCAGCCTCACCGTGCCACTCCGCTGCCAAGCTCCGGATCTCTCGGGGTCTCCAAGTTTTGACACCACGCGCAACGACTGTCCGATCCTCACGTCGGTCACCGTCTCTCCGCTCGTGACCGAGCTTGGATCCCCCGTGCGGGTGAGTGCTCAGGCCGCCGACGCCAACGGCGCAGCGGTTCAATACTCCTGGACTTCGGCTCGCGGTGCCTTCGCCCAGCCCGCGCAGGCCACAACTCAGTACACCTGTCTGTTCGCCGGCAGCGACGTATTAACAGTGACCGTGGATGACGGAGCAGGCTGCAGCGTGAGTCAATCTGTTCTCCACGATTGCTTGCCCTGATCTGGCGCAACCCCAAGGCAGCTCGAATTGCTTGCCCTGAAATGCGCCCACGCTCGCAAGACAATTCACCCATTCGTGGCGAAATATCCACCACTTCGTGGCGAATTTGCAGGCCGATTTTAGCTAATGCGGCCCATTTATGCCTCGTGCGCGCGCGATTACCCGTCGGAGATCAGTGAACATTTAGGAAGCGCACACTGGCGCGAGTGCGGCGGGTTGCCCGCTGGTCGTTCGGCATCGACGTGAACGCAGGAAGAGCAAACCTCCGAGCAAGAGCGGCCCCAGTGATCTCACGCTCCACCCAGTGCGGGCCACTCCGAGCCTGCAACCACCGCCTTCTGAAGCAGAACCCGAATCAGGGGCGGCCGCCGGGGCGGCCGTCTTCGCCGCCGTGCAGGCTGCAGCGTTCAGAGCGGCATCGCTGGTCGAGGGTTCCGAACAGGTAAAGCTCGTGTTGGGCGGATAAAGGTCGCAGATGCCAGCGATGTCGTCCGCGGAAAGAGCACGGTTCGGCGTCAGTGGGTAACTCCGATACATCAACGCAGTATTTTTAGGAGAATGAGCCAGCCCGAGAACATGGCCAGCCTCATGGCGCACTACTGTGGTTAACAAACCCAACAGCTCGGGGTCCGATTTTTTCGCTTCAAACAAGATCTGATTGAGCCGAACATCCGTATCTAAAACGACACCAGATTCCACCTCGAAGGTGGGCGTCGTCAGCCCCGCGGTCTCGGCGCTCGGAAGGTCTCTAGAGAGAAACCACACGCCCTGATTGAGTTCGGCGACGTCGCACGTAAACGGTGCCAGCGCCGCCACAGCACCCACTGAGCGCACCGCCAGCGCCGGCTTTCCGGGCTGACAATCCACGTTTGCCCAAGCGTCAAAGGCGTCCTGGACTAGGCGTTCAAACTGTTGATCGCTGAGCCCCAAGCTCGCCGCGGCGCCGATAGCTACGCCAAAACCAAGACAGCCATTCGGTCGCGTGAGTTCGACGCCCGACGCGGAGCATCCCGTCACGAGATCGACACGACACTCCGACGTCACATCAGGATCACAACTCGTCTGGCGACAAAATGCACTGGCGCGCGGCGAAAACAGCATGCCTGCTGCGACACAGACTAGGCCCAGCCGGGCCTTCCGAAGGAAGCACATCAACATAGAGGGTCCAGCCGTGCCGAAGCGAGAAAATGCGACGCGGCGGGCGCATCCTAGTTGTCAGCTGGCAAAGGATCCAGCTCTTGTGACGAGCATTCAAGTGAACTTTGCGCGGCGCCAGCTTTGAGCAATAATGCCCCCCGTGACCCGCCTCCGTCTTCCCAAGTTCCTGGCGCTCATCAGCGCGGTCAGCGTCACGCAGCTTCTGGGCTGCGGGGATTACTTTGGCACCGTAGAGATCCCGAACATCAAACCCAGCATCTCAGGCAATCAGCCGGCGGACTTGAATGTTGAGCTTTCTTTCAACAAGTGCCCAGAAATCCGCTTCGTTCTGATGGCGCCAACCGACATGAAAATAGGCCAATCCGGCAGCCTGCTCTCCCAAGCGAGCGATCCCGAGGGCGACACGATCGCGTATACGTGGACTGCCACCAACGGGGAAGTGGCAGATCCGAGCGCGCCGGTTACAAGCTACACCTGCACCGAGCCCGGCGATCACATCGTCGTGTTGTCAGTGGCGGACGGCACCTGCATCACGAGTTCTGAGATCATCTCCGTTAAGTGCTCGAATTAAACGTTTTGGCGCCGGCTCGGCACTGAAGGCCGCAGCATGACGTTTGTGTGACGTGAAAAGTTCGCTCATGGACGTTCCCGAAACGTTACAGGCCGGCGGGGCGGCGCCTGCTATACGCTGGGGTCGCATGCCAGCTGCCTTGAGGCAATTCGGGAGAGTTTCAGCCGGGGCTGCCCCCATGCATTCGCTCTTCGACGTGCTGGATCGCCTAGCGCCAACGGACGTCACGATCCTGCTCATCGGAGAGACGGGCACAGGCAAAGACGTGCTGGCGCGCGAGATCCACCAGCGAAGCCATCGCAGCAACGGACCCTTCGTGGTCTTTGATTGTGGAGCTGTCGCCGCAAACCTCGCCGAAAGTGAGCTTCTGGGGCACGAAAAGGGGTCGTTCACAGGAGCCCACGTCACCCGCAGCGGAGCGTTCGAGCGGGCCAACGGCGGCACTATTTTCCTCGACGAAGTAGGAGAATTGCCCATGGAGCTTCAACCTCGGCTCCTGCGCGTGCTCGAAAACCGGCAAGTGCGTCGGGTTGGCGGCTCACAGGAAAAACCCATCGACGTGCGCGTGGTGGCAGCGACCAATCGCAACCTGCGGCGCGAGATTGTATCCCGCTCGTTTCGCGAGGACCTTTACTTCCGCCTCACAGGCGCTGAGGTCTTCGTTCCCCCGCTGCGAGACAGGCTTGAAGATCTGGAGCCGCTCACTCTAGCTCTGCTGGCGGATCTGGGCCATCCCGAGCTTCGAGTTCCACCCGAAACACTGCAAGCCATCGCCGCGCATAGCTGGCCGGGCAATGTGCGGGAGCTCAAGAACACGCTCGCTCGAGCCGCTCACTTTGCTGAGAACGGTATGCTTTCCCCTGCCCACTTGAACATCAACGAGCCGCTCCCGGAAAGCTCGGCAGTGGATCGGCTGCCACTCGGCGGCCAGCCCTGGCACGAGATCGAGAGGGCGGCGATCTTGCAGACGCTAGAGCTCGTGGGCGGCAATAAAGTGAAGGCCGCCAAGGCGCTCGGGATCGCACCCTCTACCTTGTACGAGAAGCTGAAGAAGCTGGAGTAAAGAACCAAGCAGTCGCGGTCCGGCGCCTCGATACCATTGCCGAGGCGCCAGACGAGCGAAAGCGCGTCAGCTACCGATCTGGCCGCCGTCGTCTTTGGTGATCACAATCGTCGAAGAGCGAGGACGTCCGCCGAGATCGCCATCAGGCCACGAGCTGAAGCGCTTGGGATTCGCGGGATCGTTCGCGCCCGTGGGCGCCTCGCCGGGGTGCTGGACGCCCACGAACATGGTCTTTTCGTCAGGAGTCACGAAGGCGCCCGTGATTTCACAGACGTTCGGACCCTGAAGGAATCGGCGGGTTTCGCCCGTCCAGGGATCTGCACACAGCATCTGATTGTTACCGAAGCCCGCGTAGGCACCGGCGTTGATCGTGCTGCCCGAAACGTCCGTCTGGATCCAAAGCCGTCCGCTGGGAGCGACATAGATGCCATCCGGCGAACCATACTTGTCGCCCGCGATCGTCGAGCCCGTTGCGGGGTTCGCGGGATCGCCAGCCAGGGCAAAGATGTCCCAGCCAAACGTATTTTCAGTCCAGTCATTGCGGTAGTACCAACGAATGATGTGCCCGTAGGGATTGGGCGCACGCGGGTTGGCCGCGTCGGTTGGAGCGAATCCCACTGACCCACGCCGGCTGTTGTTCGTGAGGGTCGCCACTGCCGTGAGTTGATCCGGGAAGGTATCGATCCACTCAGGGCGATCCATTTTAGTAGCACCGGCCAGATCGGCCGCTCCGCGCGTGTTGATGAGAATGTCGTTCATCGACCAACCCGCGAGCGCGGGGTTGCTGGGCGTGAGCGGCAGCCATTCGCCCGAACCGTCGGCGTTGAATTTACCCACGTAGAGCGTGCCTTCGTCGAGCGGATGTTTCCCCTGCTTGCGCGCTTTTCGCCAAGGCAACGCAGAAACGAACCGGTAGATGTACTCGAACTGTTCGTCATCACCCGAATAGACCACCACGCGACCGTCGCGAGCCTCTTGCACCCAAGCACCTTCATGCTTGAAGCGCCCGAGCGCCGTGCGCTTCACCGGCGTGGATTCGGGATCGAACGGATCGATCTCCACCACCCAACCAAAGCGGTTCGGCTCATTGGGCTCCTGATCGACACTGAAGCGCTTGTCCGTGGTGTGCCAAAGGTAGCCAAAGCCATTGGCCGTAATTCCGTAGCGACGTTCCAGCTCCGTCTGCGTGCCGGTCTTGCGAAAATAGCCGTTGAAGTTCTCTTCGCACGCCAGGTAGGTACCCCAGGGCGTGAAACCCATGGCGCAGTTGTTGAGCGTCCCGAGCGCGAGCTTGCCCGTGGGATCGGCGCTTGTCATCAATCGCGGATCGCCTGCAGCCGGGCCACCCATGGCGATGGGAGTCATCCCCGTGATGCGGCGATTGTACTTCGAGCGCTTGACCACGCGCCACTTGTTGCGCACCCGGCGCTCACGACGATCATCATCATCGTCATCATTCGCATCGCGTCCGTGACCGCGCTTGACCACCTCTACGATGCCCACGCCGTGCGCATTGAGAGATTTGTTGGTTTTCTCTTGATTCCAGTTGGCAACGCCATCCGTGAAGAGCAGAACGTCGTCGGTGTACTCATGATTTTGCACCAGGAGGCCGCGCTCAGAATCGTCGATCGGGAAGTAGACCAGGCCGTCGTTGTGCATGCCCCACTGCTTGGCTTGATCGTCGGCGGTGTTGCTCGCGTCTTGTGCGAAAGCAGGAGCGCCGCGCAAGATCGGATCGCCCCAAGAGATCAGAACCTCGGCCTTGTACCCAGGCGGCACCACGATGCTGTCGGCACTCGACACGGGGATGCCTTGGAATCCGAGCAGAGCCTTTGGCTTCTTGTGCGCTAAAGCCGGCACGCTGGCCAGAAGTGCGCCCATGCCGCTTAGGGCGGAAACGGTGAGCATCCCACGTCGGGAGACGCGCGCTTGAGCCACCTCTTCCAGCGTCTCGTTCGTTGAAATATTGCTGATGTTGTCGTCGTCAATATTGGACATTTTGGAGTTCCTTTGCGTTGCTGAACGGATCGATCCCGTCAAGCTGACTCAGGTCCTAGCGCAGGAGAGCAGTGCATTGGGTGACGCTCTGGGGAAGAGTCCGTAACGTTGCCGGCTGACGCGGTGCCCGGAGGCCCCACCTCGGGCGCACCAAACGAGAGACGGCGCACCCTTTCGGGCACGCCGTCTCCATCGAAGTCCGGTTCGTTACCGGATTTTCTTGCTAGCTGTACTTAGTTACAAGCGGGGAAGCGCTTGCAGGTTTCGTCAGCACAGTCGACCTTGCCGTCAGCGTCGTTGTCGAGCGTGTCCGCGCAGAGCGCGGGCGTTGACTCGGCACAGGCGTTGTTGTTCGAGGCCGCACCACACGCGGTCTCGTTGAAGTCAACACACTGGATGGGGAGCGGGAAATAGCCCGCCGACACCGCAGCTGCGTCCAACTTGGTCTGGTCACTCATGCACTTGAGCAGCTCGTTTTCGAGAGCGCCGCCGGGATTGTAGGTCGCCGTGTTCTCAAACCCGATCATGGTGTTGACGAACAGATTGCGCGCCATCACGTAGTTCAAGTTGCCAGGGATCGTGTTGTTGACAACGAGAGCTTTGTTGCCCGGGAACAGAGCGTCCGACTCGTACCCAGCCCAGCCCCACGCGCAAGGATCCTTGTCCGTCAGACATCCGAGCTGGAGGGTAGCGCTGGTCTCGCGGCATGCCGTAGTACCCAGCGTGCAGGGTCCGAAGGTGCCGCACTGAGCGTCCGTGCTGCAACGGCGTTGCGGGCTGGTCGCACACACACCCTTGGCGCTGCGCATACGGTGCTTCGCGCCGGTGATCGTGCGAGCCCCGTCATCCTTCAGGAGAATACCAGGCCCGCTGTACGAGTAGTTGTTGTACACGCGGCCGCTCTCACGCACGCCTTGCAGCGGCGAGCGATTGTTCTCCCAGTTGGTGCAGTCGAACAGGTTGCCAGCCGGGTTGGCCGGATTAGTGCGCACAGGCGCACGGCAAAGGCCGCCCTTGGTGGGTCGTGAATCTGGACAGAATTCAGTCTTGCAGGTCCCGCCCACGCCGTACGCGACGCAGTCAGTAGCGGTGGTGCACGATACTGCCTGATTGTTGCGGCAAACGCCTGGATCCGACACCTTGTTGCGAAGGTGCGGCTGAGCCAGCTTGAACACACCAGCCTTGTCACACGCTTCGGTCGGGTAGTTCTGGTCGTTGGTCAGATTCGACGCCGAGTGGACAGCGAGCACCAAACCATTGAACTTTCCGGCCTGGTCCTGAGCGTTGGCGGGGAAGAAATCGCGGTTGCTGCAAACGTCGTCGTTCGCGTCGCAAGCGATTCGGACTGGATCCTTGTCCTCGTAGTCCGTGCCATTGCAGAAAGGCTGCTGCGCAACCAAGCTCATGCCAATGAAGCCGAGGAACACGTTGGTGGTGCCCGAAAGGTCACCACGACGGTAAGCCTTCTTGAGGCCGTCGCAGGTGCCCGCGGCGCATTCACCCTGATAGAGGCTGCTGAGGTTCGAGACCAGCGCCTTGCGCACTGGGCTGTTGCAGTCCACTGGGCCCTTGACGGAGCAGCTACCACCGGTTTGCACACCGGCAGCTACGGCACCACCGGTACACGCACCAATTTTAGCGCTCACGCAGGTGTCGGGGTTGAGCTTGATCGAACACTTTCCGGCAACCGCGTCACAAAGACCAGCATTCCTGGGCGCGCAGTCGGCCGTCGTGGTGCAAGCAACTTCTTCGAGGACCGGCGTGAGCGTCGTGGCGCTCGTGCCACAGAAACCCGCGGCAACGCCGCTGGTCTGACAGCTGCCACCGGGGCCGCCATTGGCAGCTGCACAGTCAGCACCCGTGGTGCAGGCTTTGCCCTTCGAGCTACAGCCAGTGACAGTGTTGTGATGCGCACCGCCGTAGACAAGCCGGAGGGGCTCTTTCCAGTCTGCCATCACGTAGTCGTCGGCTGTGCCATCAGCATCGGAGTCCACACAGCCGAGACCGGCGGTGCAGCCTGCGACATTGAGGATTGCCTCACCGCGCGAAAGCTCGGGAGTCGTACCACACTGCGTGTTCTCCGAGTCCACGGTCACAACAATGGCGTCTGCGGCCATGGTCTGGCCAGCTGCCTTGCTGCGGTCGGTGTTCGGGGCCGGGTTGTCAGGGTTGGTGTTGCTGAGGCACGCGTTGTTAGCGGCCAGCACGCGCGACATCGGGGAGATAGCAGCCTTTTGGTCGCGAATGTTGTTTTCGCCCTGGGTTGATCCTGGGCCTTGGTAGTCGAGCCCGGTTGCACCAGGGCAGTTAGCCAAAATGGTGTCCGTCATCAATTCGAGTGTGTCAGAGCCAACAACAATATTGCCGATACCCGCACCCACCACGGCTGTTCCGGAGCTGAGTGCCAAGGTGGCAGCGAGAATAATAGTTTTTTTCATGTGTTCCTCCTGAGGGTCGAGCAACCTGAGCGGTCACAATGGAAACGAACCTCGGGGGCCCTTACGCAAGGAAGGAGCCAACTCCAACACTCCGACTCTGAATGCCTTATCCCCCGCGTTTTACGCTGAAATAGCCTCAAGGCCTGCTACCAAGCTCAGGCTCGATACGGGGAGCTTCCTACGATTGTCGGAGTGAGCACTCCGATATCTGTAAAGTGCATTCCTTCATTCATCAGACCGACACAGGAACGACGCGTGGTAGCCAAAAATGGCTCCAATGCTCAGACTCAAGCACTGCTGGAAATGCGCACGCAGGGCCTTCCAGTAATCCTAGCGAACCTTCCGAAAATAGGAGACTTGGGTTCGTGGGCGGGTGGGTTGAGGCAATAGCAGCTCGCTCCTGAATCCGCCAATTCATCAATGATCACAGT
>CAZSUA010000160.1:0-12500 GCA_964609655.1 uncultured Polyangiaceae bacterium | reverse complement strand
ACGGCGAGAAGAACCAGCGGCATGAGGAAGCGGAGAGCGGGCCCGGCCTTTGAGGCAAAGAGTAGAGAAAGCCGGCGCGCGATCGCGGCAGTCACGAAAGCGTTCTGACTCTTCGTGAGCTCATCCCTCTCCAAGCTCACCGAGTTCACGCGGTTGAACCCAGCTCCTACGAACGAGAGTGTGCCGACGAAGATGATGGCGACGAGATTCGTCAGAAAGAGGAGCGCAGCCCCGCCGGCGACCGGCCACATCGCCGCGCCCAGGCCGTAGCCGCTCGCGCAGAGCGGAGGGACGAGTGAGATCCCAATCGAAGTTCCCGCCGCGGTGGTCGCCGTGTCCGAGCCTGGCCGCAGCGAGGCATAGACGCCAGCGAGCGCGCAGAAACCCGCGGTCAGGAGGTCGAGAACGGTCGGCGACGTTCGCGCCGCGATCTCGCCGTTGAGCTCGTGGAAAGGAGGACGGTGATGGCTGCCGCGCCACCAATCGCGACCGCAACGCTGAGAACGATTCGGCCTGCCGAGCGTAACACCAGGAACGGTGAGCCGGTCGCAAGACCCATGGCCAGGGCGAGGATCGGGCCCATGAGCGGAGCGACCAGCATCGCACCGATGATGACCGCTGCGCTGCCTACGACGAGGCCGAGCGTCGCGATACCGATCGAGACGCCAAGCTGCAACCAGTACGAGGTGGACTCGTTGGCGTTCCGCGCCAGCATGCCGGCGACGAGGCCTGAGCGAGCCTCGACGCTCGAGCCGAGGAGATGTAGGAGACGGTCCTGGGCCGTCCTCAGCCGCCGCAAAGCCCGAAAGATCCAGGCACGCCGCTCACGGGCGGCGCTCCCTTTCGGCCGATCGAGGTCAGGCGGAGCTCGTCGCTCCTCCTCGGTTTGTTTGCTTTCGGGCGTCAAGTCTTCGGTCGCTCCTTTACCATAAAGTTGCGGACGGCTCTTCCGTCGCTTCCTTGGCGTTTGGCATGGCTTTCGCACATTGTCACCATCTGACCACCTGAGCGCCTGAAGCAATCAAGACATGCCCGAAGAACTTCAATTCCCGTTGGCGTTCACCGTGGTCGGCACTCTGCTGATCGTGACGACCATGACGAGCTCTTTCATCGCTCGCCTCCCGTTGAGCACGGCCATGCTTTACCTTGCGGTTGGCATCGGTATCGGGCCTGCGGGCGTTGACCTGGTAAGACTGGACCCGCTGCACGACGCAGGCCTACTGGAACGGTTGACCGAAATCGCGGTGCTGATTTCCCTATTCACCGCCGGCTTGAAACTCAAGATGCCGCTCGGCGCCCGGCGCTGGCGCGTTCCGTTGCAGCTTGCGTCGATCTCCATGGTGCTGACAGTGACGGCCATCACGGCCCTTGGCGTCTGGGTCCTGCGGCTGCCGCTGGGGGCGTCGGTGTTGCTGGGCGCTATTCTCGCACCGACCGACCCAGTGCTGGCATCGGACGTGCAGGTGGCAACGCCTGAAGACCGGGATCGCCTGCGTTTTGGGCTCACGGGCGAGGGCGGTCTCAACGATGGAACAGCGTTTCCCTTCGTCATGCTCGGCATGGGTCTGCTGTCGTTGCACGACATGAAAGAATGGGGCTGGCGCTGGTGGGCGGTCGATGTGCTGTGGTCGGTGGTCGGTGGCCTCGCTATCGGTTATCTCCTTGGCGCGCTGGTGGGCCGGTTCATTCTCTACCTGCGGGTTCACCATCGCGAGGCTTTGGGATCCGATGAGTTCATTGGGCTGGGCTTGATTGCTGTGGCCTACGGCGTAGCGCTGATGTGCCACAGCTATGGCTTTCTGGCTGTCTTTGCCGCCGGGTTGTCGTTGCGCCGGATCGACGAGCCAAGGGCTTCCGACAACATTGCCGCGGAGGTTCAACAGGTGGCGGCCGAGGCGCCGGCGCTCATGATGCAAGCCGTGGAACGCTTCAATGCGCAACTTGAGCGTTTCGCCGAAGTCTTCATCGTGCTGGTGGTTGGCGTGCTGTTGACGGTCGTCGAGTTCCGAAGTGAAATCCTCTGGTTTATCCCGGTCCTATTTCTGGTGATTCGACCGCTAGCGGTCTATGTCGGCCTCATCGGCACGCGCGTCGAGCCCGCGCAGCGTCGATTGATGGCCTGGTTCGGGATCCGCGGCATCGGCTCGATTTACTACCTGATGTACGCTATCACGCACGGGTTGGAGCCAGCTCTCGCGAACCGGCTGATGGCGATTACCCTCGCTGTGGTCGTCGCTTCGGTGGTGTTTCACGGCGTGTCTGTCACACCGCTCATGCTGCGATACGAACGGCGCAAGCGAAAAGGGCCCCCGCAAGGCAAGCCCTGAGCCGCGCTGCGCATGCCCGCGCCGTCGCCGCGGGCCCCGGGGAAAAGCTAACCGGCGCAACAGGCTGGCTTTCGTGCGCACATTCAGGCACGAGAGTGGGTATGCCGGGGCCAGTGCTCGTTGCAGATTTGGCTGTCGTGTTGGGCGTAGCCGCGGTGACCAGTGTGGTCGCGCGCACGCTGAAGCAGCCAACCATTCTCGGGCACCTAGCGGCCGGGCTCATTGTGGGCCCGTATTTGCCAATCCCCGTGTTCGCCGATCCGCAGCGCGTGGCCACCCTGGCCGAGCTGGGTGTGATCCTCGTGATGTTTGCCATCGGTCTGGAATTTCGCATCCAAAAGATGCTCGCCATCCTGCCGCGTTCAGGGCTAACCGCGACGATTCAGGTGAGCGCGTTGTGGTGCACGGGCTTCTTTCTGGCGCGGGCTCTTGGGTGGGATGTCGTGGGCGCCAGCTTTCTTGGAGCCTGCTTGGCGATTTCCAGCACGATGGTGGTGAGCAAGGTGTTCGAGACTCAGCCTGTGGAGCAAGGAGTGCGCGAACGGGTGCTCGGGATCTTGGTGTTGCAAGATGTGGTCGCCATCGTGCTCGTTGCCGTGATGACGGCTGTCGCCGCGGGAGGGACCCTGAGTGCGTTGGACCTAGCCCAGCTGATCGGGAAGCTGGTCGCCGTTCTGTTGGGGTTGGCGCTGGGCGGCCTTTTGATCGTGCCGAGGCTGGTGCGTTACGTGTGCAAGCTCAACAACGCGGATGTGCTGGCGGTGGTGAGCATCGGCATTTGTTTTTCGTTCGCGTACCTGGCTGAGGCGTTTCATTTTTCGGTGGCTCTTGGCGCGTTCGTCGCGGGTGTGGTGGTGAGTGAATCCGGCGAAGGGCAGCGCATCGAGCACTCGATTCAGCCCATTCGGGACGTGTTTGCCGCGATTTTCTTCGTTTCGGTCGGTATGCAGGTGGACCCCGCGCAGGCCTGGGCGGCGTTGCCGGTCGCTCTTCTCGTGTTTGTTGCGGTCGTGCTAGCTCAGGTCGCAAGCGTTACGGTGGGTGGCTTGCTATCCGGTGTTGGGCTACGCCGTGCGTTAACGTCCGGCCTCGCCCTCGGGCAGATTGGCGAGTTCTCCTTCATTATCGCTGGCATCGGCGCCGCCACCTCGGTGATTCCTCCATCTTTGCAAGCCATCTTGGTCACCGTGGCCGTACTGACCGCGTTCACCACGCCGCTGCTCCTCCGGCACGCCGGCTCAATCGTGAAGGCATTCGAGAAGGTCATTCCTTCACGCATTCACCACCTCTTGGGGATCTATGAACGCTGGAGCGACAAACCGCGCTTGGAGAACGAAGGGCCTAAGTGGCGGCACGCAGTGCGATTGATGGCGATCGACGGCATCGGGCTCGTCGTGCTGATTGGTCTCAGTGCGCGCGGTTTCAAGCCCGCGGTGGCGGCGCTGAAAGAACAGCTACCCCTAGGGCCCGTCGCGACCAGCGTCCTCTTCTGGTTCACCGTTGGCCTGCTAGCGCTCCCGCTGATCTGGGGGCTCGCGCGCAACGCCGCGGCGCTGGCCGACGACGCTGCCAGCGCGATTGCCACCATGGACGATCGAGAAGAGCGCTCTCCGTGGCTCGCGCTCCGCCAGGCTTTCAAAACTGTGGTGTACATTGCGGTGGCACTTGCGGTGGGGCTGCCCGCGTCTGCGTTGCTGGCTCCGGTGGGAGGAAGCTGGCCGGTCGTGGTGCTGATGGGGATCGGTGCGGTGGCATTTTCCGTGGGGCTTTGGCGGTCCTCGGGGCGAATGGATCGTGAGCTCCAATCCAATGCCGCCTCGCTCTTTCGGTCGTTACTTCCCGCCATCGCACCCCAACAGGATCGGGATCACTCTTCAGCGGCAACAGGAGAGGAACCTCGCACCTCACTGCTCTTGCCAGGTCTGAAACACGTCACTCCTCACGAAGTCTCCCAAGGCACGGTTGCGATTGGGGCGACCCTGGCAACGCTCAACCTACGCGTACTCACGGGGGCCAGCGTGGTGGCCATTCGTCGCGGTGCGGAAGGTCTTCTGCTTCCTACGGGGCGCGAGAACCTGAGAGAGGGCGACGTTCTAGCTCTCACCGGCGAACCAGAGGCGGTGGCGGCGGCGGTTGAGCTGCTGAATGGCCGCACGAGTTGAGCTCCTCACCCTCAGGAAATTCCTCGGATCGCACTCGCCACCATTCGTCGAGCCCGGGCCACTCGAGTTGCGTTCGAGCGATGCCCCACTTCTTTCATCACAGCGATAGCGTCTTGATGCTCCTTCAACGCGCGCTCCAGTCGGGGTAGATCGCGCTTCAAGGCGTTCAGTTCTGGCACGATCTTGCCCGGATTTCGTGAGATACGATTTCCAGTTTGTGCAAGCTCGGCACAGAGGCGTTCTTCAGGATGGAGCGGCCGATAGTAGCTGATTTCGAGCGTGAGCTGCATCGCCCGCTGCAGGCGGCGCATGAGACCAGGAAGGCCGTCGAGCGGCTGATTGGAGAGGGCGCGTTCACGAATTGTCAGCGTCGTATCCTGGGAAAGATCGACAAGCGGGAGATCGATGAAGGTGGTGAAGGTGTCCCCGTCGTAGTTTGTGTGGCCCGGCTGGGGTCGGTGGCTCTGCGGCAACTTCTGTTTCCCCACCTGCACGGACTCCGGTGGTGCTGCCAGATGAATGCGAACCCTCACCGGGCGTTTGCACTGAAAACCTGTAAAGGTGCCCTTGGCTTTGCTGATGCGGATCGTGCGCACGCCCTTGGCCTCTGTGTGCACCAGCTCAATCTGTGCCTCATCACCGCGGGTGTAGCCCAGCGTTTCCCCATCGTCCTCGAAGAGCGTGTAGCCGCCGTTTCCTCCCGACCATACATCGACAAGGAGCGTTGGGTAGCTGCCAGGTTTCAGGCGAGCAGCGCCATAAAGCCCAGGGATGACGGCGCCGGGTCGAACGTACACGGGGACCTCAGCCAAGGTCGCTGAATGCTCGTGCCAGCCCGACCCGTAGGCTTTGCCCGTGGAGGTCTCAATCCACGAACCAGCTGGCAGCCATGCGGAAAAGCGTGATTCTTCGGTGTCGGGATCGGCCGCGTGAGTCACGGGGCGAACGATCATTTGTGAACCAAAGTAGTACTGACCGTCGCAGCGGTACGCGTCGTCTTCTTCGGGATGCTCATGATACATCGGGCGAAGGAGTGAGTCGCCGCTTTCGATCAACGTGCGCCACTCACTGGCAATGTACGGCACCAGCTCGTAGCGTCGGCGAATCGCCTCCCTGCCGAGGTTGCGATGGGGATCCTTGAGGTCGTAGATGCGACGTTCGTTGGTGTGTGATTTGGTGGAATGGGTGCGCAAGATGGGTGAATACGCGCCGAACTGAAGCCAGCGTACGTAGACCTCGGGGTCGGGGAGTGAGAAGTGGCCGCCGATGTCGTGGCTCCAATGTCCAAAAAGGGCATTGGCTGAGCGCGCCGTGAAGCCGGGCTGGTAGGCGAGCGTGCTCCAACTCGACGTCGTGTCGCCGGAGAAACCAACGGGATGGCGCCCCGAACCGAGCCCGCCGTAGCGCGTAAAAACGAGTGGACGAATGTTCGGTTGCCGTTCGGCTTGATCGCGATAGTGCGTGTAATTGAGCCACGGCAAAGGGTCGAGCCCCGGAACTTTCGACGCCTGACCCTGCTGCCAATCCATCCACCAGAAGTCGACGCCCTCGCGTTCCAACGGATGGTGCAACACGGAAAAATACGCCCGCATGAAGTTCGGATCGGTGCAATCAAAGGGGATGGCGCCGTCTTTGGTCTGCACCTTCTTTGCGTTCGCTTCTCCCATCGCTTTGCGAAACTCGGAATAGCGTTGCTCTTCTTTGGAAACACCATCCGCGGGGTGCAAATTCAGCGAGATTTTCATGCCGTGCTCTCGCAAATAGCCGAGCGTCTCTTGGTGATCGGGGAAGAGCTCTTTCGACCAAGTGTACCCAGTCCAACCGAGCTGGTGCCAATCCATGTCGATGACGAGCACATCCAACGGAATGCCAAACGCGTCGTGGTCTCGCACGAGCTCTTCAAGCTCGCGATCAATGTAGGCCCAATAGCGGCAGAACCAGTAACCAAAGGCGTAGCGTGGTGGCAAGGGCTGACGCCCAAAAACGAGCGCTGCGTCGCGGAGTGCCGCCTTATAATCTCGGCCGTGCAGCAGCAGGTAGAGGTCCTGTCGTTCGCCGGGCGGACGAGCAGTGCACCAGAGCGTCTTGGTATCGGGGAGGGGAGTGAGCAGGATCCCCTGGGTGTCGTCCACCGTCACGAAGCCGTCGCGTGACAGCAACCCGGGCTCGATCGTAAGCGGGCTCGTCTCGTCGGGCACGATTTGGTTGTTGCGCCACGCGCACTTGAACGGGCCGTCGCAACCGTCGAGTGTTCGAGCCGTGCCTCCCAGGTTACCGCTTTCGGCTTGGCCGAAGCGATACTGGCCCTTCTCGGAAGAACCGGGAATGAGCGTGAACTCAGCGCTGAGTGTTTCGGGTGTGAACGCTCGGCTGGTATCACTACAGGTTAGAGTGACGTGTTCTGTATAGATCACGACTCCGAGCTCGGATTCATCCAATCGAAACTGCGGAAGCGGTGTGTTGCGATGCACCACAGTGAGCGTCGCTCGATCTTCAAACGCACCGTCGGCTGCGAACTCGCAGCGGATCAGCTGACTTGAGAGGATGGTGAAGCGGCAGCTACCTTTCTTCACGATAGCGCGCGCCTGAGCCTTGGGCTCGGCCTGGAACATGGTTGAGCGTTTCATCGGGGGCACGCTAGCTCAGAGCCCGTGGTGCGAGAAGCGAGCGGGCGAGCTTTGGGCTCCGCCAGCTCTCCCCCCAACCCGCCGCGATCATTGGCCGATGGATCGGACATTGCCCCGAGCGACGGGAGGGCTCGCGTGCAGCCCGCTGCAGCTCACGGGCTCGAGGCTAGAAGGCGTCGGAGAAACTTCGCGTCGGCGAGGTCCTTTTCGCGAACGCTGTCCGCCTTCATTCTGAGCAGGAGTTTGGGGGAGGCAAAGGGGATCTTCACTCCTCGAATGTCGTGAAGATCCACCTCACCCGCAGCTTGGTCGTAGGTAACGCCTGAAGCCGACTGCATGAGGTCCACCACGATCTCATCGGCAACACGGACCACGACGTACTTTGAGATCTCCCCTGGCGCGAGCTCGGCGGCTGCGTGATCGGGAAGCTGGGCTACCGCGCCGATGACTCGTGCCTCATTCTCCAAGCTGCCATCCACCAATACATCGACATCCATCGTTCGCCGGTCGTAGCCAGCTGCCCTTACGGCAAAGCCCCCAATGATGACGTACTTCGCTCCCGCCTGATTCAGGCGCTCGCAGAGATCGACGAGATCTTCGATAGAAGGCTCACGGGATTCTAGGGACGTTTTCTCGTGAGCATCTTCCATAACCACTCGTCCGCTTCTTCATGACTCGTGAACCTGTAGACGCCCTTGGGCACGAACGGAGTGGGCAATGCACGCCGCCAAGCACGTGCGCCTTCCTTGGTGTCATGCGCGGGATCCATGGTCCGGGGGACACGCCGGTTGCCCACAATTTTGCCGGGAATATCGGAGCTGCTATCGGCGGCTTTGGATAGGGCAGACACGATGGGAGTCCAGCACACGGGCGCACAGCTGTCGAGGGAGAAAGCCTCGGCGCGATCGGGCAACGCGGCCGCCCCGAGTCCAGCTGGAACAACGGTCTTCTTAAATTCGGGCCGCGGAGTCGCGGGCGGCCGATGATTTTTGGGGGCCCTGCGCACTGAGCTCGCGCAACAGGTGCCCCCAGCTTTCCCCATGGTTCACGTGGAGTTCGGCGGCGATTTCCGCGAGCACGCGATCCTGGCCGGGAGTCACTGCATCCGGCTGGTCCAATGCCTCGGCAGTGCTGCGCGCAATTCCCTCGGCATACGAGAGAAGAGCGGGAAGTTCACTGTAGTCGAAGCCCATGTCGTCTGGCGCGTTGGTCAGGAAATGAATGTCGCGCAATGCTTCAGAGATGTACGCATGAGACGGTCGCTCGTTGAGCCACTGGTTCAAGACCTCTAGGCCCCGTGGGCTCAAGTCCAACTGGGTCGCCGCGAAGAAATGAATGCGGTCTTCCTTGACAAGTTCCATCGTGCCGTCTGCCCACGCCACGTAGATGAGCGGCAGGAGTTTAAGTATCTGGTAGTCCGCGGGGCGTACACCTAGATGATTCAATGAGCGACGCAATCTATCCAGTTCCATGGCTGACCTCGTTAGTTTTGGAATTTCTTGGACTGTTCTTGGCATGCGCAGCATATCCCGTGCCGGACTCTCTCCCGGTCCTGCACCGTTGTAGCCGTCCCGTTCTTTCCTGAACTGCGCATGCGACGACTCGAAGCTTCATGGTGCTCACCCGCTCAGTTCCGCGACGCCCTTGCGTCTCGGACCTGCTCTCGCTCCAACCGGGTCGCAAGTATCCACATCCACCACCATGAACTCATCATTTGATTTCTCGCTTTCGTGTGTGCTTCAGCACTTCGCAGAGATGGAGCTTCGAGGTTACCTTGCGGCGGTCACGAGTGACCTTGCGCCACCCCTCCGATAGCGCGGGGCCGTTGCATCGGAGGATAGTAGGGATAGGGTGGATAGACATAGCCGGCGCCCCAAAAAGGCATATAGCCATAGTAGCCGTAGAGTCCTTCGTAGTACCGGTCATCGACGAGTTCTGGGTCGTACTTGGGGGCGCTGGCGATGCGTTCACGCGTCTGATCGACGTGAACGACGTCGCGATCGATCTTGCTGATCGCCTCCACGGGGATGAGCACCTTGGACTCGCCTATGCCGAGAAAACCGCCCGAGGCGACTCGAAGAAAGCGGACCTTCTCTTCCTGATCGTCGATGAGGAGCGCTTCGATCTCTCCGATGTCTTCGCCGGCGGCGTCGACCACTTTACGCGATCGGATGTCCTCCGCGCCGTCGCGTGTTGTTAGGTGCGCGTCGCGCATGGGTTGTAGCGTTCGTTTGGCAGATGCAGATATAGTCATGATGAATGTCTCCTTTTCGAAAAGAGAATGTGCAATGGTCGTGCCATGTGGACCGGAAGGTCCAAGCTGGCTTGGAAGCCCGAGTGGTTGCGGAATTCTGGAGGGACTGCGCGCCGAGAAAGAGCGGCTTAACGACCAGCCCTCGCCGGTGCAGACGCTGAGCGCTCCAGCACGCAGCGGATCGCCACGGGCGCGCGGAACTGCCACGCGGTGAGGGCTGGCTCTCGGGGTGTAAGGCCGCCGCGCCGGCGACTGGACGCGGTTTTTTCTGGTACGAATCGTCGTGATGGTCATCGTGACCACCATGATCACTCCGCCCGCGCTGAAGTGGAGTTTAAGCCGCTCTGAGAAAAGGGAGGCAGCCGCATGAACGGAGCCGCGGCGGCGCGCAGAAGTACAAGTTCGAAGCGCCCTTGAGGGAATGTGCCGATCTAATTAGCGGTGGGCACTACGAATGACGCAAGCGTTTGCTCGAGCCAGTCGCGAGGTGGCGCGAGGCGTGTCCTCATCGATGCCTCGTCGAAGACTAGGCCCAACCGAAACGCCCCCCGCTCCACGAGCACCGCGCCAAACAACGGTGTACGGGGTAGAAAGATGCTGCCCCGTGCTGCCATTGATGACGCCGTGAGCGCGATGTGCTCGAAGGACAACATCGAGTCGTCGAGCGCGACGTGCGAACTGATCTGAAACGCCTGCCCACGGAGCTCGTCCAACATCAGCCTCACGCCTGGCCCCGCCGCAAACAGGTCCATGAGGAAGCCAGCGTTCTTGCCGTGACCGTCGAGCTTGCCGGAGATGCGCCATTTGTCCGCGATACGCCAGGTCGTAGCCTCCAGAGCGACGGTGAAGTCGGGGCGTTCGCTGGGAGGAGTGTGGCCTGCGAACTCGACTTGACGCGCCGTCAACGCACCGGAAACGATGCCCAACGCGCCCGATTCCCGTTGCTGCTCGAGCGTGGCAGCAAGCTCCAAGCCAAAGCTCGCGCGCTCCGTGCCGGCTTGGTGTGCCAGCTTGGCGTTGGCCGCTCGAGCGCTCACCTGGAATTGGGTCGTGTCGCGCGTCGCGTTCAGCACCTCGGCGAAAAGAACCAGACCCCGGGGTGCAGACCAAACCATACCACCAAAATGACCGTCGGCGGCGCTTGCGCGAATATCGACGCGGCTGCCCGCGAGCAGAGTCCCCCGTTGGAGATGCCAATTGGCGGTGAAGCGGCTGTTCTCAGCTGAGAGCTTGGCTGGCTGCCAATCAAGCAACCCCGCGATATTCGAAGCCGTGCCGCGCGCTGAGCCCGTCATGTCCAAGTTTCCCCAGCGCTTGCGTCCACCCTTTCTAACGTGTGGTCCCCAATGAAAATCGAGCTCGACCGCGCTGCGCGCTACCACTTGCGTATCACCGGCGCGTCTAAGTGTGAGGTCCGTGCACGAAGCGCTGCCACTGAAGGTCATTTGACCCTGAACCAGCCGCACGTTGACCAGCGAAAGCGTTGCGTCGCCCTGCCAATTCATCGACCCGCTCGCCGGCCCAGCTTCCCGCGGTACGTGCGAAACGCGCTCGTCGGAGTTTGGCAATGACAGCGTCGCCGCCTGGATCCGTAGCCATTTCACCTGCAAAGCAGCACCCGCTAGGCTCATCACGTTGAAGCGAGCAGCAACGCGTCCCGTAGTGAGCACCGCGCCTTGGGCCGCCTCACCGAGTCTGATGCTGGTTGCTCGTAAATCTCCTGGGTACCAGGAACGAAGCGAGTCAACTTGCAGGTCGAGCCCGCTCTCAGCGGCCACCGCGGCGAGCTTGCGGTTCACGAATGTGGGTATCGCGACGATATAGAGTAGCTCAAGCACCAGCAACGTGGCCGCGCTGAGCGCCAGGGCCCGCAGGACGCGATGATGCCTCAGGACGAGCCGCGAGGGCGTTCCTGATTGCACCGCCGCGCGGGTCGAAGCGCGCGTTCTCACGTAGAGCCTGGATTCACGTAGAGCCTGGATTTGAGGCTTTGCAAGCCGCAGTCCATTCGCCGCACGGTGTCGTATGAAATGGTGCAAACGCTGACGCCTCTTCGGCATGGATGATGCAGGTACCCCGTCCAGGCGCAACAGTGAGCGTCGCATAACAAAGGAGCGAAGAATATGAACCCGTTTCGATCAACGTCCCGCGCTGTTTGGTATCCCGCAAGCTGCGCCTTTCTCGTGTTGTTGGGTGTTGGCTGCGCCCACGAATCAAAGCCGGCGGTCGTTCCGGAGCCTGAGCCGGAGCTGGCGCGGGCAAGTCAGCCGGTAGCAGCAAGCCCAACGGACCAAGCCTCCATTGAGGTCAGCGAAAGCTTGCGCAAGCGCTGCGACTTGCCGAATACGCCGGCGGAAGCCCCGCAATTTGACTTCGATGACGCGGCGCTGCGCCCACGCGGCCTAGGCATTCTCGATGGACTTGTGCACTGCATGGTTGAGGGCAACATGAAAAATCAGAGCGTCACCGTCGTCGGACACACCGACCCGCGCGGCAGCGAAGACTATAACTCAGCACTTGGGGCGCGACGCGCGCAGGTTGCCGCCAGCTACTTGACTGGCCAGGGCGTCTCGGCAAGCCAAGTTTGGCTGAAGTCGCGGGGCGAGAAAGACGCGACGGGCAATTCCGAGGAGGAGTGGCAGCTCGACCGCAACGTGCAAATTGCTGAGAAAGATCCGTCGACCGCGGCCAACTGACCGCATCGCTGCATTTTGCCGCAGGTGCGGCGTAATGGGCGGGCGATCGATATGCAAACCTATTCAGAATTGGAGTTACGAAAACATGATAAAAAGTCGACTTTGGTTTAGCGTCAGTTTTCTTGCGGCGTTCGCGTGCCAGGAAAAGCCCGAGCAGGAGGCAAACGTTTCACCCGCAGTGCCCGAGCGACCAGTCGCCGCGGCGCCCGCAACCACCGACACGGCGCCGACCAGCGGCGTCGCCATCCCCGGCATTGGCGCTTGTCAGCCGAGTCAGGGCATGGAGACGGCGTTCCGTCGCGCGATGGAATTATTCGACTCGAACGAAGATGGTAAACTCTCGCGCGTTGAAGCGACCTCCGGAGTGAACTTCCTGCTTGGCGGCTTCTTTTTCCGGGCAGACCAAAACGGCGACGGTACCATCACGCCTGAAG
>CAZSUA010000159.1:0-12500 GCA_964609655.1 uncultured Polyangiaceae bacterium | reverse complement strand
ACTAGTGCAGCGTCCCAGAAGTAACGATCGTTAGGCTCGAATCATGGAAATAATTTGAGGTACCCGTCCGTTTACCCGTGGAATCGAGTTGGGACTCGACGAAACCACGGGAGACGGACGGATGAGGAAAAGGGTAACGAAGTATCAGGTTAAGCTCAACCACAAGCGAAGGCGACGGCTTGAGGCGCTCGTACGGCGGCGAAGCCCTCAACATTGGATGGTACAGCGCGCGAAGATCGTACTTCTTTCCGGAAAAGGCTTCAGTGTTGGGCAAATTTGCTCTTCCTTGTCTTTGGACCATCAAGTGGTCCGGCGTTGGCTGAAGCGCTACCTTGCAGCCGGCTTCGACGGGCTCCGCGACCGCCTCCGATCAGGCCGTCCAGCATCTATTGAAGCCTGCGTCTGGCAGAAACTCGCGACGCTGGTCGTGCAATCGCCATGAATACGGGAGCGAGAACATTCTGCCGCTCACCCGCATCAGATATGCTGACGGTACCATTTCAACCTTTGAGCACGGTGAGGATGAAGCTGCGCAGCAGCATGCCGTGCGTTATGACGACGCGGGGGCGGAGGGCACGCACCGCCGGAAAACAGTCTATTTTACGCGGGAAGAGTACGTGGATCCCAATACAGGTGAAGTGGAAAACTCGGTACCGTATCTAATTCGACGCGCGTTCAACGGCTCTGGAGAGCTCGCCTACATGAACGAGGAAGATGAGTCGGAGGATCTTCCTGTGGTTTACGCCTACATGGCGGACAAAGGCTACGTGCGCATCACTTACGATCTGAGCATTGATTCCTTCATCTCGGAGTACGCAACGAATTGGACCTTGGGCGGGGACCCGCGGACCTTCACTTACGAAGTGAATCGCAATATCTCGCTAGATGGGTACCTGAGGCCTGGAACTCGCATTGACGGGCTCGGGCAGCGAACCGAGCTCGAGTACGATCTTCCGACGGGGAAGATTTCCAGGGTTGTACATCCGGACAACACCGTCGAGACGACCACGTATAACCAGTTCGGTTCTCCGCTTCGGCAGGTAAGTCGCGACGGTCGCACTACGGATCGAACTTACGATTTAAAGGGGAATCAGCTTTCGGAAACCCGAGGCGTTGGGAGCGGTTCAGAATCAGTGTGGCGCCATGAGTACAACGCCAAGGGTCAGATTACGCGCACCACGGATCCAAACTATGTTGCGTCAGCACCGGAGCTACACGCTACCAACTATGTTTACGATAGCCGAGGGTTCTTGACCCAGCGAATTGAGCCTGCAGATGCCCCTTCCGGCGCGCGCCCGACGTCAACTTACGTTTGGGATAGCGCAGGAAGGTTGGTCCAAAGCACGGGGCCATCGGGCCAGCTGCTTCTTTATTCTTATGATTCAAGAAATCGGCTCGTTGCGATTACCTTTGGGGATGGATCTACGGAAACCAAGACGTATGGCACTGGGGTCGACGCCAACCTGCTGATTCAACAAACAGACCGGAACGGGAACGCTACACGCTACGCATATGACGCAACGGGGAGACAGACATCCACTATTCGCGCCTTTGGAAAGCCTGAGGCCATTACAAGTTCTTGTTTCTACTTAGCAGGGTCCCTGCGTCTCCCAACTCGATGCGTTACCAACGGTAACGCTACGGACTACGGCTACGATGCACGCCGCCGGCGCACGATAGAAACGGTGCATGTCAATGCCAGTGTTGCTCTCACTACCACCGCCAAGTTCAATGCGAACGGCCGCCCGATCTATCGGGAAGATCCCTTTGGGAGAGCTGAGCTATTTGGCTACGATGTCAATGATCGCCCTATCCGAAGCGTAAGGGAGGCATTGCCGGCGGCTGTGTCAAGAACCGCGAACGTCGCGACGCTGACACGCCCAACGGGCAGCAATCCGGCCTTCGTCATCGAAGACACCCTGTACAATGGTGACGGAGACACCGTGCGAGTCACTGACCCTCGCGGGACGAACCGCACCTTCGAATTTGACGCGCAGCGCAGATTAATTGCATTTATTGAGGCATCGGGAACATCCCTTTCCGCTCGCGCCGAGTATTCCTATGACAAGGCAGGGAACCGGACGCGGGAGCGGCGACCTCGCGCATTTGTTGAGGCAGGCTCGTTCGAATCGATGTTCACATATAGTGGCAGAAATCTCCTGCAAGCCGTGACAGAGGGCGCGGGTTCTGCTGCCGCAGCCACCAGATCGATGACCTACACGCCCTCTCGGAAGGTTCTCTCGGAGACGGACTTTCGCGGAAACACCACTGGCTACGGCTATTCAAGCTGCTGCGACCGCCGGACGAGTGTGACCGACGCAAGCGGCGCGGTGACGCAAACAGCCTACGATTCTTACGGCAACGTATTGTCCGTTACGGATTCTTACGGCAACGTAACCCGGATGACCTACGACGCCAGGAACCGGATGCGCACACGGAAGAACGGCGCGAGCGAGACCACCACCTACGTTTACGATGACAACTTGACGGACGGCGTGGGGGTCGACGCACAGAGCAGTCGCGTTGTGGGTCTGAACCTAGGGGTGAACGCGGTTGGAGCGGGGGTTCAAGTCCTCGACCCGCTGGGGCACAGCTCGTTCGAACTTCGGGACGGTAACCAGCGCGCGATTCGAAGCATCGATGGCAATGGGAACGCTACAACGACAACACTTGACGTCATGGTGAGCGGGTTACTCGAAAGAAAAGTGACCGATGCGCTCGGGCACTCCATGCGCACGCGCACCGACGGCCTTGGCAACCTCCGGCGTCAGATCGACGCTCAAGATTGCAACACCGTGCGCACCTTCGATGCAAACGGCAACGAGCTCAGCATGAGTGATCCCAATTCAACGGGAATGACCTGCCAGTTCGACGTGCGCAACAGGAAAACCTCTTGCGCCGACACCCAGGGCGATACACGAGCGTTCGGGTATGACTCGGAGAGCAACCTCACCTCGCAGACGGACGCACTTAGTCAGGTAACGAGGTATACTTATGACGCTCGAAACCGGAGAGTCACCGAGCGTGATCGCCTTCAAGGCATCACGGCGTGGGCTTTCGACGGGGACGGCAACACCCTCAGCATGACGGACGCGGAGGGAAGCGTCACCAGTTACCTCTTCGACAACCGTGGCCTCTTGACCCGCGAAACCCTGCCAGCTCAACAAGCAGGGGTGCCGAACGTGCGGAATTATGCCTATGACGCCGGCCGAAGAATGGTATCCCGTACGGACCAAACGGGCCTCATCACTCAGTTCGCCTTTGACGCAGCGAACCGGCTCATTGGGCGCACCTACCCGGATGGATTGAACGATACGCTCACCTACGACGCCGATTCGCGCCTCACCAGCGCGACGAGCGGCCGCTACGGCACCTCGGTAACACGTACCTATGACGCGGGCGATCGGGTCGTAAGCGAAGTGCAACGGGTGGATAACGTCAACTACACGGTTGGCTTCGCGTATGACGCCGCGAATCGCAAAACATTGATAACCTACCCTGACGGCTCAGTGAGCGCTCGCACGTACACTGATCGCGATCAGGTGAAAACCGTGAAGCTGGGCACAACCCTGCTTGCGACCAGGGCCTATGATGCTGGCAAACGCTTGACCAGCACCACGTTTGGCAACGCTTTGATAGAGGCGCGAACCTACCGCCCAGATAACCTGGTGGCGACCATTTCTACGCCCGGGATCAATCAGCTCAGCTATTCCTACGACGCTAACAAGCGTGTCGTGAATGAATCGAACCCCCTCTTGCCAGCAGAGGCGTTGACCTACGGGTACGATGTCGAGGACAGACTAACAGCGTTTCAGCGCGGCCCGTCAGCAGGCCCCCTGCAAACGCAATCGTGGAACCTCTCGCTGGTTGGAGACTGGGCGGGCACCACGCGAGACGGCGTAGCGGAAACACGAACGCACAGCGCGGTGCATGAGGTCACAGCCGTCACCAAGAGCGGCACCCCCACAGTGGCCCTGAACCACGACGCCAAGGGGAACCTGGTCCTGAACCAAAATGGCCAAACGCTCGTGTGGGACGTCGAGAACCGGCTGAGCTCCGCCGGGTCCGCGCCAGGCCTAGCGGGCGGCCAATACAAATATGACGTCCTGGGAAGGCGCCTAAAGAAAGCCGTCGGCACCCTCTCAACTGTCTTCGTCCACGACGGCGACCAGATCATCGCCGAATACGAAAACGCAGCCCTCAAGCGCCGTTACGTATACGGCACCTACATCGACGAACCTTTGGCCATGGTGTCCAGCACAGGCACTCGGTACTATCACCAGAATCGGATCTACCACGTGATGGCGATGACTAATTCGAGCGGGCAGCTTGCCGAGCGTTACGGGTACACACCGTACGGTAAGCGACGTGTGGTTTCGCCAGGAGGCGCGACGTTAGCTGCAAGCGGCGTGGGGAACCAGGTAGGATTCACGGGGAGGTATCACGATCAGGAGACAGGGCTGACCTATTTTCGGGCTCGGTATCAAGATGCGGAGTTGGGGAGATTCCTCTCGCGGGATCCGCTCAACGATGCTGACGCAGAAATCACGCTTTGGGTCAGCCAGTTACGCACTGGGGGGTCGACTTCGGCGGAAGATTTCGAGCGCTTGAAGTGTACTCCTACGCGGATGGGAGCCCCGCCGATCAGATCGACCCAACGGGGTATGCACCAAAAGACAAGCGAATGGGGTACTCGGACGAATTCTGGAGATGGGTTCACCGGAATGTGCTTCCCACGGGTAGGCAAAGCGAGCGGCGAAATCTAGACCCAGAGGAAGTGCGCGACGCACACGAAGAATGGGTCCGACAGGGGAGCCCACCTGCCGATAACAAAGGAAAATCCAGACCGTTAAAGTTTGATTTCTGTGAAGCCAACCCGGCGGTGTGCGCTGCATTGAAAGCTGCCGCGGTCGCAGCTGCCAAATTCGCCGAAGAGGCCGCCAAAGTCTTCAAGGGTCTTCCAGGTGCAGCTCAAGGCATGTGTCCAGTACTGATCCCGACCGAAATGTTGTCCCCTCCACCTCCGGGAGCCTAACAGGCTCGCTCAGGGTGAGTTTTATGTATACTGTCGTATTGCGAGTGTGGGGCACCGAGACTGCGGTGGCAGAAGCGGAGTCCCATTTGTCCGCCGACGACACTGTTGACGTTAGGTGGTCTGCTGGAGACGCCTCGCCACAGGGGCGAGGGAGCATGGAAGATTCAGGTTTTCACGTCTCCTTGGCAGAGGATAGCGGCTTGCAGCGATGCGTCGAGATCGTTCATCGGAGAATTGCAGCCCTGGGTCCAATGCTTGATCGTCTGGCATCCGCGGACGGGAGTGCGATTCTGGATTTCGGAATCATTGCCCGTTTTTATGAAGTGGACGTCGTAGGGATCCAGTTTTCTGTTTCGTTTCTCGCGTTGCTTGCGCAGCATAATGTAAATCTATGGGTTTCGACCTACAGCGCGAGCGAACCCAGCGGTGAGACAGTTGAGAAAAGCGCGTCGGGGGATCAGGCTGCCCAATCAATCTCACGCTGGAAGTGATCGGCGATAAATGGAGCCTCCTGATCCTCCGCGACATCATGTTCGGTCGCAAACGGCACTTCCGGGAATTGATGCGCTCGGAGGAGGGCATCTCCTCCAACATCCTGACCGATCGGCTGAAGAGATTGGTCGAGCAAGGGCTGCTCACCAAGGCAGAGGACCCCACCCACAAGCAGAAGGGGCTTTATACTCTGACCGAACAGGGGATAGAGCTGCTGCCGGTTCTGGCCCAAATGTCGGTGTGGGGGCGCAAATATCTGCCGGTGAGCGAGGAGCTCGGCATCCGGGCTCAATTGCTCGATGAGGGTGGCCCCGCGTTGTGGGACGAGTTCATGTCCGAATTGCGGGAAGCGCACCTGGCGGCACCGGCGCGCCAGCGTTTGAAATCGGACGGGACTTCGGTCTCTGCCCGTTTTCAAGCGGCTTACGAGGCCGTAGTGATGAAACGCAAGAAAAAATCGAGTGCTCGTCGCGCCTAGGCATCTGAGCCGTCACGACCTAGCATGGCGTCCTGCCAGCCTTCGTACCAGATGGTGACCGTCATCGTCGCCCGGGGCGGCGGATCTCCATGCTAGTGGTCTCGCGCCCACGCCGCGCCAGCAAAGGCGAGCCAAGTGGTCGTGCGACGCGACCCAAAGTCGAACGCAAGGTCGCCCATCTCATAGTGGCACCTCGGCGTTGGCCAAGACTTCGCTTTGCTTGGCGCCGCCGTGAATCTCAAACGGCCCGCCACCCTCTGGGCGAGGGCGCCGCCGACGGACATCGCGGCGCTGGTCGAGAACAAGCGAAAAGCCCGCGAGGGTCGCGGCCTCGACCGGTTGTATCACTCGGCCCCGTCGTCGCGCGGGCATCAAGCCCCGCACTCCGCTCACAGGGCGTCTATCGAGCATAAGCCATTCGAACTGAAATCGGTCGGTCGTTGAAGAGGAGAAGCAAAGCGTGGCCGCGGCCAGCAGTGCCTGGTCGCAGCATTTTGGGAGCAGTCGCCGTTGACCGAGCAATGGTTCAATTCCTCGACTCAAAGAGATCAAGTCCGATCGACGTTTCCCGTGGCACTCCAAACATCCCCTCCCCTGAAAAGAAATACCCCAAGGTTGATTTGAGTTCCTTAAAAACGTACAATTACGTACACAATTGGGTACAAAAGGAAAACGAATGAAAATCACAAGTTTTTCGGAATTCCGCAAGCACGCGGCTGCCTTCATGGACGAAGTTGAAAAAGGTGAAACGGTTCGAATTTTGCGCCACGGAAAACCTGTGGCGGATTTTACCGCCGTGGTTCGGGAAGAAACGCCCTCCTGGAAAAAATCCCCGCCTCAAATTGCATTGAACGGTTCTTCCTTGTCGAAGGCGATTCTCCGGAATCGAAAAGATTCGCGCCTGTGAAAGTCTTTTTCGATTCGTCCTCATTGGTCAAGCGCTATGTTTCGGAAAAGGGAACGGACGAAGTTCTCGATTTGTGCCAACAGGCGACGGAGTTGGGGTTGTCCGTGATTTGTTATCCCGAAATCATTTCGGCCCTGTGTCGGTTGCGACGAGAACGAAAACTTGATGGACCAAAGTATGTCAAGGCCAAGCAAGCCATTGCCGCTGATTTACGAGATGTGGAGTTGCGCAATATCACCGAGATTGGTGTTTTACAAAGCATTCTCCTTTTGGAAGAAAATACCTTGAGAGCGATGGATGCTATCCATGTTGCAGCGGCTTTAGAGTGGGAAGCGGATTTATTTGTTTCCAGTGATGCAGACCAAATTAAAGCAGCAAAAAAAGCCGGATTACGCGTGAAATCAGTTTCGTGAAACCACCAGGTTTTAATTCTTAAAATGAGCGAGTCCACCCGTCGCATTCTCCACGAGGTATTGGGTTTTCGTTCTTTTCGCGGAGTGCGGGAAGAGGTCGTGGATCACGTCACTCAAGGAAAGCGCATGCCGGATGTGCCGGATGTGACCGGTTTTGATCTTGCGCCAGATTGGGTCTGCGAAGTGGTCGGACGAGCTAACGCCCCGCGAGAACGAGAAGGTAACCATCGAGATCACGCAGCCAGATTTCGCGGTGGCCAGCGTTCGGGTTGACCGCCTATCAGTATAAGTGCCCACGTTATTGAAGGCTTCACAGAGCTTACCGGCGTTCAGTTGCGAGCGGGAAGGGCGAGCGTCGGCGTGCGCGTGCGCGGCTTGGCAAGCTTGCAGTAGCTCAGCTTGCCGTCATCGGTGAGAGCGATCAGGTCTGCGCCACAGGTTACCCTGGACTCATCCGCGAGCGTGAACTTGGTGACCCGGCGTAGCGCCGCGCTCGAGTACTGCAGGAGCATGCGGGAGTTGCAGTATGTGAAAGCGCGGCGGTTGGCGTGGAGGGACGTGGCTGAGCCGAGCTTGCTTTTCCCCACGGACGTGATTGTGCGGCCCTTCGTGGCGGCGCGCTGTGATGGCGATCCGCTGTTTCTGCAGCACGACGCGGGTCGGGTGCTGACTTTAGGGGCCAAGCTGCACCTATGCGACGAGGCGTTCGAGAGCTCGCAGTCGAATCCGTTCGTTGGGCCGTTCGCCTATGGGCACGAGTGCGTGGCCGAGGTAACCGCCTGCGGCTCCGCGGTGCAGCAGTTTACTAGGGGAGACAGAGTTATCGTGCCCTGGGCCATCTCCTGCGGGAATTGTGCGATGTGCACAGCCGGTCTGACTTCGAAGTGCAGCGTCACGCGCGGAGACGGCGCCCTGGCGGCGTATGGTTTTGGCGCGGCCTTCGGCAAGCACGGCGGGATGGTAAGCGACGCGGTGCGAGTGCCGTTCGCGGACGCGATGTTGGTGCGCGTGCCGTTTGGGGTCGATCCGCTGGCGGTGGCGAGCGCGAGTGACAACCTGACCGATGCGTACCGCACCGTGGCACCGTACTTGCTCCGCTCACCAGAGGCTCCCGTGTTGATTGTTGGCGGCGCCGCCAAGAGCGTCGGGCGAGATCACATGTTACATATCGAAAAATTTGGGCGATTCGCTATACCGACAGGGGCACGGATCAGCGCACTCGCGCTAGGATTTCAAGCGATCGCGTGTGGTGACGGGCAGGGCATCTAGAGCGCAAACACGACCTCGGCTCTACACGCAGCGTCTGGATCGGACATTGGACTGCTGAGCGAAAAGTCACGTGTGGAAGTCGAGCCCCAGGCCTCGACGTCGTGGGCGGGAATTAGCACCGGGATTTCTCGCGGCAATTGGAAGTTTATCGGCGAGATGAAGTTGGCCGATTCAGACGCCAATCCCGACGCCGAATTCACTCTACCAACAGCCGAATTCACTCTACCAACAATGGACGCAAGTCTTCCAAATGCACCGGACTTGCATCCGAACTCCGTGGTGATCGGCGATCCGGCTACTAAGAAGATGTACTCCGTCGAACTCGATCGGAACGAGCTGACCGAGCTCGGCTCGGTTCTTCAAGCCGCGGGCTACGCCAACCCGTCCCTCAAGGACAGCGACACCACTAGCCTCGCCACCGAAAATGCGAACGTGAAAAAGGGGTGGAGCTCCGGTATCGACAATCGCATTGACCGCGGGGATGGCTATACAACACAAGACGCTTGGCCGTATCGAACGATCGGACAGCTGAAACTCAATGGAGCAAGCTCGACGACCAACGGTTTCTGCACGGCGACTTTCGTCGGCAGCGCCGGAAACGCCGACACGCGCTACATCATCACCGCTTCGCACTGTCTGTGGAGCACGACTAACGGTACCTACAACGATCCGGATTTTTGGCCGAGGCAGGACCGTTGTCTGGACAACCTCGGCGCTGCGGTCGCTGGCTGCTCAGAGGCTCCCTACGGATCTTGGGACGGCGGTCAGTGGATCATGATGCAGTACTTCGTCGACAATTGTGCGGGCCTCGCTACAATTAGTGATGAGTGCGAGGCGAATGACATTGCCGTGATGCGTGTCAGCCGCGAGGCAGGTGGCTCGTTCCCAGGTGCTCAGGGGCTGGCCTATTGGAGCAAAGCTTCTCTCGACGGCGTATCGAAGTACCACCGAGGCTATCCAAACTGCGGAGGAGGGGGCGATCCCGTTCCGGTGGCACCCAAGGTTTGTTTGCCCAGGACCCTCTATGGCGACAACGCTTTCACTCTTGGAACCGGGCTCTCGGTCGATGGTGATGGCTGGCCGCGTCGCTACAAATACAGCACCGACACCAGTGGCGGTCACAGCGGCGGACCGTCGTACTTCTCCTCCGGCGGAGGCCACTACGTATTCGGTACAAGCTCCACGGAGGATTGCGCGGGCTCCGCGTGCACGGTCTCACAGCCCAACACGATGCGCCCGCTGGACGCTTTCTTCTACAACTCTGCTCTCAGCTTCATGGGGCTCTGAGTCTACGGCGATCTACTCCGGTCCGCTGGGTTGACCGGAGTAGCCGTTCGCATCTTACAGGATATGGAGTTTTGCAGCAGGGCGGAGAACGTTATAATCAGGAAGCAGCATGATGATAGTTCACCGACACCTGCTAGGCCCCCTGGCCACGATTGTGATTTTGGCTGCTTGCGGAGGCAAGACCGTTAAAATTCCTCTCAACGGCTCCGCAGGGTCCAGAGGGCACGCGGGTGGCAGCGGCGGGGGCGGGGGCTCGGCAGCCTTGGAGTGCGGAAGAGCCCAAGACTGCGCTTTAGGCAGTTCGTGCGTGTTTGGGTCATGCGTCGCAGACGCCAAGGAGTGTCGCCCTTCACGCGCTTTGTGTAAGGAGGCCCCACCGAGTTGCCCAATGGGGCAGGCCGCGTACTTGGTGGATGGCTGTTGGGCGGGTTGCACGCCATTGAGTTCGTGCGGATATCTCGAAGGTTGTGGGTTGTGTCTCGCCAACGGGCAGCTCTGCCTGGAATGGCAAGACGAGCTTGAACCCGTGTACCAATGTACTGATCGCAAGGCAGACTGTGCGTCCCCGAGATGCAGCTGCCTAGGGCCAACAATTTGCGGTCCGCTCTCTTGTATCGACGTGAAAGATTCGACGGTCAGCTGCCTGCCCCTAGCGCGTCCGGAAGAGGGAAGCGGAGGCAGTTCGGGAAGCGACGTTGGGACCGGCGGAACGTCCGCTCCAGGGGGTTCAACGCCCGGCGCGACCGGAACAGGGGGAGGCTCGACCGAGCCGCGTGACCAGCCCCGGCCTGAGCTCGTAAAGAAACCCGAAGAGGGCAGCTATCTCTATGGTCGGGGGACCAACTGCGGCTCGTGCGGATGGGACAACTGCGATCCTGAAATCGTTCTCTGTCTTTCGGGCCAGGACTGCTCGCAGTGGAACGGCTGCTTGATATTTTGCGCCGGCTACCAGGGAGCGGAGCTCGATAAGTGTCAGCTCAGCTGCTTCTCTGGGGACGAGGCAATGAAGAATCAAGCGCTGTCAGCGCTTGCGTGCCTCGGTAGCAAGTGCTGCTCGCAATGTGGCGCGCCCTGCCTCTGACAGGCCTTTCAGCCATTGCGTTCTCGCTAGTTGGCTGCCGCTCGCCCGATTCCCCACCTTCGGGGTCGTCGACCGCGTGCTTGGTTGCGGGCGGACCGAGCCCGAACCTGCTGCGACTCTCGGAACGAGAGGTCAACGCCAACGTTGCTCTCACCTTTGCTAAAGGTGCAGAGAAGGGCGTCTGCTCGGGAGTCGTGGTTGGTGCTTCGGCTGTCCTCACCGCGGCCCATTGTGTGACGTACGCCGATCCGGGGGAACTGAAAGTCATCGTTGGCGCGAGCCTGGCTTGTCCAATAGCTGCCTTGTCGGGGCGCGTCGCACGCGTGCACGACTCGCTAGACTTGGCGCTGGTTGACGTAGAGGAACTCCCCCAAGTGAGCGCCGTGCAAGCGTTGCCTTGGAGCCGTCATTTGCTGGGACCTGACTCGGTCGGCCACCTGGTGCAGCTGGCGGGGTACGGCAGCGACGTCTGGAGCCCGCCGAACGAACGACGATTCATCGCCGAAGCAATCAAAGCGGTGAGTCAGGATCATATTGAAGTCGATGGGCTCGGTCGCTCAGGTACTTGCTTGGGCGATTCCGGTGGCGCCATGTTGGCGCGCGACGAGAGCGGGGCCCCAGTCGTTTTGGGCGTGCTGAGCGAAGGTGCCGACAGCTGCGTCGGGGCGGACTTCTATGTCCGGCTCGACATCTTGGACGAATGGCTGTCGCCCCAGGTGTCGCGCCCAATCGGGTCCCGGGATTGTGGCGGTGTCGACGCGGCGGGCGCGTGTTTCAACGGTCGCGCGGTGCGCTGCGTCGCAGGCGTGCTCGATGCGGAAACCTGTGAAGCGAATCAGTTCTGCGCTTGGACGCGCGCTGAACGTTACGGTTGCTCGAGCGCCGCGGAGACCGCGTGTGGCACTCTCGACCAGCTGGGCGAATGTCGCGGTTCGCTTGCCCGCCGCTGCGACTACGGCGCGCTCGTCGAGGACGATTTTCAGTCGACGGGAACGATCTGCGCCCGTTCTTCGATCAGTGGTAGCGCTGAATGCACTGAACCTTGATGCTAACTCAGACTTTCCGACGGATCGCCGACTTGGCGGGTTGGGTCAGCCGGACTACACTTCTCTCCACGATTCATGATGGACTTCTCGTTGAATATTCGGAGTGTGCGGGCGTTTCTGACGCTGGCGCTTGCCCTCTCTCAGGCAGCATGCGGGTCGGTAGCTCACGAAGCGGCAGCTGTTCCAACGGGTGGAGGTGGATCATCAGCATCGGGGGGCCAAACTAGGTGCTTGCACGCCCGGCGCAGCCTGCACAACGGAAGCAACCGGCGGGGGGGGCCAGCACTCCGTCCCGGTGGTTCAGCCAGCGTCGTGAGCACAAGACATTCGAAGTGCGAAATCAGTCGGAAGGAGGAGCATAGGCAAGAGCAGGCCACCTAGCCGACAGCACTCTGACCCTGCTCACCACGTCACCGAAGCTCAAGGAGCGGTGAACCCGACCCAATTGGGGGCCAAGAGCCCACGTTATGCAGGCACCGATAGATCTCCGCA
>CAZSUA010000158.1:0-12646 GCA_964609655.1 uncultured Polyangiaceae bacterium | reverse complement strand
GTGGCGAGCAAGCGCGAAGCCACCCGGGGTGGCGTCGCCGTCGACAAGGCAGACAAAAAAGGCAAGCTCGCCGCCGAAGAGGTTCAGCTGGAAGAGGGCCCAACCGTGGCCGCCGCCCCGACTGCGAACGCCCCCACTGCGAATGCGCCACCACAGGTTTCTGAATCTGCGCCCGAGAAACCGAGCCGCGGTAGCGCCGCCCCGCCCGCCCGAATGAAGCCAGCAGATAGCGCCAGTTCGGACCTGCCCGAAAAGCCCTCGAGCGGCGCAGTTCAGGCAGCCGTCGCCTCTCGGTTGAGCGCGGCCAGATCCTGTGTGTCAGGCCAAAAGGGCCCATCCTCCGCGACGGTGACGTGGGACTCCAACGGCTCGGTCAAGAGTGTTAGCGTTTCTGGGCCCGCCGCCGGAACCCCCGCGGAAAGCTGCATAAAAAGCGCCCTCGGTGCGGCGCGCGTGAAGCCATTCTCTCGCCCCAGCTACAGCGTGCCGCTCACGATTCGCCCCCTCGATTGAGTCGTCTCCGAAGCGTTGACAATCCGTGGGCTTTCGCCCATATTCCCCGCCCCTTGCTTGCCGGCTATCAGGTCGGTACCCCACGGGGAAGACTGAACAATGGTTTCTTCTACAAAACAAACTGATCGACGCCGGCACCTTCGTGCCACTGCAGCTGGCCGCGCACGCAAGAGCGCTATCGCGGACACCTCCACCCCCAAATTTTCGGTCCACCCGGAAGGGTACGACCCCAAGGCGCCCGACGCTAAACGCGCGCAAATACCAAGTGGAACCAAGTAGACGGATACGGACATGGCTAATCATCCCTCAGCAGAAAAGCGCAACCGTCAACGCATCGCAGCTACCCTGCGTAACCGCAGCGCTCTCAGCGCGGTTCGAACCGCAGTACGAAATGCCCGCAAGGCTGTTGCCGAAGGCGATCGCAAGGTAGCGGAGGCGGTCGTTTTTGCGGCTTCCAAGCTTCTGGCGAAGGCAGCGGGCAAAGGCGCGCTGCGCGTGCAAACGGCTGCTCGCACGATCTCTCGTATTCAGATCGCCCTCAATAAGCTGGCTTGAGTCAGAACTGCGAGGCCCAGTTGCCGGAGAGGCTAGCCTCTCCGTGCAGGCCTGATTAGGATTGGTGCGTTCGCCGAGTTCTGCGCATGGTGCGTTGAGCTTCCGCGCTAGTCCTTGTGCGCCTGAGGTCCTGATGACTGCCAATTCCATCGAAACGTTTGTCGCTGAAGATCGTCGTTTTGAACCCTCCGCTGCGTTTCGCAAGCGCGCCCGAATCCAGTCATCCGAAGAATACGAACGGCTCTACCAAGAAAGCCTGACCGATCCCGACACCTTCTGGAAGCGGGAAACAGCGGAGTTGGTGCTTCGGAAGCCCTGGAGCAGCCTCAAAGAGTGGCAGCTGCCGCACGCGAAATGGTTCCTTGGAGCACAGCTCAACGTCACTGAAAGTTGCCTGGACCGCCATCTAAAGAGCGAAACCCGCAACAAGAAAGCCCTGATCTGGGAAAGTGAACCCGGCGAATCCTCGTCGCTGACCTATGCCGAATTGCACGCCTGCGTGGAGCAACTCACAGCGGTGTTGAGAGCTCTCGGTGTTGAACGTGGCGATCGGGTCGCCATCTATATGGGGATGGTGCCGGAAGCTGTGATCGGGATGTTAGCTTGCGCTCGTATTGGAGCCCCGCACACGGTTGTCTTTGGTGGGTTCGCGGCCGAGTCACTGAGTGATCGCATCAATGATTGCCAAGCCAAGGTGGTGCTGACACAGGACGGCGCGTACCGGCGCGGCAGCGTCGTGCCCTTGAAGGCGACGGTGGACCGAGCCGTGGCGAAATCACCAACGGTTGAGAAGGTTGTCGTGTATCGCCGTCTCGGGCAGGCACTGTGCCCTATTGAGATGATGCGAGGGCGCGATGTCGATTGGGTGGAAGCGCTGAAAACAGCGGCTCCGAGCCGTGGTGGCGCGGAGATTGTGGACGCCGAGCACCCACTGTTCATCCTGTATACGTCAGGCTCTACAGGCAAACCCAAAGGGGTGTTGCACACGAGCCTAGGTTATCTGGTCGGCGCGCACGTCACCAGCAAGTATGTGTTCGACCTGCAAGAAGATGATATTTATTGGTGCACCGCTGATATCGGCTGGGTCACGGGCCACAGTTACATCGTCTACGGGCCACTCTCCAATGGAGCCACCTGCGTGCTCTACGAGGGTGCCCCCAATTTTCCAGACTGGGGTCGCTTCTGGAAGCTGATCGACAAACACAAGGTCACGATTCTCTACACTGCGCCCACCGCGATCCGGGCCTTCATTCGGCAGGGGGAAAGCTTCATCGACCAAGCGGATCTTTCGAGTTTGCGCTTGTTAGGCTCGGTAGGTGAGCCCATCAATCCGGAGGCCTGGATGTGGTACCATGAGAAGATCGGCAAAGGCCGCTGCCCGATCGTGGATACCTGGTGGCAGACGGAAACGGGTTCCATCATGTTAACGACGCTGCCCGGTGCACATGTCACTAAGCCGGGCTCCACGGGCTTGCCGTTTTTTGGCGTGAAGCCTGAAGTGGTCACGCAAGAGGGCGTGAAGGTGGATGCCAACGAAGGCGGATTGCTGGTCATTCGCGAACCCTGGCCCAGTATGTTGCGCACCATCTGGGGCGATGACGATCGTTTTAAACAGCAATATTACAGCGATATCCCAGGTGCTTATTTCACGGGTGATGGCGCACGCTGCGACAGCGAGGGTTACTTCAATGTCGTGGGCCGGATTGACGACGTGCTGAATGTCTCTGGCCATCGGATCGGTACCGCAGAGATTGAGAGCGTGCTCGTCTCGCACGCTGCCGTGGCTGAAGCCGCTGCCGTAGGGCGCCCAGATGCTCTCACAGGCCAGGCTTTAGTGGTGTTCGTAACCTTGAAGCCTCCTCACGTTGCCAGCGACGAGATGAAGAAGTCGCTCTCCGCGCATGTGGCAACCGAAATCGGAAAATTTGCCCGCCCTGACAGCATTCGCTTCGCCGACGGGCTGCCGAAGACTCGTAGCGGAAAGATCATGCGCCGCCTCTTGAAAGATATCGCAGCTGGCAAAGAGATCACGCAAGACGTCTCCACATTAGAAGATGTCAACGTGTTGAATAAGCTACGCGAAGCATAGCACCCACGCGCCCCAAGTGGCCTTCGCGAGCGAATCAACCCTGGGGGTCCTTCTCGCTTACTCGGCGGTCAGCAGGATCTCACGTAGGATATCGAAACCCTGACGAAAGTGTTCAAGCTTCGCTTGCTCATTCGGCGCATGGTAATAGGTGCTGCGGCCAAAGCCGGTGATCTGCACGTCGAATCCACGCCTTTGCAGATCTCGAACGAGCGGCAGTGAGCCCGTCATCGAAAAGGCTTTTCCTGCCTCTTCGCCCCGAACGTGGGTGATGGCCCGTTGCAGCACTTTCAGCCCTTCGGACTCAAGATCGCAAGCGATCCCCTCCATCATGCGGCCAATCGGCAAAAGCTTGATGCTCGCACTCTGACCCGACTGGGTAACGACTTGGGGAAAACCTGGCGGAAGCTCCCCCGCTTGGAGCCGAGCGTTCAACGCATCGATGAAACTCACGGCGGCAAGCCGAGCTTGTTCGAGATCGTAGAATGGCGTGAGCCGGATATCGCCTTCGATCTTAGCGAAACCTGGGATCTTGGTGATCTTGTCGTTGATGACTGAAATCACCGTGGCTTTGAGCGACGAGGGCGACAGGAATCCCCAACGCTTCTCATTTTCATGCGGTGGGTATTCCCGCTCAAACCAGTGCTTGAGCTCAAGGCATACGGCCATTCCAAGCTCGAGCGCATTGACGCAGTTTTGCGGCATGCCCGAGTGGCCCGTCACGCCCGTCACCTCGAGCCGCCACATGGCGATGCCGCCCGTGCCCACGGTGGGGCCAAAATCCGCGCTATCGAGCCAGTAAATCGACCCATTTTGCAAGTCATCCAGCGCTCCCTCAGCTACCACGTAGTCGAGCCCCAACTCCGGTCGCGGAGCTTCCTCTTCGTTGGCGATGAGCACGACCTTCACGGTGCGTTTCGGCTTCACCCCCCGCTCCACCAACTGCAGCAGAAAGTCAGTGATGAGCGCCACGTGTCCCAAGCAATCGGTCACGCCACGGCCGTAGAGCGTCCCATCCTCACCCACCCAGAGCTTAAACGGATCCCGTTCCCAACCCTCCGCCTCTCGATCGGCCGGAACGACATCGAAATGCGCACCAACAAATCCTATGGTGCGCGGTGTCTCACCGCGCAGGGTTAAGACGAGGCTTGGTCTAGATTCAAAACCTGGCGCCGCCATGCGCTGCACCTCAATCGCACCGCTTGCCACGTGGGGCTCCAGCTCCCGCAGCACCGTATCCGCGGGCAACGCTTCCTCGGGCACTAGGCCCGCGCCCGGGGCGTTCTGGAGCCGCTCACTCTGACCGATGAGCTCGGTGAGCAAGCGCAAAAATCGGCCTTCATTGAGCTTTAACATGCACGCTTCATAGCGTGACAGCATGACCCGAACAATCGTACACTTCCGGACCCGCATGTCTGAGCCACTCCCGTCAGTTCTCAGCGTCGACGTGGAGAGCATCATCGAACGCCTCGATGTGGCCCTGTCCGTGCACGCCTCCGAGAGTTGCGTGGTGACGTTCGACGGCGATGGCACGCTGTGGTCGGGCGATGTGGGTGAAGATGTCTTCCTGGAAGCCATCGCGAACCAAATGCTTTCCGAAAGTGCACGCCCTGCCCTACTTGAGTGCAGTGAAACGTATCGAGTGGTCGCAGAGGGGAGCCCGAGCGACATAGCGCACAGTATTTTTCAGGCCTATCGAGCCTCGGCTTTCCCGGAAAGTGTCGTGTGCGAGGTGATGACCTGGTGTTACGCCGGTATCGATGCCGCCGATCTCGCTCGCTTCACGCATCGAGTCCTTGCTGAGCGCAGTCTGGCGCTTCGTTACAATCAGAAGCTGCTCCGTATTCTCAGTTTTTTGCACGAACGGGGGACACGCAGCGTCGTGATCTCAGCCTCGCCCGAATTCATTGTCCGACAAGCTGCTCTGCCGCTTGGCTTCGAGCCAGCCGATATTGTCGCGGCCGAGCCCCTCTTGGTGGCGGACCGCATTCAACCCCGAATGAAGTGCCCCGCCCCCTATGCCCAACACAAAGTCGCAGCCGGCCGCCGACTATTTGGGCCCGCCCATTGGGTCGGTTGCTTTGGGGACAACGTGTTTGATACCGACATGCTCCGAGCGGCCAAGGTTGCAGTCGCCGTTTCCCCAAAGCCTGCGTTGCGTGAATCCCTCAGCCTTGTGCCCGGAATTTTGGTTTTGGACTAGGTGCGGGGCCGCGTCGCACGCGTGCCAGATGAGCTGCCCTTTTTGTTCCTTGGAAGATAGTAAGCATGCTTACTATCTTGTGTACCGCAATCAGTACGCCGCGCGTCGTGGTCGACTTTGAGATAGAGGTCACGGCTCACCCGAGGAAACCACTCAAGATCTAGGCCGCTGGATTGGGGCGATGCGCGCAGACTTGTTCCGCAGTATCAGGCGCGCTACTTGGGCACCTGCAAGACCGCTAAGGCGCACAATGAAGCTGAAAAAATCAATCCCTACCATAATCTGGGCCAGCATGTTGACGATAGCCTGTGGTGGTACTGAACCGCAGGCGCGAGCACCGAAAGCAGCCCCCAAGACGGATGATTCTCGGGACCATAGCGGAATTGAGATGTCGAGCGAAATTGGCGGGCTCAACGAGGACGCTGTGGAGGCTGCGTTTTCGGGAAGCAGCAACTCGCTTGAGCATTGCTTCCGGAAGGGAGTCGATCGCGTTGAATATCTTGGCGGTGAAGCGAGCTTTGTGATCAAGATTGATGAGAGCGGAGGCATCGCCGCGGCACGTCTGGAAACCTCCTCCTTGGGCGATCGCGCGACAGAAAAATGCATGCTCAAGGCACTCCGTGCACGCGCCTGGCCTAAGCCCGTCGGAGGTCGTACCGGCATCGCTCGAAAATCGTATTCTTTTGACCCGGCCAGCAGCGGGCGACCGGCCGCTAGTCTCCGCAAAGATTTTGCGACCGACGTCGTGGAGCACGCTCAGTTCCAGGATAAGGCGCAAAGCTGCCGTGGGTCGTCCGCTGGAAAATTCACGGCCACCGCCTACGTCGACACCGATGGGAAAGTACTCGCGGCGAGCGCAACCGCTCCCGACGACGCCGGTGAAGAAGCCGTCGATTGTTTAGCGGACGCGCTTGAAAGCGCGCAATTCCCGAGCCCGGGCAGCTGGCCCGGCAAGGTAACATTCACTTTCTAGTAATCCCGTAGGGCGAGGCAAAGCGGATGTGGACACGAGCGGCGGCCTTTAAGTGATTCAGCTCGCAGGGCGACGGGCTTTGGTCACCGGTGCTGGAAAGCGCGTCGGAGCTGCGATTGCTCGTGCCCTCGGGCGTGCTCACATGCACGTCGCCGTGCACTATCATGAAAGCAGCAAGGAAGCCGCGGCCGTCGCGAACGAGATCCGAAACGACGGCGGAACAGCAGATCTCTTCGCTGCCAATCTTTACGAACCGGAAGCTTGCAAGGCACTCATTGATGCCGTGCTGGAAAAGCTCGGAGGCCTCGATCTCTTGGTGCTCGGCGCAGCCAACTTTGACCGCGTGGAGTTCAATGACATCACCGACGAACACCTGACCCGTGCCCTTGCTCTCAACCTCGTGGCACCCTTCCATCTCGCGCGTCACGCGGCTCAGGCACTCCGCGCCACCCGTGGTTCTATCGTTTTCATTACCTGTTCAAGTGCCAAGACTCCCTACAAGAACCACCTGCCGTACGTGGTCTCAAAGGGGGCACTGAGCCACCTCACGCAAGCGCTGGCGTTGGAGCTGGCGCCCGAAGTGCGTGTCAACGCGGTCGCTCCGGGCACGGTGTTGCCGCCTCCCGGGATGTCTGCTGAGGCGGTGGCAAGCCTCGCGAATTCCGTGCCACTGCGACGCACCGGGACGGCTGAGGACATCGCGGATTCTGTGTTGTATTTGGCCCAGGCAGACTTCGTCACCGGTCAGGAAATCGCTGTCGACGGCGGGCGTAGCACCGCGCGAACGGGACGGTTTTAGGAACTTGGCCCAGTCCAGCGTTGGTCAGTAATCCCGTTGGCGTGCAGCGCGCTCGAAGTCTCCTCCTGTTGCCTCTGGCCGGGTTCCTTTTTGGCGCCTTGCCCGACGCTGGGGCTGTGGCGCCGGCGCTGGCTCCCCAAGTTGACCTCGGTGCCATTCGAGTTCTGGACGGTCGCTGTGTGGCACCCACCGAGAACGGAGAACTCGCACAGCTCACGCTTCAAGCAAAATTCCAAGAACAAGCCCAGACACTTTTGAATCAAGCGCATGCCCACGCCGCGGCTGCCATTGTGATTGATATCAAAACATCCAAAGTTTTGGTCTGGACGCATGCTTCCACCTCCGGACGCAATCTACTATTAACTTCTGACACACCTTCCGCCAGCTTGTTCAAAATCGTCACCACCGCGGCTCTGCTTGAACGCACGCGCGTGACGCCGCGCTGGCAGATTTGCACCGCGGGCGGCGAGCACGGGATCACTGGAGAACACCTCACTCGGCCTAAAAATGTCGTCGTGGAATGCGGCCCTTTCTGGCAAGCGCTGGGGTTCAGTCGGAATGCTGCCTACGCGCAGTTGACCGCCCACTACCTCGACGCCGACACGCTGAAGACCTACGGGGAACGCTTTGGGTTCAATCAGAGTTTAGCCTTCGATGTTGCGCTGCCGATGGGTTCTCTCTCCACGCCAGCCACGCCAGCCACGCCAGCCACGCCAGTCACGCCAGCCACGCCAGCCCTCGGCCTTGAGCTGGCACGCACCGCCATTGGTTTTCAGAACAGCAGACTTTCGCTCTTGGGCGCCACTCAACTCACCCACGTTGTCGCGCTTTCTGGACTCGTGCCTCGAGTGCGAATCGTCGAACGTGCAGGAGACTATGCGGCTCCCGAAGTGCCGGAGACGATCTCGCGAGTGATGAGTCGCACCACGGCAAACCGCCTTCGCAAGATGCTTGAAGTGACCATCCACAGTGGCACCTGTCGAGAGGCATTCACCGATCCGAGCGGCCAAAGCTACCTTGGCGACATCCGAGCGGCAGGGAAAACGGGCACCCTAGCACTCAGCCCAGAGAGCCAAACTGCCAGTTGGTTCTCTGGGTTCGCGCCCTCCGAAAACCCTGAAGTGCTCGTGGGGGTGTTGTTACACAACGATCCGATTTGGCATCGGAAAGCTAACGAAGTCGCGCGCGATCTTTTTAGAATCTATTTTGCGAGCAGGGGTGCACGTGCCGTTACGAGCCCTTTTTCTGCGCTCGTCCCATTCGCCGCGCTGCCCAGGGAGTCAGCGAAAGTAGCAAAACCCATGCACTCCAACCGGAACTAGTCGCTCCCACGCTGCGACAACCGCAGGATTTGCTGTCTGTGGCGGACGGGGCAGCGCTACCGGCATCCGGTACTGCTGCAACCGCTACAGGTTTCGGTTTTAGACCCAGCTCAGGGATGGGGCTCAACAAGACCTGCTCGACGTCGAGCTTTTTCCGATTCTTGCGGGTCAGATCTTCGGCCACCCAAATTTTTCTGAGACCCCGATAGGTGCGAGGCGCCTTGCCCCAGCGAAAACGTAGGGGCGCGGAGCAATTGGCCACCACCGGGGTCGGATGCAGATTGTAGAAGCGCGTTTGAAAACGGTTGGGCGCTAAAGCTTTCGCCTCCGAAGAGGTGATCCCTTTCGGTCCCGTGGGCAAAGCTGTTCCTCCCTGCACGGGTGTCGCTGCACGGCCAAAGTTCGGATCCTCAGGTAAATCCGCGGCGCCGAAACGATAGTGGAGCCGGGAAATCGAATACTTGTGGCGCTGCACCAAGAGCTTTCGTGAAGCGATCGTCTTGCGCTCTTCTTCGAACGTCTTCTTCGCCTTCGCGCGATCTTTGGGCTCCATCAGCTTGAGGTCCTCTTTGAAGGACATCTTCTCAGCATCGGAGAGATCGGGGGGCTTTGGATTCTTTTCTTCGTCAGGCACCCATTGTTCGAAAACCTGACCCCCCAAAGCGAGCAGCTCGGAAAGCTCCGGCGGCGTGGTGGCACACGGTTGCCCGCAGCCTTCGAGCGACCAAGCATACTCAGCCAAGAAAGTGCGAGGATTTTTCTCGAGAAAGCGATCGTGCAGGGCGCCGTAGAATTCCCCCATTTTTTCTTTGGCGATAAAATCCACGTTGAGGTTCGTCGGAGCGAACTGCGTCTTGTAATTCTTCGCTTCAAACCGATCTTTGGTGTCGATGAAGTAGGCGATAACTTCCTGCTTGTCCTTGGCCGGCGCATTGCCCAAGCCCAACCTGAGCGGCATGCTCTCCACATCGCCCTCACTCCAAAATTGGATGGGAGAAAGCTGGGCTCGTTCGCCACCGACCAGCTCGATGCGCTTCGGATCGACTTCGGTGATTAAAACCTTCATTTGCCTACCTAAATAGGGAGCCAAGCGGGCGGCGAGATCAGGCGGCGCCAGGTAGCCATGGGATTTCAGCCAGCCTGCAGCGTCGTCTCCGGCGTCCAACAGGTGAAACGTGTATTCGCCATTCTTGAACTCAACATTGACGTTGAGGAACAGCTCCTTCGCCGCTTTCTTGGTCCCAAATGAAGGACCACCACCACCCAGGAAGGCAGTGCCTTCCTTCGCCGTGAGATCTCGTTCCCATTCCTGCTCTGGCTCGCCAGGTTCGCATGGCTCCATTTCCCAATATTCATGAAAACGGGGTGCACTCAGCTTATCCAGGTGATCCACAAAATCGCGTTTCAGGGTCACAACGCGCTCTGCCGTCACGTCACTTGGCACCACCGTGACCAAAGCGAAGGCGTCGAGTGGCCCTTCGTAGTCCGGCATCCAGGTAACGACGGTAGCCTTTTCGTTGTGCATGAACACAACCTGGGTGGAATGTGCCACCCGATCGCCGGCTGACTTTCCAACATAAATAGCCGGAAAGGCGTGCGCGTTCTCGGGCCCGAAGAACGCGACTAGAAATACCAACGAAAACCAGACAAAGACAGGGAAACGCTGCATGCGGGGGCGGAGGCTAACAGAAGTCTTGACCAGCGCGCGAGGCTTCTGACAGGCCAAACTGGGTACTTTGGCTGCGCTCATGGGCATCCCGTGTCTTTTCCGGGCTTGGACTCCGTTGCCACACGCCTCGCCGCTAGTTCTGCGGCAATTTTCCCGCCCTGGAGCCACTTTTGTGTGATATCTGCCGGGCCCGCTCATGGCGACCAACCTGAATTCCCAGCCCGGTACGGCCAGCCCAACGTTGGGTTTGAGTGCGTCCTGGCAGACCTTGGGACCCCAAGACTGGCTAGTGTTTAGCTACCTGTCGCTGATGTGCCTCGCGGCAATCACGGCGCCAGCGCATCCCGTTCGAAGTTTGTGCATTCTGCAGATGTCGAGCCTCTGGTTAGTCTTTTGCGCAGTGACGCTGGTCGTGCGTACCCGGTCTTGGCAGCGCCCTGCTGCGCCGGCCTTTGTCTACCGGGTAACGCTCTTCACCGTGATCCTCACCAGCTATTTGTTCTTGGACCACTTCTTGCCCCTAGTGAACCCGCGCAACCTGGACCAGGAGCTGCACGCGCTCGATCTCTTTCTTTTTGGCTTTGAGCCAGCAGTGCTGCTCGACCGGTATGTGACACCCTTCAGAACAGAGTGGTTCTCATTCTTCTATTTTGGCTATTTCTGGCTGGTGTGGTCGCACATTTTTCCGATCATGTTTATCACGCGTGATGAACGCCGCCTGGGAGAATTTGGGCTAGGCCTGCTCACCGTGTACGTGGTCGGGCAATCGCTTTACATGTTCGTTCCCGGGTTCGGTCCGATCGTCGCCCTGGCAGACGATTTCACCCACCCTTTGCCCCAAGGTTTCTGGCTCGATGCAGTGATGAAGACGGTGCATTCGGGTGGTGCGCAGAAGGACATATTCCCGTCGCTCCACACCGCTGCGCCGACGTTCCTGACGCTTTTCTCAATCCGCCACCGCCGCTTGGTGCCCTACCGTTACACCTGGCCCGTCGTGGCGTTTTTCACCTTGAACATCGTGCTGGCGACTATGTATCTGCGCTGGCATTGGCTGATCGACGTCATCGCGGGTGTCTGCTTGGCTGCGCTTGCGCTCCAAATGAGCGTGTGGGCCACGGAACGCGAACTCGCACGGCGTGCGCGGCTAGGTCTCGGGGAAACCTGGTGCGAACTCCGGCGGCCCCGCCCGCAAGCTTGAGAAAGCTCACCTCTACTTTTCGAAAACCTGCGCGGCAGCCACGCCCTGGCCCGACGACACAGTCAACACCACTTTAACGACTGCCGCCATCGGGAATGCCCACTTGAAACAGGTGGGCTTGTCCCCAATGACCGCATTGGGGCCGGTGGTCTGGTCCGTCGCAAGGACTGGCGCCGGTAAGCCAGGGATCCCAATCGTGGGTAGAACCTGCAAATCGACGTTCTGGATCGGTGGCATGCCGATGCCCACAATCGTGTAGCATTTGCCGGGGTTCATCATGACCTGAGCTTCGAGCGTCTGGCCCTGTTGAAACTGACCTACGAGTGGCGACCCGACGGCCTTTGCTCCGGAAGGTGCGTGGCTCTGCCCGAGTGGGATGAGTAGCTGCGTCGCCGTCTGCGTCATGGCGCCATCCGCGGGCACCGCCGAGGGACCAGTGGTGGCAGTTGCAATGGGAAAGGGCGCTGGAGCCCCGGTTGTTTGGGTGGGTGCCGGGGCGGACGACGTTGACGCACTTGGGGCGAGCGCGGCTTGCCCTTGGCAGGTCTGGCCATTGAAAAATTGCCCTGGCGCGCACTGCTGCAGAGGCGGCTGACCGGTATTTGCCGGGGGCTCATCCTTTCCACAGGCCGAAACCAACGCCACTGACAACAGAACTCCGACAACTTCAAACCGCATGCTGAAACCTTTCTCTAGGTGGCGCACCCTGAGTGCTGCATCACGACGCGCAGCATAACCTGGCGCCCTCAAAAACAAACAGGCCGGGCCCGAAAGAGCGTCGGCTTAATGGCCGGAAGGGGCCGCGCAAAAGCCTTCGTAGTCAATGTACTTGGTGATCGTCGGATTCTCACCGCAAGCCGGGCACGCTTTATCGCGGCGGAGCTTAAGCGTTCGAAACGTCATCCCCAGCGAATCGTAGGTGAGCAGCCGACCCACTAGTGGATTTCCACGGCCAAGGATGAGCTTGATCGCCTCAGTAGCCTGAAGCGTTCCGACGATACCTGGGAGAATGCCGAGCACGCCTGCCTCGGCGCAGGAAGGTGCCAAGTGCGCCGGCGGCGGTTCGGGATAGAGGCAGCGATAGCAGGGCCCAACCCACGGCATAAACGTCGTGACCTGGCCTTCGAAGCGGAAGATCGAGCCGTGGATCACGGGCACCTTGTGGAACAAGGAAGCGTCGTTAACCAGATAGCGCGTCGGAAAATTGTCGCACCCATCAATGATCGCGTCCCAACCTGCACCAAATATTCGGTCCACATTGTCGCTGAGCAAGCGCTCCTTGTACTTGACCATATTGACGTCAGGAATGAGATCTTTGAGCGCAATTT